>NZ_JBEZKB010000005.1:0-363265 GCF_040651475.1 Streptomyces sp. NPDC048442
CTCGAAGGCGGCGTTGGTCGCCCCGACGACCGCGCGGATGTCGTCGAGCAGTGTGCCGTTCCAGTCCCAGACCAGGTGCGTCCTCATGAAAGAACACAGCAGCTCCGTCACCACCGCCGTGCCCCGCAGACTCAGCACCGACTCCGGGTGGAACTGGACCGAGGCGAAACCGGGGCCGCGCAGCGCGTGCACCTCGCCCGACCCGGCGTCCTGGGCCACCTCGATGCCGTGCGCGCGCAGCTCCGCCGCCCGGTCCCCGTCGCACACCGCGGTGAAGCTGTTGTAGAACCCCACCGTCTCCGGCCGCCCGAACAGGTCGATCCGCTCCTGCGCCCCCTGGTACGGAACCTGCTTCCGTACGATCTCCAGGCCCAGCTCCGCCGCGATCAGCTCGTGCCCCAGGCACACCCCGAGCACCCCGTGCGCGAGGCCTCCACGCGCGTGCCCGCTCAGCAGGTCCGCCGCCAGCGCCCGCAGGAACCGCATCTTCGGATCGGCCGCGTCCGCCGGATTGCCGGGCCCGGGACCCAGCACCACGGGGCCGGGGTGGGCGAGCGCCGCCTCCCGCAGCCCCGGCTCGTCGTAGCGCCGTACGGTCACCTCAAGACCCGACGCGCGCAGCAGGTGCGCCAGCATCGCGGTGAAGGTGTCCTCGGCATCCACCACCAGCGCATGTCCGGACAGCGTCTCGGCGCGCTCCTGCATCCTCAGCCAGAACGGCGCCAGCTGTGCCCGTCGCCCGTCCAGCGCCGCCCGCACCCGTGCGTCGTCGGCCAGCAGCGGCCGCGCCGACTCGTCCCGCGGGCGTCCCTCGCGTACTCCCAGAGCGGTCAGCACCCCCGCAGCCTTGGCGTGCGTCTCGGCCACCTCGCCGGCCGGGTCCGAGTGCCGTACGAGGGTCGCGCCGACCGGCACCCGCAGCAGGCCGTCGGGGGAGATGTCGGCGGTACGGATCAGGATCGGCGAATCGAGGGTCTGCGCACCGGACGCGTCGTGGCCCAGGAGGGCCAGGGCGCCCGCGTAGTAGCCCCGGCCGCCGACTTCGTGGCGTTCGATCACCCGGCACGCGTTCTGCACGGGCGAGCCCGTCACCGTTGCCGCGAACATCGTCTCGCGCAGAACCTCCCGCACGTCCAGCGAGCTGCGCCCCCGCAACTCGTACTCCGTGTGCGCCAGATGGGCCATCTCCTTGAGGCGGGGGCCGACCACCACCCCGCCCATGTCGCCGACGGTGCACATCATCTTGAGCTCCTCGTCGACGACCATCGACAGCTCCTCGGTCTCCTTCGGGTCGGCGAGGAAGTCCAGCAGGTCGTCGGGGGTCGGCCCGTCGGCCGGGTAGCGGTAGGTGCCGCTGATCGGATTCATCACGACCGTCCCGCCGGACATCCGCACGTGCACCTCCGGGCTCGCGCCCACCAGCGTGCGCCCGCCCGTCTGCGACCCCCGCCCTTCCAGGGAAGTCCCTCCGGTCCCCTGCTGATTTCCGGTGTGCACGACGTACGTCCAGTACGCGCCCCGCTCCCCGTCGAGCAGCCGCCGGAAGAGGGCCAGCGCGTCGGCCCTGCCGAACCCCGGGATCTCCCCCGTGTACGTCCGCCGGATGACGAAGTTCGCGCCCTCGCCCCGGCCGATCTCGGAATCGATGACCCGGGAGACGATCCCCGCGTACTCCTCGTCGCCGACGTCGAAACCGCCGCCCTCCACCCGCACGTCGTGCGCGGGCAGTGCGTCCAGCACGCCCTCAAGAGGCAGTTCGTACACCTCGTCCGCGACCAGCACGCTCAGCGGCGTCCCGTCGTCGCGCACGTCGAAGCCGCGCTCCCTGATCTGCCGGAACGGTACGAGGGCGAGCACCGGCCGCCCCGCCCCGCCCACCGGCAGGTCCGCGAGCCGCTCGGCCTCGTGCACCGGGCCGATCAGCACCTCGACGGTGTCGTGAGCGCGGCCGGGCGTGCGTCGGCGCAGCAGCGCGAAGGGCGGGCAGGCGTCGTCGAGCAGACGGGACAGCAGGTCGGCGGGAGACACGGGAGACACGGGAGACATCGGGGGTTCCTTCCGGGGCGTTGGGGAGCCTGGGCGGGAGGAACGGCCGGGAATGCAGAAAGGCCGCCCTCCTGGGGCGGCCTGTGCGTCAGTGGATGTACGCGCGATCAGTGGGCCGCCGGATGAGCGGTCCACCACCAGTTCTGAACCTGGGTCGTCTGAGTCGTCGCGAACATGTGCCGCACCCTACCCCACGCACGAGGCCGGCCGCGGGACGAAAGAAGTTGCGCCCAACCCCTCCTGTCGGGGGCGCACATGGCCTTAACTTCCGATCGGGGGCCCCGCGGACACCGGCGCGACGGCCGACCGGTCTTCGGAAGGTGTGCTCTGTGGCTCCTCGCGTCAGTGTGATCGTTCCCGTGCGCGGAGGCACCGCGCACCACCACCTCGACAGATGCTTCGGCTCGCTGCTCACCCAGACGCTGGGGCAGGAGCAGCTGGAGGTGGTCGCCGTCGACACGGCGGCGGGAGACGGCGGGCCGGCGGCACGGACGTCCGTCTGGCTCGGTGATTTCGCGCGGCACCGCCCCCAGGTGCGGGTGGTCCCGCACGGCGGGGAAGAGCTCACGGCGCACGCCGCCGGCGACTACCTGCTCGTCCTCGACCCCACCCACCACCTTGCCCCGGAGGCCCTGGAACGCCTCTTGAGGACGGCCGAGAAGGAGGACGCCGACACTGTCCACGGCCGCAGTGCGGGCAGCGACGCGACCGCCGTCGCGGACGACGGCCCCTGCAGCCTCCGCCGCCGCACCCCCCTCGACGACGGCCCCCGTACCGCCTCAGCCGTCACCGACTACGACTGCCACTATCCGGAGGGCCACGACGCCCCGCCCGCCTCCCGCGTGGTGCTCCGGCAGAGCCCGGCGGCCCCGGTCTGGGACGACGGGGCACTCCTGCTGTCCGGCACGGCCTCCCTGTCGCACACCGCACCGGCGCCTCAAGAGGTGCAGCTGCTGCTGCGCACCGGCGGCGAGGGCGGCACCGAGATCACCGTGCCCGCCGAGACCGGCCCCGACGGCGGCTACCGGGCCACGATCGACCCCGCCCGCGCCGCGGGCCCCCGCCTGCCGCTCGCCGACGGCATCTGGACGGTACGGATCCGGGTCACCGCCGGCGGCCTCACCCGTACCGCGTGGCTGTGCGCCCCCGACCCGATGCCCGCCCCCGTTCCGTACCTCACAGGCGGCGGTTCGGTGCCCGTCGTCCCGGTGGCCGTCCACGCCTCCCTGCCGCACCACCACCTCAACCTCGACGTCGGCACCCGCCGCCACCCGCTGGGCGCGGACGCCCGAGCCGTCGTCACCCGCCGCCCCCTGTGCACCCCGCACGTCACCGCCGCCGTGACACTGCCGGGCTGTACGGGCCTGGCGGAGCTGGGCCTGCTGCTGGTCCGGGACGGGGAGCGGACCGTGCTCGAAGGCCTGTCGGTCACCCGGCACCCGGGCGACCGGTTCACGGTGTCGGCGCCGCTGGGGCCGGCCGGGAGCGGCGAGTGGGAACTGTTCCTGCGGGTGGCGGTCGGGCCCTTCGTACGGGAACTCCCGCTCGCTCCCGCCGAAGGCGGCACCGGCCCGCTCACGCTGACCGTTCCCGCCCACTGGTCGTGGACCCGACGTCTCACCTTGTGAGCGCGGCGCGGAGCACCGGGTCGTACCCCGTAGGCTGGCCGAGTGACCGTGAACGCGAAGACCACCCTCACCGGTGGCAACACCTGGCGCGACCTTCCTGCGGCGCAGCAGCCCGAGTACCCCGATGCTGAGGCGCTGCGCGATGCTGTCGCGGACCTCGAATCGTATCCGCCGCTCGTCTTTGCGGGTGAGTGCGACCAGCTGCGCGCCCGACTGGGAGCCGTCGCCAAGGGCGAGGCGTTCCTGCTCCAGGGCGGTGACTGCGCCGAAGCCTTCGACGCCGTGTCGGCCGACCACATCCGCAACAAGCTCAAGACGCTCCTCCAGATGGGCGCCGTGCTGACGTACGCCGCGTCCGTGCCCGTCGTCAAGGTGGGCCGGATCGCGGGTCAGTACAGCAAGCCGCGCTCCAAGGGGACCGAGACCCGCGACGGCGTGACCCTGCCGACGTACCGCGGCGACTCGGTGAACGGCTTCGCCTTCACCGAGGAGGCGCGCATCCCGGACCCCGAGCGCCTCAAGAGGATGTACAACGCCTCTGCCTCGACCCTCAACCTCGTGCGCGCCTTCACCACCGGCGGTTACGCGGACCTGCGCCAGGTGCACGCCTGGAACCAGGACTTCGTGAAGTCCTCGCCGTCCGGCCAGCGCTACGAGCAGCTCGCCCGCGAGATCGACAACGCGCTGAACTTCATGAAGGCCGCCGGGACCGACCCGGCCGAGTTCCGCACGGTGGAGTTCTACGCCTCGCACGAGGCGCTGCTGCTGGACTACGAGGCCGCGCTGACCCGCGTGGACTCCCGCACCGGCAACCTCTACGACACCTCGGGCCACATGGTCTGGATCGGCGAGCGCACCCGGCAGATGGACGGCGCGCACATCGAGTTCGCGTCGAAGATCCGCAACCCGATCGGCATCAAGCTCGGCCCGACGACCACGGTCGACGAGGCGCTCGGCTACATCGACAGGCTGGACCCGGACCGCGAGCCCGGCCGGCTGACCTTCATCGTCCGCATGGGCGCCGACAAGGTCCGCGACAAGCTGCCCGAGCTGGTCGAGAAGGTCACCGCATCCGGCGCCACCGTCGCCTGGATCACCGACCCGATGCACGGCAACACCTACGAGGCCGCATCCGGCCACAAGACCCGCCGCTTCGACGACGTGCTCGACGAGGTCAAGGGCTTCTTCGAGGTCCACAAGGGCCTCGGCACCCACCCGGGCGGCATCCACGTCGAGCTCACCGGTGACGATGTCACCGAGTGCGTGGGCGGCGGCGACGAGATCTTCGTCGACGACCTGCACCAGCGCTACGAGACGGCCTGCGACCCGCGGCTGAACCGCAGCCAGTCGCTCGACCTGGCGTTCCTGGTGGCGGAGATGTACCGCGACCAGTAGGTCTCCTTCGTACGTACGACTGTGGGGCACGGATCGATGTGATCCGTGCCCCACAGTCGTATGCCGCGAAAGGCTTTTACGAGCAGAGCCCGCCGGGTAAGGTTAGGTTTACCTGACCATGGACCGGCCTGGCTGAGGGATCGAGGTGTCCGCGTGTTCGTCTGCTCTTGCTTCGGCGTGACCGACCGGCAGATCAAGGACCACGCCGCCGCCGGAGCGTGCACCCCGCGCCAGATAGCCTCCGTCACCAAGGCCGGCACGGACTGCGGAAACTGCGTGCGTACGATCCAGGGTCTGCTGGGCCGGGGCGCGTGCCCCCGCCGTGACCTCATCGAGAAGCACGAGCTGACGGCCGCCGCGGATCAGGTGGACCTCAAAGAGGCCGCCTAGGCACCTCGGAGAGTGAGGCTCAGGCCTCGCTCGGCTGCTCGATCAACTGGGCGATGTAGAGCGCCTCACCGAGCTTCTCCACCAGCTCCAGCTGAGTGTCGAGGTAGTCGATGTGGTGCTCCTCGTCCGCCAGGATGTCCTCGAAGATCTTGCAGGACGTGATGTCGCCCTTGCCCCGCATGACCTCGGCGCCGCGCTTGAGGCGGTCGATCGCCTCAAGTTCGATCTGCCGGTCGGCCTGGAACATCTCCGTGACGGTCTGGCCCACGCGGACGTGGAAGAGCCGCTGGTAGTTGGGCAGGCCGTCCAGGAACAGGATGCGGTCGGTCAGAAGCTCCGCGTGCTTCATCTCGTCGAACGACTCCGACCGCGTGTAGGCGGCGAGCTTCGTCCAGCCGAAGTTCTCCTGCATCTTCGCGTGGAGGAAGTACTGGTTGATCGCCGTCAGTTCGGCGGTCAGCTGCTCGTTGAGAAATTCAATGACCTCGGGGTCGCCCTGCATCGCTGGGGCTCCTTCCAGGGGTGTGGCCGGGCAGATTGCGCGCATCCTTGCACCGCCGCTCCGGGCCCGTCCAGTAAGTGCATGCTTAGTAGGAGTTGCCCGAATCGGCCCAGACCCGGTCATGACCACCCTCCGCTGTCTGTCACCATGGAGGCATGGGTCAGCCGGAAAGCCGGGAACACCGCGAAATCGAGCACTCCGAGCTTCCGCCGGGACAACGGCTGCAGCGCGGCTGGCCGGTCACTCACTACGGGCCCGTCCCCAAATTCAAGCCCGAACGCTGGGAGTTCCGCGTCTTCGGCGCCACCGCGGACGGCGAGAAGCACTGCTGGACCCACGAGGAGTTCTCCGCACTTCCGTTCTCGACGGTCGTCGCCGATCTGCACTGCGTGACGAAATTCAGCATGCTGGGGGCCGAATGGGGTGGTGTGGCCGCCCGTACGGTCCTGGAACTCGCCCCGCCGGCCCCGACCGTCACGCACGTCATGGTCTGGGCCGAGTACGGCTACAGCGCCAACGTCCGCATCGAGGACTTCACCTCCGAGCGCACCATCCTCGCCACGCACAAGGGCGACGATCTGCTCACCGCCGAGCACGGCTTCCCGCTGCGCCTGGTCGTGCCGCACCTGTACGCCTGGAAGGGCCCCAAGTGGGTCCGCGGCATCGAGTACATGACGGCCGACCGCCGCGGCTTCTGGGAGGAGCGCGGCTACCACAACATCGGCGACCCCTGGCGCGAGCAGCGGTACTCGTACCAGGAGGAGCCGGGGGACGGCCCCGAGCTGTAGCTGCGGGGCCGCCTCTTTGAGGCCGCTCTCTTCCGCTGCGGCGCCGCCTCTTTGAGGCCGCTCTCTTCCGCGGGTGCTCAGTGGTGGTACTGGTGGACCACCGCGTGCCCCTTGCCGCGGCCGATCATCCACTTGTTGACGGGTGTGGTGACCACGAAGGCGATCGCGAGGGCCGCCGCGAGCACGCCCCAGAAGACGCCGTCCGACAGATGGGCGTCCATCGCGCCCGGCCAGAAGACGATCACCCCGTTGTCGATCAGCTCCATCACGGCGATCGACAGGGTGTCGGCAGCGAGGGCGACCTTGAAGGCGGTACGGAAGTCCACGCCCGCCCTGAGGATGCCGCGCAGCGTCAGCGCGTAACCGAAGAAGAACGCCAGCACGATCGCCAGGATCATCGTCGCTGCGTTGCCCCAGCCGAGCGCGGTGCCGATCACCATGCCGAGCACCTCGCCGATGGCGCACCCGGTGAGGCAGTGCAGGGTGGCCTGCGCGGCGGCGCCCCAGGTGACCTTGGCGCCCTTGGTGCCCCCGGTGCCGCTGCTGTCGCCCGCGTCGTGCCTGTGGTGCGTGTGAGCCTCGTGGTGCTGCACGGTGTGCCCCCAACTCGGATGGCGGTTCCTGTCGATGACAGGAACCGTATACCCCCCTAGGGTATTCCTCAAGGGTGCTCGGGAGGCCTCAGAACGCGCGCAGCTCCTTCAGTCGGGCCACGTCCGCGGCATGCCCCTCCTTGCCGCCGGGCGTCTCGATCACCAGCGGCACCCCCTCGGTCGCCGGGTGCGAGAACAGCTCGCGGAACGGGTCCTCACCGATGTGACCTGCGCCGATGTTCTCGTGACGGTCCTTGTGCGCGCCGGTGACGTCCTTGGAGTCGTTGGCGTGGATCAGCTTGAGGCGGCCCTCGCCCACGGTGTCCACCAGCAGGTCGAGGGTCTGCTTCATGCCGCCGGGACCGGCCAGGTCGTGCCCCGCAGCGAAGATGTGGCAGGTGTCGAGACAGACGCCCAGCTTGGGATGCGAGTCCAGCGCCGCGAAGTACGGGCCGAAGTCCCAGGTCCGCGAGCAGAGCGAGAAGCCCTGGCCGGCCGTCGACTCCAGCAGGAGGTACGGGTCGTCGTCGTGGGTCAGCTCGTCGAGCAGCGGCAGCAGGTGCGTGCGGACCTGCGCGAGAGCCTCCGTGCGGGGCCGCCCGCCGGTCGCCGAACCGGTGTGCACGACGACCCCGAGGGCGCCGATGTCGCGGGCCCTGCGCAGCGAATGCCGCAGCGATTCCACGGACTTCTCGACGGTCGCCTCGGTGTGCGAACCGAAGTTGATCAGGTACGGGGCGTGGACGTACGCCGGGATCCGCTCCTGGGCGCAGGCGGCCCGGAACTGCTCGTCCTGCGCCGGGTTCCCGGCCGGGGTCGCCCAGCCGCGCGGGTTGGCGACGAAGACCTGGACGGCCTCGGCGCCCATCTCGCGGGCGTACGGCAGGCCGACCTTGGCGAGGCCGCCCGCGACGGGGATGTGACCGCCGACGGGGTTGCGGGACGCCGGGAGGCCGACGGGGAACTGGGTGGGGGTATCTGCGGTGCTCATCACCCTCCAGGATGCCGTACCGCCGCGGAGCCCCTCGCTACAGGACCGCTGTGCTCTCGCCACAGGACCGCAGGGCCCCCTCGCTACAGGACCTTCGTCGAGATGGTGATCCTGCTGCCCTCGGGGGCCTGCTCCCCACCGGCCACCGACTGCTTGTCGATCACCTTGCTGAAGGACAGGAACGGCCGCTCCACCTCGACCTCGAAGCCCGCCTCTTTGAGGATGCGGCTCGCTTCGTCGCGCTCCTTGCCGAGCACGTCGGGCACCGAGATCATCCGGGGCCCCTTGGAGACGGTGAGCGTGACGCGCTCGCCCTCGCCGAGCCGGGTGCCGACGGCCACCGACTGGCGGCCCACCTTGCCCGCCTCCGCAGGGGAGTTGACCTGCCCCGGCGCGACGTCGACCTTCAGGCCGAGACCTTCGAGCCTGCTCCTGGCGTCCTCGACGCTCTGCCCGGTCACCGACGGCATGTCCACCGGGGCCCCCTTGCTGACCACCATCGCCACCGCGGAGTCCGGCGACCGGCCGGTGCCGGCCGCCGGGTCCGTGCTGATCACCGCGCCCCGCGGGACGTCCGCACTGAACGCCCTGGTGACGACGCCCGGCGCGAGCCCCGCGTCCTTCAGCTCGCCCCTGGCCTTCGCCAGCGGCATCCTCGTGAGGTCGGGGACCTTCACGATCTCGGGGCCGCGCGAGAGGACCAGCGTCACCGAGCCGTTGGTGCGGATCCGCTCGCCGGGCGCCGGGTCGCTGTCCATGACGGCGCCGCGCGCGACGGTGTCGCTGAACTTCCGTTCCACGCCCTTCAGGTCGAGGCCGGCGGCGTCCAGCTTCTTGCGGGCCTCCTTCTCGGGCTGGCTGAGCAGCCGCGGCACCTGCGTGAACTGCCCGGAGTTGATGTACCAGACCCCGGTGCCCAGACCGAGCACCAGCAGGACGGCGGTCACCAGCCCCACCAGGCCGCGCCGCGAGGACATCGGCCACCGCCGCCGTTGCCCCGCGGGCTCGGGCTCCTCCGGCAGCGGCATCCGCAGCCGGCTCGTGTGCTGCTCGGTGGGCAGGGTCCGCGGGATGACACTGGTCCGCTCCTCGGGACCGGTGCTCACGTTCTCCTGCGCCCGCGGAGGTACGACGTCCAGCTGGGCATCGTCCAGAGCGGACCGCGCGGTCCGCGCCTGCCCCAGCAGCTCGACCGCGTCGAACGGGCGGGCCTGCGGGTGGCGCGCCGTCGCGCTCGCCACCAGCTCGTCGAGGGCCGGGGCCAGCCCCGGCACGGCGGCGGACGGCGCCGGCACGTCCTCATTGAGGTGCTTGTAGAGCACCTGGGCGGGAGTGCCGCCGGAGTGCGGCTTGCTGCCGGTGAGCATCTCGTACAGGACCACGCCACAGGCGTACACGTCGGCGCGGGTGTCGGCGGTGCCGTGCTCGATCTGCTCGGGGGCGAGGTAGGAGACCGTACCGAGGACGGACCCCGTCGTGCTGGTGACCGTGTCCACGGCGCGTACGAGACCGAAGTCGGCGACCTTCACCCGGCCGTCGTCCCCTATCAGGACGTTCTCCGGCTTCATGTCGCGGTGCACGAACCCGGCCCGGTGCGCGGCGCCGAGGGCGGCCAGCACGGGCTCCAGGATGTCGAGCGCGGCCCGCGGCTGGAGCGCGCCGCGCTCGCGCAGCACGTCGCGCAGGGTGCAGCCCGCGATGTACTCCATCGCCAGGTAGACGTAGCTGCCGTCGGTGCCCTGGTCGAAGACGCCCACCACATTGGGGTGTGCGAGGCGGGCCACCGACTTGGCCTCGCGGATGAACCGCTCGACGAAGGAGTCGTCCGCGGCCAGCGAGGGGTGCATCACCTTGAGCGCGAGCACCCGGTCGAGGCGGGTGTCCACGGCCCGGTAGACCGTGGCCATCCCGCCGACGGCGATGCGTGCCTCGACGCGGTAGCGGCCGTCGAGCAGCTGCCCGACGAGGGGGTCCTGGAGGGTCGTGTCCACGGAGGGAGTCTACGAGCCGGTAGGGACAGGTCGGGCGTGGATGTACTTGCTGCCGCCGTTCTGAAGCCGAGCTGTGACGGCCGCGCCCCTTCAGGGGCGCGGCCGCGCGGGCGCGACCAGCCGCGACGCACCCGCACCTATCGCACTCCCCTCAGAACGCCGGCCGCTCCGGATCCAGCCGGGCCAGGCCCTCGCCCGGCGACGACGCCTGCGCGAAGTGGCGGCGGGGGATGCGCCCCGCGCGGTACGCGAGACGGCCCGCCTCCACGCCGTGCCGCATCGCCTCCGCCATCAGCACCGGCTCCTGCGCCCGCGTCACCGCCGAGGCGAGCATCACCCCCGCGCACCCCAGCTCCATCGCCAGCACCGCGTCCGACGCGGTCCCCGCCCCCGCGTCCAGGATCACCGGCACCCCGGCCCGCTCCACGATCAGCTCGAAGTTGTGCGGGTTGCGGATGCCGAGCCCGGACCCGATCGGCGAGCCCAGCGGCATGACCGCCGCGCAGCCCACGTCCTCCAGCTTCCGCGCCAGCACCGGGTCGTCGTTCATGTACGGGAGCACGGTGAAGCCGTCGTCGACCAGTACCTCCGCCGCGTCCAGCAGCTCGACCGGGTCGGGCAGCAGGGTCCGCTCGTCGGCGATGACCTCCAGCTTCACCCAGTCGGTGCCCAGCGCCTCGCGTGCGAGCCGGGCCGTGAGCACGGCCTCGCCCGCCGTGTAGCAGCCTGCCGTGTTGGGCAGCACCCGGATGCCCAGCTTCTCCAGCACGGACAGCACGGAGCCCCGCACGGACGGATCGAGCCGTCGCATCGCCACCGTCGTCAGCTCGGTCCCGGACGCGACGAGCGACCGCTCCAGCACCTCCAGGCTGGGCGCGCCGCCGGTCCCCATGATGAGCCGGGACGAGAACGCGGCGCCGCCCAGTTCGAAGAGATCGTCTGCCATGTCGTCAGCCTCCCTGGACCGCGGTGAGTACTTCGACGCGGTCGCCGTCGGCGAGGGCGGTGGCCGCCCACCGGCCGCGCGGCACCACTGTTTCGTTGAGCGCGGCAGCCACGCCCGCGTGCGCGCGCGTGAGCGCCGCGACGAGGTCGTCGAGCGTCGTACCGGCGCAGACCTCGCGCCCCTCACCGTTCACGGACACGTTCACCGGGGTGTTCATGCGGGCTGCTCCTGTCGTACGGGCACGGGCACGGGTACGGGGGCGGAGTCGGGTGCGGAGTCGGAAGTGAAGCGCTGCGGGGTGAACGCCCGCGCCTCCTCGGGGAGTTCGCCGGTGGTCAGGACGTCCGCCATGACGTCGCCGGTGACCGGGGTCAGCAGCACCCCGTTGCGGTAGTGCCCGGTGGCGAGCAGCAGGCCCGGCAGGGCGGTGGGGCCGAGCAGCGGGGCGTTGTCGGGGGAGCCGGGGCGCAGCCCGGCCCGGGTCTCGGTGAGCGGGAGCTCGGTGATGCCGGGGACCAGCTCGTGGGCGTCGCGCAGCAGCTCGTAGACGCCGCCCGCCGTGACGGTGGTGTCCCAGCCGAGCTCCTCCGAGGTCGCGCCCACGACCAGCTCGCCGTTCTCGCGCGGCACCAGATAGACCTCGCTGCCGCGCACCACGGCGCGCACCGTACGGCTCAGGAACGGGGCGTAGGCGGGCGGCACCGTCAGCCGCAGCACCTGTCCCTTGACCGGGCGCACCGGCGGCAGCACCTCTTGAGGCACTCCCGCGAGCCGCCCGCTGAGCGAACCGGCGGCCAGCACCACCTGGTCGGCGACGACCTCGGTGCCGTCGGCCAGCAGCGCGCCCGAAGCCCTCTCCCGTACGACGGACAGCCGCTCGGCCGTCGTGCGGTACACAACCACCCCGGCGCGCTCGCAGGCCGTCAGAAGGGCGGCTGCCAGCCGTCGCGGGTCGATCTGGTGGTCGCCGTCCACCCGCAGCCCGCCGCGCACGCCCGGCGCGAGCATCGGCTCCAGTCGGCGGCAGTCGCGCCCGCTCAGCCACTCCGACTCCAGGCCCGACTGCCGCTGCAGGGTGTGCAGTTCGCGCAAGTGGGCCCGGTCGTCGGAGTCCAGCGCCACGGCGAGGGTGCCGCACGCGCGGTAGCCGGTGTCCTGCCCCGACGCCTCCTCCAGCTCCGTGACGAAGTCCGGATAGCGGCGCGCGGAGGCGAGGTTGAGGCCGAGCAGGGTCTGCTCGCCGTGGTGGAGTTCGGTGACGGCGGCCAGCATTCCGGCCGCCACCTGTGCGGCGCCGCCGCCCGGTGCGGGGTCGGCGAGCGCGGTGCGCAGACCGCGCTGCGCGGCCCGCCAGGCCGTGACGAGGCCGATGATTCCGCCGCCGACCACCAGGACGTCGTACGGCCGTTGCTCGGAAGCGTGCAGGTGCTCGGAAGCGTGCGGGTGTGGAGATGTGTGCATGGGCGTCCAGCCCCTCCCTTCGCCGGCATGACCCGGATCAGGTTCGTACGGTCGGAGGCCTGGTCAGCCTCCCTCTCAGCCCGGTCAGCCGGGCTCCCGTGAGTGCTTGTACGGTGACCAGACTAGTCCTTGGGTTCAACAGACTGTGAGGGAGCACCCCGTGCCCCGTTCGCTCGACGGACTCGTCCTCGCGCCGGTCGCCGACCAGGCCCCCGGGCAGGTCGGCACCCGCACCCGCTTCACGTACCACGAGCAGGACGGCCGGATCTGGGCCGAGTACGCGGGCGGCGACGTCGTGCGCGGGCAGCTGGTCGGCACGCGCGCGGGGGACCGGCTCGACTTCAGGTACGTCCAGCTGAAACGGGACGGAACGACTTCGTCCGGACATTGCGTCTCCACGGTCACGCTGCTCGCGGACGGCCGCGTTCGGCTGGACGAGAGCTGGGCATGGGAGTCCCAGGAGGGCAGCGGCACGAGCGTGGTCGAGGAACTCCTTTCCTGACGTTGTGTCAGATACATAAGGTGGTCGGGTGAGCGAGCAGAAGCGAATCGTCGTCGTCGGTGCGGGAATGGCCGGGGTGCAGACCTCCGTGGCCCTGCGGGAGCAGGGCCACGGAGGCCGGATCACACTGATCGGCGCCGAGCCCCACCCGCCGTACGACCGGCCGCCGCTGTCCAAGGCGGTGCTGCTCGGCAAGGCCGAGGGCTCGGCCTTCGAGGTCGACTTCGACGCGCTGGGCATCGAGCTCCGGCTGGGGCTCGACGTCACCGGGGTGCGCCCGGCGGACCACGAGATCGACACCCCCGACGGGCCGGTGCCGTACGACGCCCTGGTCCTCGCCACCGGAGCGGACCCCGTCACCCTTCCCGGCACGGCCGGCGTCCCCGACGTCCACCTGCTGCGCACCCTCGACGATGCGCGGCGGCTGCGCCCGGTGCTGGACGCGGCCGCCGACGTGGTGGTGGTCGGCGCGGGCTGGATCGGCGCCGAGTTCACCACCGCCGCAAGGGAAGCGGGTTGCACCGTCACGGTCGTGGAGGCCGCCGACCGGCCGCTCGCCGGGACGATGCCCGCCGAGATCGCCGCGCCGATGGCCGCCTGGTACGCCGAAGGCGGCGCCGAGCTCCTCACCCACGCGCGCGTGGCGGCGGTGGAGCCGGGCGCGGTGCTCCTCGCCGACGGCCGCCGGATCCCGGCCGGCGCCGTCCTCGTCGGTATCGGCGCCAGACCCGCGACGGCCTGGCTGGCGGGTTCCGGCATCGAGCTCGGCCCGGACGGCTCCGTCACCGCCGACGTGCACCTGCGGACCTCGGTCCCCGACGTGTACGCGGTCGGGGACTGCGCCTCCTTCCCGTCCGGGCGGTACGGCACGCGGCTGCTCGTGCACCACTGGGACAACGCGCTCCAGGGCCCGCGCACGGTAGCCGCGAACATCCTGGGCGGCGCCCCGCTGCCCTACGACCCCGTGCCGTACTTCTGGTCCGAGCAGTTCGGCCGCTTCGTGCAGTACGTCGGCCACCACGCGGACGCCGACGAGACGATCTGGCGCGGCGAGCCCGCCGGACCCTCCTGGTCGGTGTGCTGGCTGCGCGGCGGCGCCCTGGTGGCCCTGCTCGCGGTGGGCCGCCCGCGCGACCTGGCACAGGGCCGCAAGCTGGTGGAGGCGGGGGCGGCGCTCGACCCGGCGCTGGCCGCCGACCCTTCCGTACCGCTGAAGTCGGCCGTACGGAAGCCGTAGGAAATCCCCCGGCCGGACGGGCCCGGGTACCGACTGTCGGTCCCGGATGGCACGCTTGTCCTGTGACCGAGATTGACGCAAAGATCGAATCGCTCGTCCCCGCCTGGCTCTACCTCCCCGACATCGCGGAGATGCTCGACCTGGAGGTGACGAAGGTGCGGCAGCTGGTGAAGGACGGCCAGCTCATCGCCGTGCGGCGCGGTGAGAACCGTTCGCTGCAGGTGCCCGCCGCCTTCCTCGACGGCAACCAGATCGTCAAGGGCCTTCCCGGGCTCCTGACGGTCCTGAAGGACGACGGCTTCTCCGACGCGGAGATGCTGGAGTGGCTCTTCACCGCCGACCCGACCCTGCCCGGCACCCCCGCCCAGGCCCTGAGCGAGAATCGCGGCACGGAGGTGAAGCGCCGCGCCCAGGCGCTCGCCCTCTGACGACGCCGCACCACACCACGGCGCTGTGCGGTCCGCCCGGCCGGGCGGACCGCACACCGCCGCCGACCGACGGGGGACACCCCGCCACCACGGGGGGAACCGCACCATGCCCACGCCCAGCGCGCAGCTCGCCGACGCCCGGCTCTACCTCTGCACGGACGCCCGCAAGGCGCAGGGAGACCTTCCGGCCTTCCTCGACGCGGTGCTGTCCTGTGGCGTCGACATCGTTCAGCTCCGCGACAAGGGCATGGAGGCGGGCGAGGAGCTGGAGCACCTGGCGGTCCTCGCCGACGCCTGCCGCCGGCACGGCAAGCTCCTCGCCGTGAACGACCGCGCCGACGTGGCGCACGCCATCGGCAGCGACGTCCTCCACCTCGGCCAGGGCGACCTGCCGGTCCCCGCCGCCCGCGCGATCCTCGGCTCCCGCAGCGGCGACGTCCTGATCGGCCGCTCCACGCACGCCGAGTCCGAGGTCGACGCCGCCGTCGCCGAGCCGGGCGTCGACTACTTCTGCACCGGTCCCTGCTGGCCCACCCCCACCAAGCCCGGCCGGTACGCCCCCGGGCTCGGCCTCGTGCGGTACGCGGCCTCGCTCGCCCAGAGCCGCCCCTGGTTCGCCATCGGCGGCATCGACGCGCGCAACCTCGACGAGGTGCTGGCCGCGGGCGCCCGCCGCGTCGTGGTCGTCCGCGCGATCACCGAGGCTGCCGACCCGGCTGCTGCCGCCGCCGATCTGGCCAAGCGGATCAGGTCGTACGACCGGTAGGCGACGGTCGCACGACCGGCAGGTGACGGTCGTACGACCGCGGTGGGCGACGGGTGTTTGGCCGGACAACTGTCCGAAGGGTGGACAAGAAACCGGCATAACGGACCTTTGTCTCCTTGGCGGTTGGGGGTGCGGCACGCCCCTGGCTAACCTTTCGACATGGCCCTTGGCACAGCTTCCACCAGAACAGACCGCGCGCTTACGGTGCGTGAGCTGCTGGAGACCGGAAAGACGTCGTTTTCCTTCGAATTCTCGGCCCGCAGGACCGAGAAGGGTGAGCAGAACCTCTGGAACGCCCTGCGTCGTGTCGAGGCGGTGGCCCCCAGCTTCGTCTCCGTGACCTACGGAGCGGGTGGCTCCACGCGCGAGGGCACCGTCAAGGCCACCCAGAAGATCGCCTCCGACTCCACCCTCACGCCCGTCGCGCACCTCACCGCCGTCGACCACTCGGTCGCCCAGCTGCGCAACATGGTCGGGCAGTACGCCGACGCCGGAATCCGGAACATCCTCGCGGTACGCGGCGACCCGCCCGGCGACCCGATGGGCGAGTGGGTCCGTCACCCGGAAGGCGTGACGTACGCCTCCGAACTCGTCGCACTCATCAAGGAGTCCGGCGACTTCTGTGTCGGTGTCGCCGCATTTCCCGAGATGCACCCGCGCTCGGACACCTGGGATTCCGACATCCGCCACTTCGTGGAGAAGTGCCGGGCCGGTGCCGATTACGCCATCACGCAGATGTTCTTCGATCCGGAGAGCTATCTGCGGATGCGGGACCGCGTCCAGGCGGCGGGCTGCGACACCCCGATCATCCCCGAAGTGATGCCTGTCACGCTGGTCAAGCAGCTGGACCGGCTTCCGCAGCTCAGCAACGCGCATTTCCCCGACGCCGTGAAAGAGCGCATCCTCGCGGTCAAGGACGATCCGGCCGCTGTACGCTCCATTGGCATCGAGTTCGCCACCGAGTTCTGCGCGACGCTGCTTGCCGAAGGTGTACCGGGAATGCACTTCATCACGCTGAACAACTCGACGGCGACACTTGAGATCTACGAGAATCTCGGACTGCACGACACACACGAAACGCAACGCCAGACGTCACCGCCGACGCGGCCGTCGTCGTAGCAGTCACCACAGCTGTACTCGCGCCGCCGAGTCCACCAGGGGATCCGCGGCAGCAGGAGAGGGGCGTACATGGGCTGGACGGTCCTCTACATCGCATTCGGCGTCGTCGCGCTGTGGCTGCTCGGCGAAGTGCTGTTGCAGTACAAGGCACGGCTGCGCTGGCGGGTGCTCGCGTTCGCGGGCTTCTCCGTCGTCGTGGTCGGCGTGCTGCTGCCGTCCGTCGTGGTGATCGCGGCGGGCGCCGTCGCCTTCGCCGTCGGCCAGACGTACGTCACGCTGTCCTTCCGCCGCGGCTTCTCCACGGGCTGGGCGATCGGCGGCAGTCCGGGCGCGAGCAAGCGACGCAGGGGCGGTGCGGAGGAATCCGCCGCACAGCAGCCGACGTTGCAGGTCTCCGACCTGGAGTACGAGGCGCAGGACCGGCCCGACGCCGGTTTTGACGCCGCGCAGGGTTTTGACGCCGCGCAGGGTTTCGACGGAGCACCCGCATTCGGCGGAGCGGCTGGGTTCGACGACGGAGCGCCCGGCTTCGACACCCAGGGGCAGCACGGCACGGCCGGCCACCCCGACCCGCAGACCGCGGTCTACGAGCCGCAGCCGATGCCCGACGAGACCGGCCGGTACGGGATCTACGACTCCTCGGCGCCCTACGCCGCCTCGCAGTCCGCCGCGCCCCAGGCACAGGGTTTCGACGACTTCGGCAGCGGGTCCTACCCCGCCTACGACCCGCAGGGCGGCCAGTCCCACGACACCGGGGCCTACGCGTACGACGGCGGGCAGCAGCAGTACGCCGCCTACTCCGATCCGTACATCGGCACCCAGTCCTACGGCAGCGGCGGCGACTACGACTTGTACGGCGGCCAGCAGCAGTACAACACCGGCGGCTACGAGAACTACGCGGGCGAGACGCCGCCCGGCGGGGTGTGGGTGCCGCACGTGCCCCACCAGCGCGACGGCGAGCAGCCGCTCGGCCCGGAGGCGCCGCAGCAGCCGGCCGGATACCCGAACGGCTACGACACCGGGGCGAACGGCCAGTACCGGTACTGACCTCCCGCACCGCACACCGCGCACCCGCACCGCGCACCCGCACCGGCACCCGCATCAGCACGACGCCGCTTTGTCCACTGCCGACAGTGGACAAAGCGGCGTCGTGTCTGTCACGGGCAGCCTGTTACCGGGAGCCGCGGAAGCCGTCGCCCTCCACGATCAGCCCGGCGACCAGCGCCCCCGACATCCCTGCGTGCGCGAGCCCGCCGCCCGGGTGCGCCCAGCCGCCGGCCGCGTACAGCCCGGGGAGGGCGGTGGAGTTCGACGGGGCGAGGAAGCGAGCGGACCGACCTGCCAGCGAGGGCGGCGGAACCGCCCCGCCCGCCGCGCCGGTCACGGCTCGGGTGTCCCGGGGCGTACGGACCTCGCGCCACAGGATTCGGTCGGCCAGACCCGGAATCGCGGTGGCCGCGGCGGACACCATCCGGTCGGCCCAGAGCGTGGCCAGGTCCGGCCTGCTCCAGTCGTACGCGGCGTGCACCGGTGCGGCGGCGGTGAGCACCACGGCCTCGTGCCCGTCGTCGGGGCGCAGGGCCGGATCGTCGGGGCGCGAGACGAACACGGTGGGGGAGAGGTCGTCGCCGACGGACTCCACCAGGCCCAACTCGTCGAAGATCTCCCGGAGTTCGAACTCCCGGTGCGCGGGGTGCACCACGCTCCGGTGCACCGCGCCGGCCTCCCGGCCGCCCTTGAGCGCCAGGAACACCGTCACCCGGCCCGCTCGCACCGGAAGGTCGGCTCGCACCGGACCCGGCTCGTCCGAAGGCGGCGTCCCGTACGCGTCCCGCCCGCCCAGCAGCGCGGACAGCCGCTCCGGGGGCACCGCCGCGACCACCGATGCCGCCTCGACGAGAGTCCCGTCGGCCAGCTCCACGCCCGCCGCCCGGCCGTCCTTCTCGACGACCGAGGCGACTTCCGCTCCGAAGACGAACTCCACCCGGCGGGCCAGACACCGCTCGTGGAGCGCACGGGCCAGCTCCCGGGTGCCCCCGGCCACGTACCAGCTGCCGAAGGTCTGCTCCAGATACGGCAGTACGGCGGCCGATGCGGGGGCGTCGCGCGGGTCCAGGCCGTACGCCAGCGCGTAACTCTCCAGCAGGGCGGCGAGCCGGGGATCGGCCAGCTCCCGGGCGGCGACCTCGGCGAGGGTGGCCGCCTGCCGGTCGCGGCGCAGCAGCCGCTTCTGCCGTACGGAGGGGTACGGATCGCGGCCCAGCGCCTGCCGGTCGGCACGCAGCGGCTCTTCGAGGAGCGGGCGCCGGGTGCGGTCCCAGGCGTCCCGCGCCCGGTTCATGAACTCGCCCCAGCGCTCGCCGAGGCCGGATCCCAGCGCCTCCTCCAGCGCCGAAACGACACCGGCGCGCGAGGCGTTGGGCAGCGAGACCGCCGTGCCGTCCGGGAAGAAGTGCCTGCTCGCCGGGTCGGCCTGCGCCATGGCGACGCACGATTCGAGGGGCTCCTTGCCCGTCTTCACGAACACGTCCCGGTACACGGCGGGAAGGTGCAGCAGGTCGGGGCCCGTGTCGAAGGCGAACCCGGCCCGCTCGAAGCGGCCCACCGAGCCGCCGTACGTCTCCCCGCGCTCGTACACCGTCACCCGGTGGCCCGCGACGGCCAGCCGGGCGGCGGTCGCCATCGCGCCGAGCCCGGCGCCGATCACCACAATCCGTGCCATGCCAGTGACTTTAACGGCCGCCACCGACAATTCAGCCGGGAGGCGGCGCACCGCTCCCGGCACCCCTCCCCGCCAGGCGTTTCTCTTCGCGGCGCTGTGCACGACGGCGGCGGAACCGCCTGATCCGGCTCGCCAGGAAGACCAGTATCACCAGCCCGGTCAGCAGCAGCGCCGCGGCGATCGAGGCCGCCGCGACCGGATGGAATATGGCGAAGGTGATGACCCCCGCGACGCCCAGGTCCTCCGCGGTGCTCACCACGATGTTGCTGAACGGCTCGGGCGAGGTGTTCACCGCCATCCGCGTCCCGGCCTTGACCAGATGGCTGACCAGTGCGGTCGAACCGCCCACCGCGCCGGCCGCCAGCTCCGGCAGCGAGCCGTTCTGCCCGGCGAGCAGCGCTCCGACGACCGCGCCAGCGATCGGCCGGATCACCGTGTGGACGCTGTCCCAGAGCGAGTCCAGGTACGGGATCTTGTCGTTGACCGCCTCGCACAGGAAGAGGATTCCGGCGACCACCAGGACATCGGTGCGCTGCAGCGAGGCAGGCACCTCGTCGGTCAGTCCGGTCGCGCCGAAGACGCCGAGGAGCAGGACCACCGCATAGGCGTTGATTCCGCTGGCCCAGCCACTGGTGAAGACGAGAGGGAGTACGGACACGGACGTGATCGTAGCCAGTTGCCGCCGGGCGCGACTGAGGTGGAACACGCAGGCTTGAGTATCCGTACCTAGTACGAGAGATGAGTAGGTACGCGGATGGGCTCCCACCTGGGGACACGACAGAGTGGTGAGCACGGAAGGGGCGCCGACGCCGAGACCGCCGACACGGGGCGGCGGAAGCGGCGCGGCTCCCTGGACGTAACGGGGCACGGGGGTGACGCACCGGTCCGGTGAGGCTCGGGGGGATCGAGCCTCACCGGACCGGTGTTTTTCGTGGCTGCAGGGTCTGCCGTGCCTTCAGCGTCTGCCGTGCCTGCCGCGCGCGCTCAGCGCTGGGTGCCGCCCACCCGCCCGTGCAGCAGCCTGGACAGCGCCGAGTGGACGTCGTCCAGGGAGCGCTCGCTCTGGAACGCCTGCCAGTCCAGCGCGGCCACCAGCACCATCCCGACCAGCGCCGCGGCGGTCAGCGGGATGTCGATCTCCTCGGTCAGCTCCCCGTTCGCGACGCCCTCGGTGAGGACGGTCTCGACGACGGCCACCGCCTGCTGGCGCACCACCAGGAGCGTCGACTGCCAGGCCCGGTTGGTGCGCCACAGCTCGGCCACGTACAGCTGGGTGAAGGCCGGGTAGCGGTCGATGAAGAGCAGACCGGCCCGGATCATCGCGTCCAGTGCCTCGACCTTGGTGCCGCCTCTTGAGGCGGTCTCGTCGGCCGCCTCCTGGAGGGACGCGGTGAGCAGCCCGACGCCGTACCGCAGCAGCTCCTCGAAGAGCTCGCTCTTGCTCTTGAAGTTGTAGTACACCGTGCCCTTGGCGACACCGGCCCGCTCGGCGATCTCCTCCACCGTGGTCGAGGAGAAGCCCTTCTCGGCGATGAGCGTCACGGCCGCCTCATAGAGCTTCTGCCGGGTGTTGCGGCGGCGCGTGCTGGTGCTGTCCATGGAGTGGATTCTCCCAGGTCTCCCGGCTTCCGCGGCGCTCTCGGGGCGTACCGGCGGGGTGCTCACAGGCTCAGCTCCGGGTGCAGCCGGTCCAGCGTCCAGACCTGCTTGCGCCGGGCGGACAGGGCGGTGAGGGCGAGCGCCCCCGCGGTGAAGGCGGCCAGCACCAGGCTGCCCGTCCAGACCGGTTCCAGACCGCCACCGGAGATCAGCCTGCGCAGCCCCTCGACGACGTACGTCATGGGCAGGAAGGGATGGATCGCGTTGAAGAAGCCCGGAGACGTCTGGACGGGGTACGTGCCGCCCGCCGACGTCAGCTGAAGCATCAGCACGGCGAGCACCAGGATGCGTCCCGCCGCACCGAAGCGGGCGTTCAGCCACTGGATGATCGCCGCGAAGCAGCACGTCACCAGGGCCAGGAAGCCCAGTGTCCCGGCGGTGCGGGCCATCTCCAGGCCGAGCCCCCAGTGCAGTACGGACATCAGGGCGGCGATCTGGAGCACGCCGAGCGCGGCGACCGGCAGCCAGCCCGCGAAGGCGATCCGCCAGGCGGAGGCACCCGCGGCCAGCGCACGCCGGTTGAGCGGCTGGATCAGCATGTACGCCACCATCGCGCCGACCCACAGGGACAGCGGGATGAAGTACGGGGCGAAACCGGTGCCGTAGTTGGGCGCCTTGTGCATCGACTGCGAGGCGAGCTTGACCGGGTCGGCCATCACCTCGGTGCGCTTGTCCCGGGCGTCCTTGTCGTAGTCGGGGATCTTGGCCACGCCGTCGTGCAGCCCGCCGGCGAGCTTCCCGCTGCCGTCGGCGAGCTTGAAGAGGCCGCCGTCCAGGTTGTTCGCCCCGGTCTTCAGCTTGCCGACGCCCTTGTCGAGGTCGGTGGCGCCGGTACGGGCCGAGGAGAGGCCCATGTGCACCTTGTTCGCGCCCTGGGAGACCTGCTGGGCGCCCGAGTTCAGCGCGTTCACCTTCGCGACGGCGCCCTTGAGGTCGTCGTCCAGGTGCGGGGCCTTGCGGACGAGGTCCTCGGACTTGCTCTGGACGTCCTTGAGCCGGGTGTCGAGCAGAGCCAGGTCGCTGTTGCTGTCCTTGACCATGGCGTGGACGTCCTCGGCCACCGTGGCGGCCTCCTCGGCCGCCGTGACGCCCTTCTTGAGGATCGGGCAGGCCTTCGTGCGGGCGGCGTCCCGGGGATCGCCCTCGGTCCCCTCAGGGGCGGCGCCCTCGCAGAACTCCTTGTGCACGGCGGCCAGCTCGGTGGCGACCTTGCGTGACTCCTTCGCGGCGCCGGGAGCCCGCTTGACCAGGGTGTCCAGGTGGTTGCGGGTGATCTTCGAGGAGTCCGCGACGAGCTGCGCCGCGTGCGCGATCGACTGGCCGTCGTCCTTCAGGTACGGGCGGACCTGACCGGCGATCCCGTTGACCTTCGCGGAGAGCTGCTTGGTGCCGTCGGCGACCTGCTTGGCGCCGTTCGCGACGTCGCCCGCGCCCTTGTCGAGCTTCGTGATGCCGCCCGACAGGTCCCCGCTGCCCTTCTTGGCGCTCGTCAGCCCGTTGGCGAGGTCCTTGGACCCCTTCTTCGCCTTGCCGACACCCTTGTCGAGGTCGGTGGCGCCCTTGGCGGCCTTCTCGGTCGCGTCGTGGATGTCCGAGAACGAGATGAAGATCTTGTCGAGGAAGCTGCGGGAGGTGTTGGTGGAAGCAGCCCTGCGGACCTCGGAGAACACCGACCGGGAGATCTGCCCGACGATGTAGTTGTTGGCGTCGTTCGTACGCACCTGGAGTGCGCCCGTCTCCGGGGAGTCGCCCGAGCTGGAGGCGATCCGCTCGCTGAAGTCGGAAGGCATGGTCAGCGACAGGTAGTAACTGCCGCTCTCGACGCCGTCCTTGGCATCCTTCGCGCTCACTTCCTGCCAGTCGAAGACCTTGCTGTCGAGCAGCTTCTTGGTGATCTCGTCACCGGCGGCGATCTTCTTGCCCGCAGCGGTCGCACCCTTGTCGTCGTTGACGAGCGCCACGGGGATCTTGTCGAGCGACCCGTACGGGTCCCAGAAGGACCACAGGTACAGGGCTCCGTACAGCAGCGGCAGCAGCAGGAGCGCCACCAGCGCGGCCCTCGGCAGCTTCCCCCTGCCGAACCGCTTCAGCTCAAGAGCGGCCAGTTTCGGCGAGCGCATCGGCCGCCCCCTCCTCGGTCGAGTCCTGCGTCGTGTTCTTCGCTGTGTCTGTGTCTGCGGCAGCGCCTGTGCCTGCGTCCGCGCCTGTGCCTGCGTCTGCGTCCGCGCTTGTGTCTGCGCCGGTGGCGCCGTCGCCTCTTGAGGCGTCGGCCGCGGTGCTGATCCGCAGCGCGTCCGCCGGCGGCTCGCTGCACACGGCCAGCACCGTCGTCCCCGCCTCAGCCACCGACCGCAGCAGGTCCCACGCCTGCGCGCGCTCCGCGTCGGACAGCTTCAGGTCCGCGTCGTCCAGCGCCAGAAGCTGCGGCGAGGCCATCAGCGCCAGTCCGACGGACAGCCGCAGTGCCTCCAGCCGCTCCAGGTCCCGTACGGACGTGCGCTCGCCCTTGGGCAGCGAGGCGAGGTCGAGCCCCACCGCGGCCAGCGCGGCGTCGATCCTGGCTCGGGCCGCCGCCCGCCGCGCCGAGGGCCGCTGCAGCAGCGACCGCAGCGATCCGTCGAACCGGCGCTGCAGCAGGGCCCGTTCGCGCAGGTGCTCGGCGACGGTGAAGGCGGAGTCGAGCTCGCTCACGCCTGTCACGGGGCCCAGCGCGCTGATGCGGCGTACGCCCGCCAGCTGCTTCGGCAGCCGCAGGCCACCCACTTCGGCGTGGCCCTCGGTGGCACGCATGCGGCCGGTGAGCGCGAGCAGCAGACAGGTGCGGCCGGACCCGGAAGGACCCACGATCGCGACGAAAGAACCGGCGGGCGCGGTGCAGTCCACGCCTCGGAACGCCCAGCCGCGCGGGCCCTTCAGACCAAAGTTCACTGCGGTCACTGCTGTCCCGGTGTGCGGGCTGTCCACGCACCCTCCCCATTTTTGAACTGACCGGTCAGTCTAAAAGTATGCCCTCCGGGCCTTCGGGCAAAAGCCCAGGTCAGGCCGGATTGTCAGTGGCGTCCCTCACAGTGGGCACATACGGCCACAGCGCCGTTACCCGACGACAGGAGGCTCGTCATGGCTCGCGCTGGTGTCCACGCCGATGTTCACGCCGACGTCCACCCGGTGCAGCGCCGCTCCACGGCGCCGCCGGCCGCCCTCGACCTGCTCGCCCAGGCCCGCCAGGGGCTGGAGGAAGCCGTGGTCACCGAAGCCGCCCACGAGCGGTACGCCACGGCGCACCTGGCCGCGCTGCGCACCGCCGCCGCGGTCCTCGCCGCCCGTGGCCGCCCCGAGCCCACCCCGCGCCGCAGGCAGCGCATCCGCAGCGCCTGGGAGGTGCTGCCCGAGACCGCACCCGAACTGGCGGAGTGGAGCGCCCTGTTCGCCTCCGGCGCCGAGCGCAGGGCCCGCGCGGAAGCGGGCATACGAGGCGCGGCGAGCGCCAGGGACGCCGACGACCTGGTGCGCGACGCCGCGATGTTCCTCCGGATCGTCGAGCGGATGCTCGTACTCCAGCCGCTGCTCCCCAGGACCAGGGACGGACAGGAGGGGACCGGGCACGGCCAGGAGCCGGGCCCCGGGCAGACCCGGGACGCACCGGACCCCGCCCGGCACGCACCGGATCCCGCCCGAGGCGCATCGGACCCTGCCCGGAGTGCCCCGGACCCCGCCCCAGGCGCACCGGATCCCACCCGGCACACACCGGACCCCGGCACCCGGCCGGGCCCCGCGCAGGCGGGGTGACCTGGGCGGGGCCCGGGGGCCATTAGGCTGGGCGGGGCCTTGTCAGCGGGGTTGATCGCACCGTTCGCCCCGCACTGTTCGCCCCGCACCGTTCACCGAGGAGTCAATGCCGTGTCGGAATCGATGCGCCCCCGCGCCTCCCTCCGTACCGCCGTGGTCTGGGAGGTCCTCAAGGACGCCCTCGACCGCCGCGTCAAGGAAACCGGCCGCGAGAGCCTGGACGTCCTCGACACCGGTGGCGGCACCGGCAACTTCGCGGTGCCCGTCGCCAAGCTCGGCCACCGCGTCACCGTGGTCGACCCCAGCCCCAACGCCCTGTTCGCGCTGGAGCGCCGGGCCGCCGAGGCCGGGGTCGCCGACCGCGTCCGCGGAGTCCAGGGCGATGCGCTCGGCCTGTTCGACGTGGTCGAGCGCGACGGCTTCGACGCCGTCCTGGCCCATGGCGTCCTGGAGTACGTCGACGACCCGGCCGAGGGCCTGGGCAACGTGGTCGCGGCCCTGCGCCCGGCCGGCACGCTCAGCCTGCTCGCCGCCGGAAGCGGCGGCGCCGTCCTGGCCCGCGCCCTGGCCGGCCACTTCAACGAGGCCCGCCAGGCCCTCACCGACCCGGCGGGCCGCTGGGGCGAGGGCGACCCGGTGCCCCGCCGCTTCACCGCCGAGCAGCTCTCGGAGCTGGCCGACCGCGCGGGCGTCGAGGTCGGTGCCGTGCACGGCGTCCGGGTCTTCGCCGACCTGGTCCCCGGCGTCCTGGTCGACACCGAGCCGGGCGCCATGGAGGCCCTGCTGAAGCTGGAGGCGGCCGCCGCCGAGCTCCCCGCGTTCCACGCGGTGGCCACCCAGCTGCACGTACTGGGCGGAAAGCGGGCCTGAGCCGGAGCCCCGCAGCGCACCCGGCGACAGGCCCCGAGCACGTCCAGAACGCGTCGGGAGTGAGCACGTCCAGAACGCGTCGGGAGCGAGCGCGGAGTGAGCCCGGAGCGAGTCCGGATTGAGCCCCGAGTGCGTCTCGGGAGCGTCCGGAGGGCGTCACCAGCCGGTCCCCAGCGCGTCACCAGCCGGTCCGGAGCAGCTACCGGGCCCGTCCGGAGCAATGCCCGCCAACGCCCCGAACGGTCCCTCCACGGGGGCTGATCAGGGACGAGTCCGGGTACGAGTGAAGTACGGAGTCCGCCACAGGCCCCCCGATCAGCCGCCGGGCCCCGTATGATCGAAGGACACCGTCGGCATGACGGGTCGGCCGTTGGGGAATGCACGCTTCAACAGCCAAGCCGGCACGGCGGCCCGGATTGGCGAATTGGCGTAGAGGGCGGGTTTCACGGGGGCGATTCCCTGCCTATTCTGAAAGGGCCGCATCCGGTCGCCCCCCGCGACCGACGAGTAGGAGGACTCCGTGCCGCTCTCGGAGCACGAGCAGCGAATGCTCGAGCAAATGGAGCGAGCGCTGTACGCCGAAGATCCCAAATTCGCGACAGCGCTTGAGGGAAGCGGGCTGCGTACGTACACCCGGCGACGGGTCTACCAGGCGGTCGCAGGCTTTCTTGTGGGTATCGCGCTCCTCATGGCCGGAATGGTCGCCCAGCAAATCTGGGTGAGCGTGGTCGGCTTCCTTGTCATGCTCGGCTGTGCCGTCCTCGCGGTCACCGGATGGCGCAAGGCTCCCAAACCAGGCGAACAACCCGTTCCCGGCATGGCGGACGCAGGTCGCCGCCAGCCCAGGCAGCGCCGCTCGGTGATGAACCGCATAGAGCAGCGCTGGCAGCGCCGCCGCGACGAGCAGCAGGGCAGTTGACGCAGAACGAGCAGTAAGCGTGCGCACCACACCTGAGCAGTACCCGTGAGGGGGCGGCCACCAGACGGTGGCCGCCCCCTCACACATGTCCCCACCTCACTCCCGACGTCTCACCCGCGCTGACGGACCACCCGGCGCCGCACCGTCGCGGTCCACCCGTCCAGCCGCGGCCGTCGCGCCGACAGGCGGCCCGTCAGTGCCGACCAGCGCCCCGACAGCGCCCACGCCACCCGCACGGCCGAGCGCGGCAGCAGCAGCGCCCGCAGTCGCCTCCGCCGGTTCACGGCGTCCCACAGCCCGGCCCGTACCCGGTGCACATCGTCCACCAGGCCGCTGCTCGTCTGCGGCACCGGAGCGTAGAGCACCTGCTCCACCGCACCGGCCGCCCGGTGCACCGCCTCCGCCGGCGGACCCGCCAGCGAACCCAGCCGGACGATGCGCGCCGCCGTCTTGCGCGGCGTCTGCGAGTCGTCCGGCGCGATGCCCAGGTCCCACGCCGAGTCGGTGATCTCCCGCCAGGCCGCCAGGGTCCGGACCGCCGCGTCCGACGGCGTGCGCCCGCCCGAACCCAGCCGCCGGGCCCGTACCCGGGTGCGCCACAGCAGCGGAAGCGACGGCAGGAGTACGAGCGCCAGTACGCCCAGCGCGATCCCCACCACCGTGCCGGTAGGCGTACCCCTGTCGGTCGGGCGCGCCGGGCCCGCCTGCGCGTTCTGACCGCAGTTTCCCTGCCTCCGCTCGGCGGCAGGGCAGCTGTCCGACGGCTTCGGCGCCGCGGTCGGCGCGCTCGTCGCGCCGGTGGTCGGCTGCGCCGGGCTGCTCGGGCCGTCCGTCGGGGTCTCCTGCCGGGTGTACGAGGGCGCGTTGCCCCGGGTCGGGGTCGGTTCGAACCGGGTCCAGCCGATGCCCTCGAAATACAGCTCGGGCCAGGCGTGCGCGTCCCGCAGCCCGACCGACATCGTCTGGTCCGACCTCGCCGTGCCCGGCGTGAAGCCCACCGCGACCCGCGCCGGGATGTCCAGCGTCCGCGCCATCGCCGTCATCGAGAAGGAGAAGTGGACGCAGAAGCCCTCCTTCTGCTTCAGGAAGTTGACGATGGCCTTCGAGCCGGTACCCGACTGCACCTGGGTGTCGTATGTGAAGCCGCCCTCGGAGGCGAACCATTTCTGGAGCAGGACCGCCCGCTCGTAGTCGTTGCCCGCGCCCTTCGTCACCTGGAGCGCCGTCTGCTTCACCACCGGCGGCAGGTCCCCCGGCACCTTGGTGTACTCCTTGCGCAGCCCGGGAGGGGTGGGCGGGGCCTTCGCCAGGTCCTCCTTCGTCGGCTGCACGGCCAGGCTGCGGACGGTGTACTTGACGCCGCTGGTGGTCTGGCCCCCGTCGCCGATCAGGGTGCGGCCCTCCGGCTCGTACCGCCAGCGCCCGTCGATGTCGACCTGCGACGCGGGGAAGGGCATCGGCAGCCAGATCTGGGAGTACGACCCGGCGGCCGAGATGTTGGTGGCGATCTCGGTGGTGGGGACGTCGGGGCGCAGGCCCGCGGGGCGGGGCAGCGGGTTGGCCACGTCCTTGAGCTTGCGCTCGGAGGACTTCCACGCGGTGCCGTCGAACTCGTCCAGGGCGAGGAGCCGCAGATACATGTCCTGCGTCTGCTGCGCCGTCGTCCTGTAGCGCAGCACCTCGCGGTCGACCGGCTGGTTGAGGCTCTCCTGGAGGGAGACCACGGGGTTCACCGCGGAGATGGTGCCGCCGCCCCCGCTTCCGCCGCGCCCCGGTCCGCTCCCGCCCAGCAGGCCGCCGTTCAGGGCGGGCAGCAGGGCCGGGACCAGTACGGCGACGCCCAGGGTGAGGACGCCGATGCGCCGTCCGGTACGGATCGGGGCGAGCGGCACACCGCTGCCCCGGTCCAGCCCCGCGGCGCTCTGCCGCGGCGCCCCCTGGGCGGCCCCGCCGAACACCCGGCCCCACTGCGCGAGGCGGTCCCGGCCCTCGGCCAGGAGCAGCAGCAGATAGCCGGACGCGGCCAGCAGGAAGTACAGCCAGCTCGCGCCGCCGCCCGAAAGACCCGCGGCCACCGAGTACAGGGCGAGCAGCGGCAGCCCGGCGGGGGCCGCGCTGCGGAACGTCACGGCGAGGGTGTCCACCGTGAGCCCGATCAGCAGCACCCCGCCGATCAGCATCAGCCGGATGCCCTCGGACGCCGGTGCCGGAATGGCGTACCGGTTGATGTCGGCGGACCCCGTGCTCAGCAGCCGCCCGAACTCCTCGACCGCGTCAGGGCCCGGGAGCACCCCGGCCACCGCCTTCGTCCCCGCGAACAGCAGGGTCACCAGCAGCATCGAGACGACCAGCTGGACCGTCACCGTCAGCGCCCTGGCCAGCGGCACCCGCCGCGCCAGCGCACCGACGCCCGCCTGCACGGCGAGCAGGACCGCCGCCGTGACGAACCAGCCCGCGTCCGTCACCAGCGGAATCAGCGCCGCGGACGCCATCAGGGTGGCGGCCAGCGCACAGAGCGTCATCCGCCCGCGCCCGCTCACGACCGGCCCCCGCTGAACACGTCCGCGCTGAACACGTCCGCGCTGAACCCGTCCGCGCTGAACAGGCCCCCGCTGAACCCGTCCTCGCGCACGAGCCAGGTCCCGCTCATGACCAGCCCCCCGAGATCCCCGACATCCCCGATGTTCCCGTCTTCATGCTCTTCAAGTCGACGCCGCCCGTGCGCTGCGCCTCCGCCTGCCGCCACAGGTCGGGCAGCGGCGCCCCCGGCGGTACGGAGACCGCCGTCCAGCCCGCGTCGCGCAGCAGCCGCAGCCGGTCCTCGGCCTTCTCCCGCAGGGCACCCGAGGGATCCGCCCCCTCGGCCCACAGCGCGCTGTCCGTGACGAACGCGACCGCCCCGCCGCTGCGCTGCCGCATCTGCGCCGCCACCGCCGCCTGCTCGTCGTCGAGGTCACCGAAGAAGGCGATCAGCAGCCCTTCGTTGCCGCCCCTCAGGACGTCGTACGAGGGGGACAGACCGCCGCCCTCGGAGTGCCCGACGACCGCGAGGGTGTCCAGCATCAGCCCGGCCGAGTCCGCCGACTCCTGTGTGGAACCGGCGAATCCGCCCCCGCCGTCACCCGGCACCGAGGTCCCGTCGTCCGTCAACAGCCGTACCGAAAAGCCCCGTTCGAGCATGTGCACCAGCGAGGACGCCGCCCCCGACACCGCCCACTCGAACGCCGAGCCGGGCCCTGCCCCCAGGTAGGCGGCCCGCCGGGTGTCGAGCAGCACCGTGCAGCGGGCCCGCTGCGGCTGCTCCTCGCGGCGCACCATCAGCTCGCCGTAGCGCGCGGTGGAGCGCCAGTGCACCCGGCGCAGGTCGTCGCCGTGCCGGTAGCCGCGCGGAATGATGTCGTCCTCGCCGGCCAGCGCGAGCGACCGCAGCCGCCCGTCGCCGTACCCGTTGGCCTCGCCCGTCAGCCGTACCGGAGGCAGCGCCTCCACCCGGGGGATCACCGTCAGTGTGTCGTACGCGCTGAACGAGCGGCTCAGCTCGCACATCCCGAACGGGTCCGTCAGCCGCAGCTGCAGCGGACCCAGCGGATACCGTCCGCGCAGGTCGGAGCGGACCCGGTAGGACACCTCGCGCCGCCCGCCCGCCTCCACCTTGTCCAGTACGAAGCGGGGGCGCGGCCCCAGCACGTACGGCACCCGGTCCTGGAGCATCAGGAGCCCGGTGGGCAGCCGCGAGACGTTCTCCATCCGCAGGTGCACCCGGGCCTCGGAACCGGCGGGCACCCGTGCCGGGGTCAGCCGGCGGCTGCCCGCGACCCGGTAGCGCGTGCGGTACAGCACCACCACGCACATCAGCGGCAGCACGGCCAGCAGCAGCCCCACCCGCAGCAGGTCGCCCTGCCCCAGGACGTACGCGCAGACCGCCGCGGCGAGACCGGCGGCCAGGAAGGACCGGCCGCGCGTGGTCAGCCCGGACAGCGCCGCCCGGAGGCCGTTCTTCTCCCCGGCGTCCTTCTCCCCGGGCCCGGCCTCGGGGCCCGCCCCCGACATCACAGCGGCCGGACGCCGGGCGTGCCGTACGGCGGTGCGGGCGCGGCACCGCTGGTGGGCACGGGGATGCGCTGGAGGATGTCCAGCACGACCTGCTCGGAGGTGCGCCGGTTCAGCTGGGCCTGCGCCGTCGGCAGCAGCCGGTGCGCGAGGACCGCCACCGCCAGTGCCTGTACGTCGTCGGGCAGCGCGTACTCCCGGCCGCTGAGCGCGGCGGAGGCCTTCGCGGCCCGCAGCAGGTGCAGGGTGGCGCGCGGCGAGGCGCCCAGGCGCAGGTCGGGGTGGGTGCGGGTGGCGCCGACCAGCTCGACCGCGTAGCGCCGTACCGCGTCCGCGACGTGCACCGTACGGACGGCGTCGATCAGCTTCACGATGTCGTGCGCGTGCGCCACCGGCTGGAGGTCGGCCAGCGGGGAGAGCCCGCCGTGCACGTCCAGCATCTGCAGTTCCGCCTCGGGGGAGGGGTAACCGATGGAGACGCGGGCCATGAAGCGGTCGCGCTGGGCCTCGGGGAGGGGGTAGGTGCCCTCCATCTCGACCGGGTTCTGGGTGGCCACCACCATGAACGGGTTGGGCAGCTCGTAGGTCTGGCCGTCGATGGTGACCTGCCGCTCCTCCATGGACTCCAGGAGCGCGGACTGGGTCTTGGGCGACGCACGGTTGATCTCGTCGCCGATCACGATCTGCGCGAAGATCGCGCCCGGCTTGAACTCGAAGTCGCGCCGCTGCTGGTCGAAGATCGACACCCCGGTGATGTCGGACGGCAGCAGGTCGGGCGTGAACTGGATCCGGCGCACCGAACAGTCGATGGATCTCGCCAGGGCCTTCGCCAGCATCGTCTTGCCCACGCCCGGCACGTCCTCTATGAGGAGGTGCCCCTCGGCGAGCAGCACGGTCAGCGAAAGCCGTACGACCTCAGGCTTGCCCTCGATCACAGCCTCCACCGACCTGCGGATCCGCTCCGCTGTGGTGGTCAGATCTGTGAGGCTCGCTCGATCGTCATAGGTCGTCACCCGGCCCTCCTCGGCCCTTTCGGGCCGGCGTCACGACGACGCGAGCGGCCCACCCCGAAACACGGACAGCGCGGCCGGAGGGTTCCCGGCCGCCATGTCCTCCACGCATTCTTGTTGCCGTTACCGCTTCGTGTCACTCGCCTGTGGACAAGTGCATGCGAAATGCCGGAGTTAGGGCTTTTTTGTACGCACTCGGACCGGGTCCCGGCCCGTATCCCGGACCGGATCCCCGTCCGGACCTCAGGCCGGGTCGATCTCCCGCAGCAGGCCCTGCGTGACGTCGAAGACGAACCCGCGTACGTCGTCGGTGTGCAGCAGGAACGGCGAGGTCCGTACCCGCTGCATCGACTGCCGTACGTCCTGGTCCACGTCCCGGAAGGCCTCGACGGCCCAGGAAGGACGCTGGCCCACCTCGTCCTCCAGCTCGTGCCGGAAGTCCTCGGTGAGGCTCTCCAGACCGCAGTTGGTGTGGTGGATGAGTATGACGCTCCGGGTGCCGAGCGCCCGCTGGCTGATGGTGAGCGACCGGATCACGTCGTCCGTGACCACGCCGCCCGCGTTGCGGATGGTGTGGCAGTCGCCGAGCTCCAGGCCCAGCGCGTCGTGGAGGTCGAGGCGGGCGTCCATGCAGGCGACCACGGCGACGTGCAGCACGGGGCGCGCGTCCATACCCGGGTCCTCGAAGCCGGCGGCGTACCGCTGATTGGCCGAGACGAGACGGTCGATGACCGTCGGGTCGTCAGGGCCTTCGGTGAACGATGCGGAAGTCGACATGACTATGACGTTAATGGTCATGGAAGCGCCGGGCCTGCCGGGGTGGGGGAAAAAGAACGTCAACCCGTCCCGTTGTGAGCTAACCCACAGGGTCTTCTCAAGGGGTGGATCGCTTCCCTCGTACGAGTGAAAGACCGGCCGGAGGGTCTGTCGCGGGCACGGCGCGCGGTGTGCCGCCCGTTGATTGACCGCGAGGACCGGTGGACTAAAGTGACGCGTTGTACGAAATCCAGTAGTTCCCCAGCGCGCGCGGCAGTGCAGCTCTTTTACCACTGCGTACGGTCCGGCCTCCGCCCGCTCGTCGGTCGGCCCCTGCGGCCGGCTCCCCTTCCCGAGCGGGTGGGGACCAGGCCGTACGTATACGGAAACCTCAGCCGCGCGCCCCTGTCTGAGAGGGCGCATGAGCCAGTCCCGACACGTCCCGGTGATGCTCCAGCGGTGCCTGGACATGTTGGCCCCGGCCATTTCCGAGCCAGGAGCGGTCGTCGTCGACTGCACCCTCGGACTCGGCGGCCACAGTGAAGCCCTCCTCACCCAGTTCCCTTCAGTCCGCCTGATCGGGCTCGACCGGGACAAGGAGGCGCTGCGGCTCTCCGGCGAGCGCCTCGCCCCCTTCGGTGACCGTGCCACCCTCGTGCACGCGGTGTACGACGAGCTGCCCGAGGTCCTGGAGAAGCTGGGCATCGCGCGCGTGCAGGGCGTCCTGTTCGACCTGGGCGTCTCCTCGATGCAGCTCGACGAGGCCGACCGCGGCTTCGCGTACGCGCAGGACGCCCCGCTGGACATGCGGATGGACCAGTCGGCCGGCGTCAGCGCCGCCGAGGTCCTCAATACGTACGCGCCCGGCGAGCTGGTCCGCATCCTGCGCCAGTACGGTGAGGAGAAGCAGGCCAAGCGGATCGTCTCCGCCGTCGTGCGCGAGCGCGACAAGAACCCCTTCACCAACAGCGCCCGGCTCGTCGAGCTGATCCGCGACTCGCTGCCGCAGGCCGCCAAGCGCACCGGCGGCAACCCCGCCAAGCGCACCTTCCAGGCGCTGCGCATCGAGGTCAACGGCGAACTCGACAGCGTGGAGGCCGCCATTCCGGCCGCCGTGAAGGCGATCTCGGTCGGCGGCCGGGTCGTCGTCATGTCGTACCAGTCGCTCGAAGACCGCATCGTGAAGCAGGTCTTCGCGGCGGGCGCCGCCAACACCGCGCCGGCCGGGCTGCCGGTCGTCCCCGAGCGCTACCAGCCGCGCCTCAAGCTCCTCACCCGCGGCGCCGAACTGCCCACCGAGGAAGAGGTCGCCGAGAACCGCAGGGCGGCCCCCGCCCGGCTGCGTGGCGCCCAGCGCATCCGGGAGGAAGAAGCCGAGTGAGCAGACCGGCCAGGCAGTTGAGGGGCAGGCAGTCGAGGGGCGGGCAGCTGAGAGGGAGGGCGGCGAAGCTCTCCGAGCTGCTGCCGGCGGGCCCCCACCAGGCGGCGCGCACTCCCTTCGTGCTGCTGGTCGTGGTGCTGCTCGGCGGCGGGCTGATCTGCCTGCTCATTTTGAACTCGGCGCTCAACGAGGGCTCGTTCCGGCTGAACGACCTCAAGAAGCAGACCACCGAGCTCACCGACGAGGAGCAGGCGCTCCAGCGAGACGTCGACGACCGCTCCGCCCCCGGCGCCCTGGAGCGCCGGGCCAGGGAGCTCGGCATGGTCCCCGGCGGCTCGCCCGCCTTCCTCGGCCCCGACGGCAAGGTCCGCGGCACGCCCAGCCAGGCCCCGCCGCCGGAGCCCGCCCCCGAGCCCGTACGGCCGCAGAAAGCACCCGCTCCGCCGCCACCTGCGGGCGCGACCACCCCTGCGGGCGCGACCACCCCGGCGGCCCCGCCCGCATCCCACGCCCCGCCGGCGCCGCGGACCTCATCGGCCCCACCGGCCGCGTCCACCACGCCGCCGCCCGCGCAGCATCCCCCGACGACCCCCGGCAGGTGACGCAGTGCCCCCGACGAAGGAACCACCGCGCCGGCGGGTCCCCGCCCCCGGCCGCCCGGCCGCCCGCAGGCCCGCAGCCCGCCCCGCCGCCGGGAAGGCGAAGCCGAGGGGCAAGACGCTTCGGCTCGGCAGCCCCAAGCCCCGGCTGCGGTTCGTCAGCCTCGGGCTGACGCTGGTGATGCTGGCCTTCGTCGTACGGCTCTTCCAGGTGCAGGCCGTCGACGCGGCCACGTACACCGACAAGGCCGAACGGCAGCGGCAGGCCCGGCACACGCTGACCGCCGAGCGCGGCGAGATCACCGACCGCAGCGGCATCGCACTGGCCGCCAGCGTCGACGCGCACGACATCACCGCCGACCCCTGGATGTACGCCCCGGAGCAGGCCAAGATCCCGGACGCGCCGCAGCAGGTCGCCGCGATCCTCGCCCCGATCCTCGGCAGGCCCCCCGCCGAGCTGGCGAAGAAGCTCGCCACGCCCAAGACGCGGTACGTCGTTCTGGCCCGCCGTCAGACCCCGCAGGTCTGGAAGCAGATCAAGGACCTCAAGAGCGTGTACGGGGACCGGGCCGCCGTCGCGAACAAGCGCAAGCCCGACTCCGCCGTCAACCTCCTCGGCGGCATCCTCCAGGAGGCCAGCAGCACCCGCGTGTACCCCAACGGCGACCTGGCCGCCGGAATACTGGGCTTCGTCAACGCCGCGGGCCGCGGCGCAGGCGGCCTGGAGGTCCAGCTCGACAAGGAACTCGCGGGCAAGGACGGCGAGGTCACCTTCGCCCAGGCGAACGGCCGCCGGGTGCCCACCGCCGGCGCCAACGAGACCCCCGCCGTGCCCGGCTCCGACATCGAGCTCACCATCGACCGCGACATCCAGTGGGCCGCGCAGAGCGCCATCGAGGAACAGGTCAAGAAGTCCAAGGCCGACCGCGGGTACGTCATAGTGCAGGACACGGTGACCGGCGAGGTGCTGGCCATGGCCAACGCGCCAGGCTTTGACCCCAACGACCTCTCGCAGGCGAACGCCGCCGCGATGGGCAACGCCGCCCTCCAGGACGCGTACGAACCCGGCTCCACCAGCAAGATCATGTCCATGGCGGCCGTGCTGGAGGAGAAGGCGGCCACCCCCGCCACCCACGTCGTCGTCCCCAACCGCCTCAAGAGGGGCGACCGCCTCTTCAAGGACGACATCGACCACCCGACCTGGAACCTCACCCTCAACGGGGTCCTCGCCAAGTCCTCCAACATCGGCACCATCCTGGCCACCGGAGAGCTCGGCAACACCCAGCCCGAGGCGAACCAGGTCCTCCACTCGTACCTGACGAAGTTCGGCATCGGCCGGCGCAGCGGTCTCGGCTTCCCCGGCGAGACGTCCGGCATCCTGGCCCCGCCGGACAAGTGGAGCACCTCGCAGCAGTACACGATCCCCTTCGGCCAGGGCCTCTCCCTCAACGCGATGCAGGCGGCGTCCGTGTACTCCACGATCGCCAACGGGGGAGTGCGGATCGAGCCCACCCTCGTACGCGGTACGAAGGGCCCGGACGGACGTTTCTCGCCCGCCCCCGCCCCGAAGAAGACCCGCGTGGTCAGCGACCGGACGGCCAAGACCCTCGCCCAGATGCTGGAGTCCGTCGTCGACGACGAGGAGGGCACCGGCACCAAGGCCCGCATCCCCGGCTACCGGGTCGGCGGCAAGACCGGCACCTCCAACCGGGTGGATCCGCTGACCGGCCGCTACAAGGGCTACACCGCGTCCTTCGCCGGGTTCGCGCCCGCCGACAAGCCGCGGGTCACCGTCTACTGCGCCATCCAGAACCCCACGAAGGGCAGCTACTTCGGCGGCCAGATCTGCGGCCCGATCTACAAGCAGGTCATGGAGTTCGCCCTGAAGACCCGCCAGGTCGCCCCGACCGGCGGCACACCCGCCCACCTCCCGGTCTCCTTCACACCGGGGTCCTGACCGGGCCCGACCGGAATCCGGGGCGCCGAACCGCCAATCCTCTGTACCGAAGCGGAAACCCTCAGTGACAACCCTCACCAACGACCTCCGAAAACGGGTTGCACAGGCCCCCTGCTTTCGCCCGGAGCCCGGTCCGCCGGGTACGCTCACCGCCGTGCCACACGCTGATCAGTCCCAAACCACCCAGAAGGACGCCCCGGTGAACTACCCCGGAGCGCCCAGGCCGGACCGGGTCCGCCCGACGACCCTCGGGGAGCTGGCCGAACGGCTGGGCATCGAGTCCCCAGGACCTGGAGAGACCACCGGAATCACCCACGACTCCCGCGCGGTCCGCCCCGGCGACATCTACGCGGCCCTGCCCGGCGCACGCTTCCACGGCGCCGACTTCGCCTCGCAGGCCGCCGAACTCGGTGCCGCCGCGGTCCTCACCGACCCGACGGGCGCCGAACGCGCCGCCGCGACAGGACTGCCCGTCCTCGCCGTCGAGAACCCGCGCGCCCGCATGGGCCAGCTCGCCGCCGACATCTACGGAAACCCCGGCCGCGACCTGCTCCAGATCGGCATCACCGGAACCTCGGGCAAGACCACCACCGCGTACCTCGTGGAGGGCGGCCTCAAGCAGGCCGGAGACCTCCCCGGGCTCATCGGTACGGTCGAGATGCGGATCGGCGACGAGCGCATCAAGTCCGAGCGGACCACCCCCGAGGCCACCGACCTGCAGGCCCTGTTCGCGGTGATGCGCGAACGGGGCGTCAAGTCGGTCGCCATGGAGGTCTCCAGCCACGCCCTGGTGCTCGGCCGGGTCGACGCCTGCGTCTTCGACGTGGCCGTCTTCAACAACCTGAGCCCCGAGCACATGGAGTTCCACTCCGACATGGAGGACTACTTCCGGGCGAAGGCGCAGCTCTTCACCCCGGAGCGGTCCCGGCTCGGCGTCCTCAACTTCGACGACGAGTACGGCCGCCGCCTGGTCACCGAGGCGACCGTGCCGGTGATCACGTTCTCCGCCGAGGGCCACCCGGACGCCGACTGGCGCGCCGAGAAGGTCGAGGTCGGGCCGCAGACCAGCACGTTCACGGCTCTGGGCCCGCAGGGCGAGCACGTCCGTGCGACCGCCCCGCTGCCGGGCCCGTTCAACGTCGCCAACACCCTCGCCGCGATCGTCACCCTGGCCGCCGCCGGGTACGACCCGCAGACCGCCGCCGACGGCATCGCCGCGGTCCCCGGCGTCCCGGGCCGCCTGGAGCGCGTCGACGCGGGCCAGGACTTCCTCGCCGTCGTCGACTACGCCCACAAGACGGACGCCGTCGAATCGGTGCTGCGCGCCCTGCGCAAGGTCACCGAGGGCGAGGTGCACATCGTGCTCGGCTGCGGCGGCGACCGCGACCAGCAGAAGCGCGGCCCCATGGGCGCGGCGGCCGCACGGCTCGCCGACACCGCCGTACTGACCTCCGACAACCCCCGTTCCGAGGACCCCCTCGCGATCCTCGCGGCCATGCTCGCGGGCGCCGCCGAGGTGCCCGCCCACGAGCGTGGCGACGTCGCCGTGTTCGAGGACCGGGCCGCCGCGATCGCCGAGGCCGTCGCCCGTGCGAAGAGCGGCGACACCGTCCTCGTGGCGGGCAAGGGCCACGAACAGGGCCAGGACATCGCCGGAGTGGTCCGCCCCTTCGACGACCGCAAGGTGCTGCGCGACGCCATCGAGCGCCGCCGGCACGAGATGGGATGAAGCAGTGATCGCCCTCTCCCTCGCCGAGATCGCCGACCTCGTCAGCGGACAGCCGCACGACATACCGGACAGTGAAGTCACCGTCACGGGCCCGGTCGTCATCGACTCCCGCCAGGTCCGCCCCGGCAGCCTCTTCGCCGCGTACGCCGGTGAACGCGTCGACGGCCACGACTACGCGCGGCGCGCCATCGACGCGGGAGCGGTGGCCGTGCTGGCCACCCGACCCGTCGGCGTGCCGGCGATCGTCGTCCCCGACGTGACCGAGGCGCTCGGTGCACTCGCCCGCAGCGTCGTCGGGCGCCTGGGCGCCGACGTGGTGGCCCTCACCGGCTCCGCGGGCAAGACCAGCACCAAGGACCTGATCGCCCAGCTCCTGGAGCGCAAGGCGCCCACGGTGTACACGGAAGGCAGCCTCAACAACGAGATCGGCCTCCCGCTCACCGCCCTGCGGACCGTCGAGGACACCCGGCACCTGGTCCTGGAGATGGGCGCCCGGGGCATCGGCCACATCCGCCATCTGACGGAGCTCGTCCCGCCGCGCATCGGACTCGTGCTCAACGTCGGGACCGCGCACGTCGGTGAGTTCGGCAGCCGCGAGAACATCGCCCTGGCCAAGGGCGAAATGGTGGAGTCGCTGCCGGCGGACGGCGTCGCCGTACTCAACGCCGACGACGGTCTCGTACGGGAGATGGCGTCCCGCACCACGGCGCGCGTCCTCTTCTTCGGCGAGTCCGCATCCGCAGACGTACGCGGCGAAAACGTCCGGCTCACCGAGGACGGCCGCCCGGCCTTCACGCTCCACACACCCTCCGGGTGCAGTGACGTGACCATGCGGCTGTACGGTGAGCACCACGTGTCGAACGCGCTCGCCGCGGCCGCCGTCGCCCATGAGCTGGGCCTGTCCGTCGACGAGATCGCCGTGGCGCTCTCCGAGGCGGGGACCCTCTCCCGCTGGCGCATGGAGGTCACCGAGCGGCCTGACGGCGTGACGGTTGTCAACGACGCCTACAACGCGAACCCCGAATCCATGCGAGCCGCCCTGCGCGCGCTCGTGTCCATGGGCAAGGGACGTCGTACGTGGGCGGTGCTCGGTCACATGGCCGAGCTGGGGGACACCTCACTCGTCGAGCACGACGCGGTCGGACGGCTCGCCGTCCGGCTCAACGTCAGCAAGCTGGTGGCGGTCGGGGGCCGAGAGGCGTCCTGGCTGCAACTGGGCGCCTATAACGAGGGTTCGTGGGGTGAGGAGTCGGTGCACGTGTCCGACACGCAGGCGGCGATCGACCTGTTGCGCAAGGAACTGCGCCCGGGAGACGTCGTGCTGGTGAAGGCATCCAGGTCGGTCGGCCTCGAAGCGGTCGCCCAGGCACTGCTCGATCCCGCCACCGAGGGTGAGGTCGCAGGCGCATGAGCCAGATCCTCTTCGCAGGGGCCATCGGCCTCTTCCTGACGCTCATCGGCACACCGCTGCTGATCAAGCTGCTGGCCCGCAAGGGCTACGGCCAGTTCATCCGCGACGACGGACCCCGCGGCCACCACGGCAAGCGCGGTACGCCCACCATGGGCGGCATCGCCTTCATCCTGGCCACGCTCATCGCGTACGCCCTGACGAAGGTGCTGACCTCCAGTCAGCCGACGCTGTCGGGCCTGCTGGTGCTGTTCCTGATGGCGGGCATGGGCCTGGTCGGCTTCCTCGACGACTACATCAAGATCGTCAAGCAGCGCTCGCTCGGCCTGCGCGCCAAGGCGAAGATGCTCGGCCAGCTGATCGTCGGCATCGCCTTCGCGGTGCTCTCGCTCAACTTCGCCGACAGCCGCGGCCAGACCCCGGCGTCCGACCGGCTCTCCTTCGTCACGGACTTCGGCTGGTCGATCACGCCCGTGCTGTTCGTGGTGTGGGCGCTGTTCATGATCCTCGCGATGTCGAACGGCGTGAACCTCACCGACGGCCTCGACGGACTCGCCACCGGCGCCTCCGTGATGGTCTTCGGCGCGTACACCTTCATCGGCCTGTGGCAGTTCCAGGAGTCCTGCGCCAACGCGACGAGCCTCACCAACCCCAACGCCTGCTTCGAGGTACGGGACCCGCTCGACCTCGCGGTCGTGGCCTCCGCCCTGATGGGCTCCTGCTTCGGCTTCCTGTGGTGGAACACCTCGCCCGCCAAGATCTTCATGGGCGACACCGGCTCGCTGGCACTGGGCGGCGCGCTCGCAGGTCTGGCGATCTGCTCCCGCACGCAGCTGCTGATGGCCATCCTCGGCGGACTCTTCGTCCTCATCACCATGTCGGTGGTCATCCAGGTCGGCTCGTTCAAGATGACCCGCAAGCGGGTCTTCCGGATGGCACCGCTCCAGCACCACTTCGAACTCAAGGGGTGGTCGGAAGTCCTTGTCGTGGTCCGCTTCTGGATCATCCAGGGCATGTGCGTGATCGTCGGTCTCGGTCTCTTCTACGCAGGATGGGCAGCCGGCAAGTGACCACCCGGGAATCCTGGAACGGCCAGAGCATCACCGTCGCCGGCCTCGGCGTGAGCGGCATCAGCGCCGCCCGCGCCCTGGCCGGCCTCGGCGCCCGCGTCACCGTCGTCGACGGCGGCGACAGCGCCGCGCACCGGGCCCGCGCGGCGGAGCTCGAAGGCGAAGGCATCGCCGTACGTCTGGCGGACGCGGACACCCTCCCCGAGGGCACCGGACTCATCGTCACCTCGCCCGGCTGGAAGCCCTCCAGCCCCCTCTTCGAGGCGGCGGCGAAGGCGGGGGTCGACGTCGTCGGCGACGTCGAGATCGCCTGGCGGCTGCGCGGCCCCGGCGCCGCCCCCTGGCTCGCCATCACCGGCACCAACGGCAAGACCACCACCACCCAGATGCTCGCGTCGATCCTGACCGCGGCCGGCCTGCGCACCGCGGCCGTCGGCAACATCGGCACCCCGATCATCGACGTGGTCCTGCAGGACGACGCGTACGACGTCCTCGCCGTCGAGCTCTCCAGCTACCAGCTGCACTGGGCCCCGTCCCTGCGCGCCCACTCCGCCGCCGTGCTCAACCTGGCGCCGGACCACCTCGACTGGCACGGCTCCATGGACGCCTACGCCCTCGACAAGGGCCGCATCTATGAGGGCAACGAGGTCGCCTGCGTCTACAACGTCGCCGACCCCGCCACCGAGCACCTGGTCGTCGAGGCCGACGTGACGGAGGGCTGCCGCGCGATCGGCTTCACCCTCGGCTCCCCGGGCCCCTCCCAGCTGGGCATCGTCGACGGCATCCTCGTCGACCGCGCCTTCGTGGCGAACCGGCAGAAGAACGCCCAGGAGCTCGCCGAGGTCTCCGACGTGCGCCCCGCCGCCCCGCACAACCTCGCCAACGCCCTCGCGGCCGCCGCGCTGGCCCGTGCGTACGGCGTGAAGCCCGCAGCCGTACGAGAGGGCCTGCGCGCCTTCCGCCCGGACGCGCACCGCATCGAGCACGTCGCGGACGTGGCAGGCGTCGCGTACGTCGACGACTCCAAGGCCACCAACACGCACGCAGCCGAGGCGTCGCTGGCCGCGTACGAGTCCATCGTCTGGATCGCCGGCGGCCTCGCCAAGGGCGCCACCTTCGACGAACTCGTCGAGAAGTCGGCAAAGCGACTGCGCGGCGCCGTCCTGATCGGCGCCGACCGTGCTCTCATCCGCGAAGCCCTCGCGCGACACGCACCCGAGGTGCCGGTGGTCGACCTCGACCGGACCGACACTGGGGCACTGGAGGCGGCGGTCCGTGCGGCGGCCGCACTCGCCGAGCCGGGGGACACGGTGCTGTTGGCCCCGGCCTGTGCCTCGATGGACATGTTCGCCAACTACAACAGGCGCGGCGAGGCCTTCGCCGACGCCGTACGCGAACTGGCCGAGGCCCAGGCGGACAACGGGCGGTAGACACCCCGGCCGATGATCCGGCCCCGGCTCATCGGCGCAACTGTTGTTGGAGGGGACCACCGAGATGCCGGCCACGGCCAGAAGAACGTCAGGCGCACGTCCCGCCGCAGCACGCGGCGGGACACCGGCCGGGGCCCCGCGCGGCCCCGGTGGTCCCCGCAAGCTGTACGAGCAGGTCCGCAGGGCCTGGGACCGCCCCCTGACGGCCTACTACGTCATCCTCGGCAGCGCGCTCCTCATCACGGGTCTGGGCCTGGTGATGGTCTACTCCGCGTCGATGATCAAGGCTCTCCAGCTCCATCTGGTCAGCTCGTACTTCTTCCGCAAGCAGTTCCTGGCCGCCGCCATCGGCGCCGTGCTGCTGCTGGCCGCCGCCCGGATGCCGGTCAAGCTGCACCGTGCGCTCTCCTACCCGCTGCTGGCCGGCACGGTCTTCCTGATGGCGCTCGTCCAGGTCCCCGGGATAGGGCGCGCGGTCAACGGCAACCAGAACTGGATCTCCCTCGGCGGCCCCTTCCAGCTCCAGCCCAGCGAGTTCGGCAAGCTGGCCCTCATCCTGTGGGGCGCGGACCTGCTCGCCCGCAAGCAGGACAAGCACCTGCTGGCCCAGTGGAAGCACATGCTGGTGCCGCTCGTGCCGGTGGCCTTCATGCTGCTCGGGCTGATCATGCTCGGCGGGGACATGGGCACCGCGATCATCCTCACCGCGATCCTTTTCGGCCTGTTGTGGCTGGCGGGTGCGCCGACCCGGCTGTTCGCGGGCGTCCTGGGCATCGCCGGATTCCTCGGCTTCGTACTCGTCAAGACCAGTTCCAACCGGATGGCCCGCCTCGACTGCGTACTGAGCACCGAGATGGGCCCCGAGGGGCAGTGCCAGCAGGCCGTGCACGGAATCTACGCCCTCGCATCCGGCGGCTGGTTCGGATCCGGGCTCGGTGCGAGTGTGGAGAAATGGGGTCAACTCCCCGAGCCCCACAACGACTTCATCTTCGCCATCACCGGCGAGGAACTGGGTCTGGCGGGGACACTGTCGGTACTCGCCCTGTTCGCGGCCCTAGGCTATGCGGGTATCCGCGTGGCCGGACGCACGGAGGACCCCTTCGTGAGGTACGCAGCGGGAGGTGTGACCACTTGGATCATGGCGCAGGCCACGATCAACATCGGTGCGGTGCTCGGCCTGTTGCCGATCGCCGGTGTCCCGCTCCCGCTGTTCTCGTACGGGGGCTCGGCGCTGCTGCCGACCATGTTCGCCGTAGGGTTGCTGATCGCCTTCGCGCGTGACGACCCGGCGGCGCGGGCCGCACTGGCCATGAGGCGGCCCGGGACGAGATGGAAAACGATGAGACGGCGCGTCAAAAAGCGTCCGTCCGGAGAGCGGTGAATTTCGGTGCATGTCGTACTCGCCGGTGGGGGGACCGCCGGCCACATCGAGCCCGCGCTCGCCCTCGCGGACGCCCTGCGCAGGCAGGACCCCACCGTGGGGATCACGGCCCTCGGCACGGAACGGGGGCTGGAGACCAGGCTCGTACCCGAACGCGGCTACGAGCTCGGGCTGATCCCCGCCGTACCGCTGCCGCGCAAGCCCACGCCCGAGCTGATCACCGTCCCCGGACGGCTGCGCGGCACCATCAAGGCCGCCGAGCAGATCCTGGAGCGCACCAAGGCGGACTGCGTCGTCGGCTTCGGCGGCTACGTGGCACTGCCCGGCTACCTCGCGGCCAAGCGCCTCGGGGTGCCGATCATCGTCCACGAGGCCAACGCCCGGCCCGGCCTGGCCAACAAGATCGGCTCGCGGTACGCAGCCGCCGTCGCGGTCTCCACGCCCGACAGCAAGCTGCGGGGCGCCCGGTACATCGGCATCCCGCTGCGCCGCACCATCGCCACCCTCGACCGGGCGGCCGTACGCCCCGAGGCACGCGCCGCGTTCGGGCTCGACCCGAACCTGCCGACGCTGCTGGTCTCCGGCGGCTCGCAGGGCGCCCGCCGCCTCAACGAGGTGGTCCAGCAGGCCGCTCCGTACCTCCAGCGCGCCGGAATCCAGATCCTGCACGCGGTCGGCCCGAAGAACGAACTGCCGCGCGTGGACAACATGCCCGGAATGCCGCCCTACATCCCGGTACCGTACGTGGACCGGATGGACCTGGCGTACGCGGCGGCCGACATGATGCTCTGCCGCGCGGGCGCCATGACCGTCGCCGAACTCTCCGCCGTCGGGCTCCCCGCCGCCTACGTCCCGCTGCCCATCGGCAACGGTGAACAGCGGCTGAACGCCCAGCCGCTGGTCAACGCGGGCGGCGGGCTGCTGGTGGACGACGCGGTCCTCACCCCCGAGTGGGTGCAGGCCAACATCCTGCCGGTGCTCGCCGATCCGCACCGGCTGTACGAGATGTCGCGCGCGGCATCGGAGTTCGGCCGCCGGGACGCCGACGAGCTGCTCGTCGGCATGGTCTACCAGGCGATCGCAGCACGCCGGGCCGGCTGACCGGCCCCCGACACAGGAGGCAAGAGGCACGTGGCCGGACCGACGACCCGCGAACGCGGTACGAAAGCGAAGTCGGGCCCGGCCACGCCCCGGGCGCCCCGGAAGGGACGCGCGGGCGGGCGGCTGCGGATTCCCGTCAGCCGCCCGGTCGTTCTCCTCCTCGCCCTTTCGATCCTGCTCGCCGGTGGCGCGGTCTGGGCGCTCTACGGCTCGAACTGGCTGCGCGTGGAGCAGGTGAAGACCACCGGGACCCAGGTTCTGACACCCGGTGAAGTGCTCGCGGCAGCCGCGGTTCCGACCGGAGTTCCGATGATTTCCGTCGACACGGGAGCCATAGAGGACCGGGTTCGCGAACAATTGCCCCGGATCGACACGATCGACGTGGTCCGGTCGTGGCCGCACGGAATCGGTCTGAAAGTGACGGAGCGAAAGCCGGTGCTCCTCATCGAAAAGGACGCGAAGTTCACCGAAGTGGACCGCCACGGTGTGCGGTTCGCCACTGTGACGAAAGCCCCCAAGGGGGTACCTCTCCTCGAACTGGCGGCACAGCGCTCCCCGAGCCTGCGCCGTTTCGGCGAACAGAGGCTTCTGGAGGGGGCGGTGCGCGTCACGAGCGAGCTTCCGGCGGCCCTGGCCCGTAACCTGGCGACGGTGAAGGTGACTTCGTTCGACTCGATCACACTGGACCTCGGGCACGGCCGAACTGCCTTCTGGGGCAGCGGCGAGGACAACGCGGCCAAGTCGCGTGCGCTTCTCGCTCTCATGAAAGCGGCGCCCGAAGCGGGACACTTCGACGTAAGTGCCCCCACCGCCCCGGCGGCGAGCGGGAGTTGACGGTCATTCGGCCTGGCCAGCCCCCTGGTTGGTCAGCGATATGGGTGATCACATAGGGTGAAAAGAAAAACGGGAGGTTCGGCGTGTTCGTTGAACGCGCACCACTTGTCGACTTAGTGTCCTGTTCGGAAGAGTCCAAGGAACAGACACACTGGTAACCCTAAACTTCAGCGTTAGGGTTCGGGTCGGCGTTCGGACCGTCCCAAATCGGCATCAGTCGTCGCGGCGCTGCAAACTCCGTGGCGGCACGTAAATCGAGGCGAGAGGCCTTCGACGTGGCAGCACCGCAGAACTACCTCGCAGTCATCAAGGTCATCGGTGTCGGCGGCGGTGGTGTCAATGCCATCAACCGGATGATCGAGGTCGGTCTCAAGGGCGTCGAGTTCATCGCGATCAACACCGACGCGCAAGCGCTGTTGATGAGCGACGCCGACGTCAAGCTGGACGTCGGCCGTGAACTCACCCGAGGCCTTGGCGCCGGCGCCAACCCGGACGTCGGCCGGAAGGCGGCAGAGGACCACCGCGAAGAGATCGAAGAGGTCCTCAAGGGGGCCGACATGGTCTTCGTGACGGCAGGCGAAGGCGGTGGCACCGGAACCGGTGGCGCCCCCGTCGTCGCCAACATCGCCCGCTCGCTGGGCGCCCTGACGATCGGCGTGGTCACCCGCCCGTTCACCTTCGAGGGCCGGCGGCGTGCGAACCAGGCGGAGGACGGCATCGCCCAGCTCCGCGAAGAGGTCGACACCCTCATCGTCATTCCCAACGACCGACTGCTGTCGATCAGCGACCGTCAGGTCTCTGTCCTCGACGCCTTCAAGTCGGCCGACCAGGTCCTGCTGTCCGGTGTCCAGGGCATCACCGACCTGATCACCACCCCGGGCCTGATCAACCTCGACTTCGCCGACGTCAAGTCGGTCATGTCCGAGGCCGGCTCGGCGCTCATGGGCATCGGCTCGGCGCGCGGCGACGACCGCGCGGTGGCGGCGGCGGAAATGGCGATCTCCTCGCCGCTTCTCGAAGCCTCCATCGACGGCGCCCGCGGCGTACTGCTCTCCATCTCCGGCGGTTCCGACCTCGGTCTCTTCGAGATCAACGAGGCGGCCCAGCTGGTCAGCGAGGCGGCCCACCCGGAGGCCAACATCATCTTCGGCGCCGTCATCGACGACGCCCTGGGCGACGAGGTACGGGTCACCGTCATCGCCGCCGGATTCGACGGCGGACAGCCGCCGGCCCGGCGCGAGAACGTACTGGGAGCAGGAGCGGGCAAGCGCGAGGAGCCCGCCCCGGCCTCGCGCCCGGCCCCGGAGCCCTCGCGTCCGACCGGAATCGGCTCCGTACCGATCCGCGAGGAGGCGCCGGCCCCGGTCGCGCCCGCACCGGTCAACGAGGCCCCGGCCCCGCAGCCTTCGCCGCACGTCCCGCCGGCCCGCCCGTCGTACGCGGACAGCGCGGCCGAGGAGCTGGACGTGCCGGACTTCCTGAAGTGACCGGAAGCGCTCAGTGATACAGCGGTACGACGACGAGAGCGGCGCGCACTTCGCCTTCACCGACAGGTGGGGCGGGGTGAGCGCCGTTCCGTACGAGCAGCTCAATCTCGGCGGAGCGGTCGGCGACGACCCCGACGCCGTACGGAAGAACCGCCGGCTGGCCGCCGAGTCCATGGGGCTCGACCCGGCACAGGTGGTCTGGATGAACCAGGTGCACGGGCGGGACGTCGCGGTGGTCGAAGGACCCTGGGCACCCGGCGCCGAAATCCCCTCGGTCGACGCGGTCGTGACCGCCCGTCGGGGGCTCGCCCTCGCGGTGCTCACCGCCGACTGCACCCCGGTGCTCCTGGCCGACCCGGTCGCCGGAGTGGTCGCGGCGGCCCACGCGGGCCGGCCCGGGATGCTGGCCGGGGTGGTGCCCGCGGCCGTCGAGGCGATGGTCTCGCTCGGCGCGGAACCCTCCCGTACCAAGGCCTGGACGGGGCCCGCCGTGTGCGGGCGCTGTTACGAGGTGCCCGAGCAGATGCGCGCCGACGCGGCCGCGATCGAACCGGCCGCCTGGGCCGAGACCAGCTGGGGCACTCCGGCGGTCGACGTGAGCGCCGGAGTGCACGCCCAGCTCGCGGCGCTCGGGGTGCGGACGCGGTCGCAGTCGCCGGTGTGCACACGCGAGTCGGGCGACCACTTCTCCTACCGGCGGGACCGCACCACGGGTCGGCTCGCCGGATATGTCTGGTTGGGCGGGTAGGACATGACGGACCGTATGGAAAGCGCCGAGGCCTCCGGGCTCCCGGCACGCAAGGACCAACTCGCCTCGAACCTGGCACAGGTGGAGGAACGTATCTCTTCCGCTTGTGCAGCTGTCGGGCGCGCGCGTGAAGAAGTGACCCTGATCGTGGTCACCAAGACCTACCCGGCGAGCGATGTCCGGCTGCTCGCCGAGCTGGGGGTGCGTCATGTCGCGGAGAACCGCGACCAGGACGCGGCCCCCAAGGCCGCCGAGTGCGCGGACCTGCCGCTGACCTGGCACTTCGTCGGGCAGCTGCAGACCAACAAGGTGCGCTCGGTGGTCGGTTACGCGGACGAGGTGCAGTCCGTGGACCGGCTCAAGCTCGTCGGCTCCCTGTCCGCGGCGGCCGTACGGGCCGGGCGCGAGGTCGGCTGCCTGCTCCAGGTGGCCCTGGACGCCGAGGTGGGCGAAAGGGGCGAAAGGGGCGGCGTCTCTCCCCAAGGGGTCGAGGAGCTGGCCGCCGCGGTGGCCGCCGCGGAGGGACTCCGGCTGGACGGCCTGATGACCGTCGCTCCCCTTTCCGGGGAGTACGCGGGGCGCCAACAAGCCGCTTTCGGGGCACTGATGGAAATCTCGACCCGGCTGCGCACGGCACATCCGGCTGCCACCATGGTGTCTGCGGGAATGAGCGCGGATCTGGACGAGGCGGTGGCTGCCGGTGCGACACATGTGCGCGTCGGCACTGCGGTACTCGGTGTCCGCCCTCGCCTCGGGTAACGTCGCGAAGCAGTCGGACCACAGCAGAAAATATGGTCATCCCCACTATTCGGGGGCAGGCCCAGTGGATCGCGGGCACTTGGTGACGAGGCCGATCCACCACAGAGCGGAGGACTCAGGAAATGGCCGGCGCTATGCGCAAGATGGCGGTCTACCTCGGCCTCGTGGAGGACGATGGGTACGACGGCCGGGGCTTTGACCCCGACGACGACTTCGAACCCGAGCCGGAGCCGGAGCGTGACCACCGTCGCCACCAGCCCCCGCACCAGGCCGAGCGGGAGCGGGACGAACCGGTACGAGTGGCACAACCCCCGGCCCCCCGCGAGCCCGTTCAGCTTCCGGTGGAAAGCGGACGACCCGCACGAATTGCCCCCGTGGCATCCATCACACCTGAACGCCCGAGCCTGGAGAAGAACGCACCGGTGATCATGCCCAAGGTCGTGTCCGAGCGGGAGCCGTACCGCATCACCACGCTGCACCCCCGGACCTACAACGAGGCCCGTACCATCGGGGAACACTTCCGCGAGGGCACTCCGGTGATCATGAATCTCACGGAGATGGACGACACCGACGCGAAGCGACTTGTCGACTTTGCCGCGGGACTCGTCTTCGGTCTGCATGGCAGCATTGAGCGAGTGACGCAGAAGGTGTTCCTGTTGTCGCCTGCTAACGTCGATGTCACGGCGGAGGACAAGGCCCGTATCGCAGAGGGCGGTTTCTTCAACCAGAGCTGACAGAGCCGAGAGCAACACAACCGGAAACAACCGGCCTTGAGGCCGAACTGAGGCGAGAGCCAGGGGAGAGGGACGCAGGGGAATGGGCATCGCACTGGACGTGATCTACATCGCGCTGATGTGCTTCCTCGTCGTGCTGATTTTCCGGCTCGTCATGGACTACGTTTTTCAGTTCGCCCGCTCATGGCAACCCGGCAAGGCGATGGTGGTCGTTCTTGAGGCCACTTACACTGTCACCGATCCACCGCTCAAGCTTCTGCGGCGGTTCATTCCGCCGCTGCGTCTCGGGGGCGTGGCACTCGACCTGTCCTTCTTCGTTCTGATGATCATCGTCTACATCCTGATCAATGTTGTGAACAGCATTGGGCGCGGGATGTGAGCGATACGGTCTTGCCGACTGCCGACGACTACGTAGAGGTGAAGAAGAGATGCCGCTGACCCCCGAGGACGTGCGGAACAAGCAGTTCACGACCGTCCGCCTCCGAGAAGGCTACGACGAGGACGAGGTTGATGCCTTCCTCGACGAGGTCGAGTCCGAGCTGACCCGTCTGCTCCGCGAGAACGAGGACCTGCGGGCCAAGCTCGCCGCAGCGACCCGTGCGGCCGCGCAGAACCAGCAGCAGGGCATGCGCAAGCCCGAACCGCAGGACAACCGGCCCGGTGGACCGGGCGCGCCCGTTCCCGCGGCCATATCCGGACCGCCTCAGCAGCAGCAACAGCAGCAGCAGCCGCAGATGGGGCAGCCCCAGCAGCAGGGCGGTCCGCTCCAGCTCCCGGCCGGTCCCGGTGGCCACGGCCCCGGCCCGCAGCAGGGCCAGCACGGTCCCGGTCCGATGGGCCAGGGTCCGATGCAGGGCCAGCACGGCCCCGGCCCGATGGGCCAGAACCCGATGCAGCAGGGCGGCCCGATGGGCCAGCAGCAGGGTATGGGCCAGCAGCAGGGCATGGGCCAGGGCCCGATGGGCGGTCCCATGGGACAGCCCCCGATGCAGCAGCAGCCGCAGCAGCAGCAGATGCCGCAGCCCGGTGGGGACAGCGCCGCGCGTGTGCTCTCGCTGGCGCAGCAGACCGCTGACCAGGCGATCGCGGAGGCCCGTTCCGAGGCCAACAAGATCGTCGGCGAGGCCCGTTCGCGTGCCGAGGGCCTGGAGCGGGACGCCCGTGCCAAGGCCGACGCACTGGAGCGGGACGCGCAGGAGAAGCACCGCGTCGCGATGGGCTCGCTGGAGTCCGCCCGCGCCACGCTGGAGCGCAAGGTCGAGGACCTGCGCGGCTTTGAGCGCGAGTACCGTACGCGGCTGAAGTCCTACCTGGAGTCGCAGCTGCGTCAGCTGGAGACCCAGGCCGACGACTCGCTGGCTCCGCCGCGGACCCCGGCGACGGCTTCGCTGCCGCCGGCCCCGCAGATGAGCAACTCGATGGCTCCGGCCGGTGCGGGTTCGATGGGTCACTCCATGGGCGGCAACCCGTCGATGGGCGCGCCCTCTCCGATGGGCGGCGGTCAGTCCAACGGCGCTCCGTCGTACGGCGGTCAGCAGCAGATGACGCCGGCGATGACCCAGCCGATGGCACCGGTGCGGCCGCAGGGTCCGCAGCCGATGCAGCAGGCGCCTTCGCCGATGCGTGGGTTCCTGATCGACGAGGACGACAACTGAGGCGGTTGGTGCGCGTGATGAGCGCGTAGCCGTCGGCAGGCTGGGGGCGGGCCCTGGGACCTTTTGGTCCTGGGGCCCGCCCTTTTGCGTGGCGGGGGGGGCGGTGTCGGGGGCGTGCGGTCGTGGAGGGGCGTGCTCTGCGTGGGGGCCGCCCCCTTGCCCACCCTTCCCCAAGCTCTCGGCTTCGCTCGAGCAGGGGAGACCCCACTGCCCCCGGGGGGCGGCCCCGCTGCCCAAGGAGGCTAGGGAGGGCTAGGGAGTGTTTTTGGGGGCGCGGGGAACTGCGCGATCAGCCACGGCGTACCCGCGCGAAGGACACCCGTGCCCCGCGTAAATGGGAAGGGCCCGGAGGCAACAGCCTCCGGGCCCTTCACGTTTGTTCGGGCGGGTCAGACCTTGCGCAGGTGGAAGGTCAGGGAGAGGGGCTCGTCCGTGAAGGGGGAGCCGTAGGTGGAGTCAGGGGCGCCCTGTGCGTAGTCCGTTGCCAGGACCTCCTCGGAGATGAGGGAGGCGTGGTGGGAGAGGGCTTCGGACGTTTCCGGGGAGGAAGAGGTCCAGCGGACCGCGATACGGTCCGCGACGTCCAGGCCGGAGTTCTTGCGGGCCTCCTGGATCAGGCGGATCGCGTCGCGGGCCAGGCCCGCCTTGCGGAGCTCCGGGGTGATTTCGAGGTCGAGGGCGACCGTGGCACCGGAGTCCGAGGCGACGGACCAGCCCTCGCGGGGGGTCTCGGTGATGATCACCTCGTCGGGGGTGAGGGTGATCGTTTCGCCGTTCACGACCAGGGGGGCCTCACCGTCGCGGAGGGCGAGGGAGAGAGCCGCCGCGTCGGCGGCGGCCACTGCCTTCGCGACGTCCTGGACGCCCTTGCCGAAGCGCTTGCCGAGGGCCCGGAAGTTCGCCTTGGCGGTCGTGTCGACCAGCGAACCCCCCACCTCGGAGAGGGAGGACAGGGAGGAGACGTTGAGCTCCTCGGTGATCTGGGCCTGGAGTTCGGGCGAGAGGGCGGCGAAGCCCGTCGCCGCGACCAGGGCCCGGGAGAGCGGCTGGCGGGTCTTGACGCCCGACTCCGCGCGCGTGGCGCGGCCCAGCTCGACCAGGCGGCGTACGAGAGCCATCTGGGTCGACAGGGTGGGGTCGATGGCGGCCAGGTCGGGCTTCGGCCAGTCGGCGAGGTGGATCGACTCGGGGGCGTCCGGGGTGACCGGGACGACCATGTCCTGCCAGACCCGTTCCGTGATGAAGGGGGTCAGGGGGGCCATGAGCCGGGTGACCGTCTCGACGACGTCGTGCAGGGTGCGCAGGGCAGCTTTGTCGCCCTGCCAGAACCGGCGGCGCGAGCGGCGTACGTACCAGTTGGAGAGGTCGTCGACGAAGGCGGAGAGGAGCTTGCCCGCCTTCTGGGTGTCGTACGACTCCAGGGCCGAAGTGACCTGGTCGACAAGGGCGCCCAGCTCGGAGAGCAGCCAGCGGTCCAGGACCGTCCGGTCGGCGGGGGCCGGGTCGGCGGCGCTGGGCGCCCAGCCGGACGTACGGGCGTACAGGGCCTGGAAGGCGACCGTGTTCCAGTACGTGAGGAGGGTCTTGCGGACGACCTCCTGGATGGTGCCGTGGCCCACCCGCCGGGCCGCCCACGGGGAACCGCCGGCCGCCATGAACCAGCGCACGGCGTCCGCGCCGTGCTGGTCCATCAGCGGGATGGGATCGAGGGTGTTGCCCAGGTGCTTGGACATCTTGCGGCCGTCCTCGGCGAGGATGTGGCCGAGGCAGACCACGTTCTCGTAACTGGACTTGTCGAAGACCAGGGTGCCGATCGCCATCAGCGTGTAGAACCAGCCACGCGTCTGGTCGATGGCCTCCGAGATGAACTGCGCCGGGTAGCGCTTCTCGAAGACGTCCTTGTTCTTGTACGGGTAGCCCCACTGCGCGAAGGGCATGGAACCCGAGTCGTACCAGGCGTCGATGACCTCGGGCACGCGGGTCGCCGTCAGCGAGCAGCCCTCGTGGGTGCAGGTGAAGGTGACGTCGTCGATGAACGGGCGGTGCGGGTCCAGGGCGCTGTGGTCCTGGCCGGACAGCTCGGAGAGTTCGGCGCGGGAGCCGACGCAGGTGAGGTGGTCGTCCTCGCAGCGCCAGATGGGCAGGGGCGTGCCCCAGTAGCGGTTGCGGGAGAGGGCCCAGTCGATGTTGTTGTTGAGCCAGTCGCCGAAGCGGCCGTGCTTGACCGTGTCCGGGTACCAGTTGGTCTTCTCGTTCTCTTCGAGGAGACGGTCCTTGACGGCGGTCGTACGGACGTACCAGGACGGCTGTGCGTAGTAGAGCAGCGCCGTGTGGCAGCGCCAGCAGTGCGGATAGCTGTGCTCGTACGGGACATGACGGAACAGCAGACCGCGGGCGTCGAGGTCGGCGGTGAGCTGCTCGTCGGCCTTCTTGAAGAACACGCCGCCGACGAGGGGGATCTCCTCCTCGAAGGTGCCGTCCGGGCGGACCGGGTTCACGACCGGGAGGCCGTACGACTTGCAGACCACGAGGTCGTCGGCGCCGAAGGCGGGGGACTGGTGGACGAGGCCGGTGCCGTCCTCGGTGGTGACGTAGTCGGCGTTGACGACGTAGTGGGCCTCGGCCGGGAACTCGACGAGGTCGAAGGGGCGCTGGTAGGTCCAGCGCTCCATGTCGGCGCCGGTGAAGGACTCGCCGGTCACCGACCAGCCCTCGCCGAGGGCCTTTTCGAGGAGCGGTTCGGCGACGACGAGGTTCTCCTCGCCGTTGGTGGCGACGACGTAACGGACCTCCGGGTGGGCCGCGACCGCCGTGTTGGAGACGAGGGTCCAGGGGGTGGTCGTCCACACCAGGAGCGCGGCCCGGCCCGCGAGGGGGCCGCCGGTCAGCGGGAAGCGGACGAAGACCGAGGGGTCGACGACCGTCTCGTAACCCTGGGCCAGCTCGTGGTCGGAGAGGCCGGTGCCGCAGCGGGGGCACCAGGGGGCGACGCGGTAGTCCTGGGTGAGGAGGCCCTTGTTGAAGATCTCCTTGAGGGACCACCAGACGGACTCGATGTACTCCGGGTCCATGGTGCGGTACGGGTTTTCCAGGTCGAGCCAGTAACCCATCCGCTCGGTCAGCGCGGCGAAGGCGTCGGTGTGGCGGGTGACGGACTCGCGACACTTGTCGTTGAACGCGGCGATGCCGTAGTTCTCGATGTCCTTCTTGCCGGTGAAGCCGAGGTCCTTCTCGACGGCCAGCTCGACGGGGAGGCCGTGGCAGTCCCAGCCGGCCCTGCGGCCGACGTGGTAGCCCTGCATCGTACGGAAGCGGGGGAAGACGTCCTTGAAGACGCGGGCCTCGATGTGGTGGGCGCCGGGCATGCCGTTGGCGGTCGGCGGGCCCTCGTAGAAGACCCACTCCGGGCGGCCCTCGGACGCTTCGAGGGACTTCGAGAAGACCTTCGCCTGCTCCCAGAAGTCGAGCACGGCGTGCTCCAGGGCGGGCAGGTCGACCTGTGCGGGGACCGGGTTGTACTGCGGCATCGGCTTCGGCGGCGTCGGCGCTGTCATGGGGGTCTCTTCCTCCGGCGGACTTCTGGCTTCCGTCGGAGGGACGAGAGCGATGCTGCTGCTCCCGCGGTACCACCCTCCTTGACCCCGGACGACGTGCGTCCGCGGCCCCCTCATTAGGGGCGCGATGCCGGGTCTACTGGCCCGCCGCTTTCGTGGCGGGCTTTCTTCCGGCGGCTCCGGGGTGATGCTTCGCGCCGTGCTCGCCCCCGGGCTCTCACCGTCCCCGGATCGCTCATCGCTGCGTGCGGCGCTACTCGGCCCCATCGATGCCTTTCGCTTGGGCCAGTGTACGGGGCGGGGTGCGCGGCGGCAGACCGGTTTTCCGGGGGCGGGCGGGGAGCGGGCGCGGGGTGCGGGGGCGGGCCGGCCGTGACCCGAATGGGCACATGGGGCGCCGCGGGCTCCGGGCCCGCCGGTGCGGGGCGATTACCCGGCGGAGAGCTGGGCACAACGGATGCAGGTTCGTCTCGACACGACGTGGGGAGGGCGGAACCGGCGGCGTGCCCCGTTGCCGCGGCGTTGGGGTCGATTTATCGTCCCAGCACGATGCGCGTGCAAGATCACAAAATGTGAAGGGGCCGCGGCCATGGTGGCTGAGAAGAGCGCCGCAACGAAGAAAACGGCGTCGATGAGATCCACCGGAGCGGCGGCCGAAAAGCACTCCGCCGAGGAGTTCGCGGCGGCGCTGGCGGAATCGCTCGCCGAGAAGGACGCCGAGAAGGACGCGGAGAAGGACGTCGAGAAGGAGCAGGCCGGACCGGCGGCGGCGAAGCGAAGCGCTGCTGCGAAGAAGGCGCCGGCGGGCGTGTCGAAGAAGGCCGCGCCGGTGAAGAAGGCGGCCCCGGCGAAGAAGACGGTGGGGAAGAAGGCCGCCGCGGAGAGCGGGGCCGGGGTGCCGGCCGAGGAGGAAGCGGCCGGCGCCGGGGCGCCGGTGAAGAAGGCCGCCGGGAAGAAGGCGGCGGCGAAGAAGGCTCCGGCCAAGAAGGCCGGTGCCGCGAGTGCGGCTGCCGCGGATCCTGCCGCGGCGGCCGGGCAGGTGGCCGCGCCCGCGGCCGAGGGGGCGGCCGAGGCCGCGGAGACGGGAGCCGAGACGGTGGTTGCGAAGAAGAGTCCGGGCGGCGCCACGACGGCCAGGGCCACGACGGCCAAGGCCACCGCGGCCAGGAAGAAGGCGGTGCCTGCGGCCCGTGCCACCACGGCTGTGGTGCCGGGCGAGCTTGCCGTACGGCCCGGGGAGGACCCCTGGACGCCGGACGAGATCGCCGAGGCGCGCGCCGAGCTCGACAGCGAGATCCTGCGGCTGCGGGCCGAGATCGTGTCGTCCGAGGAGGCGCTGACCGGGCTGATGCGCGACTCCGGCGACGGCGCGGGCGACGACGACGCGGACACCGGGACCAAGAACATCACCCGCGAGCACGAGATGTCCCTGGCCGCCAACGCCCGCGAAATGCTGGAGCAGACCGAGCGCGCCCGCGACCGGCTGGACACCTGGACGTACGGCATCTGCGAGAACTGCGGCAAGCCGATCGGCAAGGCCCGGGTGCAGGCCTTTCCGCGCGCCACGCTCTGTGTGGAGTGCAAGCAGAAGCAGGAGCGGCGTTACTGAGTGCTTCGCTGTCGGTGCCGTCGCTCATGTGCGGCGCCGTCGTGGCTGGCCGCGCCCACGCGGCGGAGCCGCATGTCCCCTACAGCCCCGCGCCCCTATGGGGGCTTTTGGGGCGCTGCTGGCCAGCGGGGTCCGTACGTGTGTGCCGTACCCTCGTGCTCATTCAGGTACGAGGGCGAGGGACTGACGTGGCAGAGGCGGAGCGCATCATCGGTACGCCAGATGTGGAGGGAGCCGGGCCGGAGCAGTCCTCGGGTGACGAGGGCGCTGCGGAGACGGCTGCCGGGAAGACGGCGGACGCCGACAAGCGGAAGACCGATGACGGGCCGCAGGTCGGTGCCGGTTCCGGTGCCGGTGCCGACACCGCGGACGAGGCGTCGGACGGAGCGTCGGACGACGGTGCGGCGAAGCCTGCCGGGCGGGGGAAGCGGAAGCTCACGGTTCTCCTGGTGATCGCGCTCCTCGCCTACGCGCTCGACCTCGGCAGCAAGCTGCTCGTGGTGGCCAAGCTGGAGCCCAGCGGCGAGACGATCCCGCTGATCGGCGAGCTGCTGCAGCTGAGGGCGATCCGCAACGCGGGGGCCGCGTTCGGCATCGGCGAGGCGTACACGATCGTCTTCACGATCATCGCGTCCTCGGTGATCGTGGTGATCGCCAGGCTGGCGCGCAAGCTCTACAGCATGCCGTGGGCCATCGCTCTGGGGCTGCTGCTCGGCGGGGCGCTGGGCAATCTCACCGACCGGATCTTCCGTACGCCCGGCTTCCTGGAGGGGGCGGTCGTCGACTTCATCGCGCCCGCGAACTTCGCGGTCTTCAACCTCGCGGACTCGGCGGTCGTCTGCGGCGGAATCCTGATTGTGATCCTGTCGTTCCGGGGCCTGGACCCGGACGGGACCGTGCACAAGAGCTGAGGCAGGGCCCCGTCGAAGGGGCCGGGGGCGGCTTTCGGTAAGGCTTGTCGGTGTGGTCCTGCATACTCGACGGGTGAGTACGATTCCCGAGATCCGCACCCTGCCCGTTCCCGATGGCCTTGAAGGCGAGCGCGTCGACGCCGCTATTTCCCGGATGTTCGGGTTCTCCCGGACCAAGGCGGCCGAGCTCGCCGCTGCCGGAAAGGTCCAGGTCGACGGCGCGGTGGTCGGGAAGTCCGAGCGCGTGCACGGCGGGGCCTGGCTCGAGGTCGAGATGCCCGCCCCCGTCGCCCCCGTCCAGATCGTCGCCGAGCACGTCGAAGGCATGGAGATCATCCATGATGACGACGACGTGCTGGTGATCGTGAAGCCGGTGGGTGTCGCCGCGCACCCCAGCCCCGGCTGGACCGGCACCACCGTCATCGGCGGCCTCGCCGCCGCCGGCTACCGCATTTCCACCTCCGGTGCCGCCGAGCGCCAGGGCATCGTGCACCGGCTCGACGTCGGCACGTCGGGCCTGATGGTCGTGGCCAAGTCGGAGCGCGCGTACACCTCGCTCAAGACGCAGTTCCGCGAGCGTACGGTCGACAAGCGTTACCACGCCCTCGTCCAGGGTCACCCGGACCCGATGAGCGGCACCATCGACGCCCCCGTGGGCCGGCACCCGCAGCACGACTACAAGTGGGCCGTGGTCGCCGAGGGCAAGCCGTCGGTCACGCACTACGACCTCATCGAGGCGTTCCGCGCCGCGTCCCTGCTGGACATCAAGCTGGAGACGGGGCGTACGCACCAGATCCGCGTGCACATGTCCGCCCACCGCCACCCCTGCGTCGGCGACACGACCTACGGCGCGGACCCGACCATCGCGAAGCGTCTGGGCCTGACCCGGCAGTGGCTGCACGCCATGCGGCTGGGCTTCACGCACCCGGGCAGCGGCGACTGGGTCGAGTTCGAGAGCCCCTACCCGGACGACCTCCAGCACGCCCTGGACGTGATCCGCGCGGAGAGCGAGTGACCGCCTCCTCGTACACGGTGCGGGTGGCGGCGGGGCCCGAGGACATCGACGCGTGCTTCTCGGTGCGCAAGGAGGTCTTCGTCGTCGAGCAGGAAGTGCCCGCCGAACTGGAGTACGACACGTACGACACGAGTGCGGTGCACGTCCTGGCGGTCGCCGGGGACGGCACGCCGCTCGGCACCGGACGGCTGCTGTACGGCGCCGACGCGGCCGGGAAGACGGGTGCGGGACCGGAGGTCGGTTCGCTCGGGCGGCTCGCCGTGAGCGGGGCGGCGCGTGGGCTCGGCATCGGGGCGGCGCTGGTGCGCGGCATCGAGGACGCGGCGCGGACGCGCGGTCTGACCGCGATCGACCTGCACGCGCAGACGCACGCCCTGAGTTTCTACGAGCGGCTGGGGTACGTGGCGTACGGGCCGGTGTTCCTGGACGCGGACATCGACCACCGGGCGATGCGCCGGGAGATCTGACCGGGCCGGTCGGCACTGCCGCGGGTCTGACCGGGTGCGGCGCCAGTACGGCCCCGGGTCTGGCCGGGTGCGGCGCCAGTACGGCCCCCGGGTCTGACCGGGTGCGGCGCCAGGACTGCCGTGGATCTGGCCGGGCGCGGTGGCCGTGCTGCCCCGGATCTGGTCGGACGCGGTGTGCGTACGGCCGCCTGCGGACCCTTCTGCGACGTTTTGCCGCCCTTCGTGGCACGCTTGAAGCCTTGATCATCGTATGAATCACTGCTTCGAACTGCCCGGAGGGCATCCCGTGGATCAATTGGCGCTGCTGTTCGTGCTGTTGCTCGGGGCGGTGGTCTCCGTGCCGCTGGGGGAGCGGCTGGGGCTGCCCGCGCCGGTGCTGATGACGCTGGCCGGGGTGGTGCTGGCGCTCATCCCGTTCGTACCGAATCCGGACATCCCGCCGGAGTTCATCCTTCCGCTGGTGCTGCCGCCGCTGCTGTACGCGGCCGTGCAGCGGACCTCCTGGCGGCAGTTCACCGCCAACTTCCGGCCGATCCTGCTGCTGGCCGTGGCGCTCGTCTTCGTGACGACGGCGGCCGTCGCCGCCGTCGCCAATGCCGTCGTGCCCGGACTGCCCATCGCCGCAGCCGTCGCGCTCGGGGCGCTCGTCGCGCCGCCGGACCCGGTCGCCGCGACCGCCGTCGCGGGCTCGCTCGGACTGCCCCGGCGCCTGGTGTCGATCCTGGAGGGCGAAGGGCTCTTCAACGACGTCACCGCGATCGTGCTCTACCACGTGGCCATCGGCGCGGCCGTCAGCGGAACCTTCTCCTGGCCCGCCGCGATGGGCGAGCTGGTGCTGTCCGCCGTGGTCGCCGTCCTGGTGGGCGGCGGCCTCGGCTGGATCAGCAACAAGCTGATGGGCTATCTCGGCGACGCGACGCTGCAGATCGGGTTGACGCTGCTGGTGCCGTTCGTCAGCTACGTACTGGCGGAGGAGTTCCTGGGGTCGGGCGTGCTGGCCGTGCTCACGGCGGCGCTCTACCTCGCCTCGCACGCCGTCGACGCCGACGACGTGCAGGGGCGGCTCGCCGGGCAGACCTTCTGGCAGATCGTGGACACCCTGGTCACCGGGGTCGCCTTCGGCCTGATCGGCCTGGAGCTGCACTCCGTCTTCGGCCTGGCGGACGGGCGGTTCGGCGAGATGCTCGGCTGGGGCGCGCTGGTGGTGGTCGTGGTCGTCGGCGTACGGCTGCTGTGGCTGCTGCCCGCGACCTGGCTCGCGAAGCGGCTGCACAAGCTGCGCGACGTGGACGAGGACATTCCGATGAGCTGGCGGGAGACCGTCGTCATGTGGTGGGCCGGAATGCGCGGGGTGGCGTCGGTGGCGCTGGTGCTCGCGATCCCGCTCAAGACGGAGTCGGGGGAGCCGTTTCCGGCGAGGGACGAAATCCTCTTCGTCGCCTTCTGCGTGATCATGACGACGCTGGTGTTCCAGGGGCTCACGCTGCCCTGGCTGGTGCGCAAGCTGGGCGTACGGGCGGACACGGACGCCGAGCGCGACCTGGAGCACGCCCTGGCGGTACGGGCCGCGAAGGCGGCGAAGCGGCGGCTGAAGGAGATCGGGGAGGTCGAGGAACTCCCCGACGAGCTCACCGAGCGGCTGCTGCGCGGAGCCTTCGACATCGGCGCCAGGATCAGCCCCGACATCGTCGACGAGGAACGTCGCGAGGCGTACGCGACGCGGGCCGTCCGGGTGAAGGCGGCGGCCCGGATCCAGCGGGAGATGATGTCGGCCGCCCGGCACGAGGTGCTCGCCGCGCGCAACGAGCCGGGGGTGGACCCGGAGGTCGTGGACCGGGTGCTCTACCAGCTGGATGTACGCAGTCTGAGGTGAGACTCCGCCCCTGGTGCCGGTCGCGGCCGGGGGCGGGTGCATCGAAGGGTGCAGTGGGGACTCGTCACCGCTCATGACGTGCGGCGGTGATCACCCGGTGACGATGAGAAGGCAGGGCCGGGGCCTGAAGGGCCCGAGTCGCCAAGGGCCTGAGTCGCCAGGGGAGTTGAGCATGACCAAGATCGCTACGGGGAGCGCCGCGGGGACTGCCGCGGGGGTGGTGCGGACGGGCGGCGGGCGGCTGCCGCTGCTCGACGTACTGCGCGGGGCCGCGATCCTCGGCACCCTCATGACCAACGTGTGGATCTTCACCTCTCCCGGCTCCGAGTGGGGCATCCTCCAGGGCGGGATGGATTCCCCGCTCACCGACGGGACCTTCGGCGGAGCGGCGGAGGGGATCTTCCGGCTGTTCGCGGACGGCAAGTTCCTGTCGATGCTGACGGTGCTGTTCGGGGTCGGACTGGCCATCCAGTACGGATCGGCGCAGCGGCGCGGGGAGCGGTGGCCGGGGCGGTACAAGTGGCGGGCGCTGTTCCTCTTCGCCGAGGGGACCGTGCACTTCGTCTTCGTCTTCGCGTGGGACGTGCTGATGGGGTACGCGGTGACGGCGCTGGTGGTGGCCTGGACGCTGACTCGGACGGAGAGGTTCCGGCGGGTGGTGATGTGGGTGGCGGGCAGCCTACATGTGGTGGGGATGGGGCTGCTGACGGTGGTCCTGGCCACCACGGGGGACGGTTCCGGTTCCAGTTCCGGTTCCAGTTCCGGTTCCGGTGAGCCGGTCGACGCGGAGGTCGTACGCCTCTACGCCGACGGCGGGTATCTGGAGCAGATCGCCTTCCGGCTGCAGCACGCGATCGTGCTGCGGCTGGAGCCGGTGCTGACCTTCTCGCTGCTGGTGCTCCTCTTCCTGCTGGGCGTACGGCTGTTCCGGGCGGGGGCGTTCGGGGCGGACGCGGCCGGGCGGGAGATCCGGGGGCGGATGGCGCGGTGGGGGCTTGGGGTCGGTGTGCCGCTGACGGTGGCGGCGGGGGTGGGTGGAGCGGACTTCTTGCTGATCGAGCGGTACGTGGCCGCACCCGTGCTGGCGGTGGGGTACATGGGGCTGGTGGGGGTGGTCCTTGACCGGGTGCGGGGGGACGGGGTCCTGGTGACCGGCCTCTCGGCGGTGGGGCGGACCGCGCTGTCCTGCTACGTGCTGCAGAACGTGGTGTGTGTGGTGGTGGCGTACGGGTTCGGGCTGGGACTTGCGGAGCGGTTCGCCGGGGGCGGGCCTTGGTGGGTCATGGGGCTGTGGGCCGCGGTGAGTGGGGGGTTGATGGTGGGGGCGTCCTTGTGGCTGCGGAGGTTTCGGAAGGGTCCGTTGGAGGGGGTGCAGGGGTGGGTGTTGGGGCGGTAGCGGGTGTCGGTGTGGGGCGGCGTCGGGGGCGGGCGGTCGCGGAAGGGGGCTCCGCGTGGGGGCCGCCCCCTTGCCCACCCTTCCCCAAGCTCTCGGCTTCGCTCGAGCAGGGGAGACCCCACTGCCCCCGGGGGGCGGCCCCGCTGCCCAAGGAGGCTAGGGGTCGGCGGCGTCAGCCGCCCGCGGGGGCTCGGGGCTGAGGGGCAGGCATTTGGGGGCGCGGGGAACTGCGCGATCAGCCACGACGTACCCGCACAGTGCCCCGCTGCCCAAGAGGGCTCGCCGGGGTGCGCGGGTTAGCCGCGGCCTGTGTCGGGGTCGGCGGTGCGGATGGTGGCGTTGTTGGTGTGGAGTTCGGACGCGCGGGGCGGGCGGCCGTTCGACCGGTGGAGGTCGGGCCACTGGCCGTCCGGGGCGAGGACGGCGTCCGCGGTGGCGACCCGGGGGAGCGAGTACGGGTGCTTTTCGCAGAGCCAGGCGATCATCTGCTCGCGGACCGTGCACCGTACCGCCCAGATGTCGTCCGCGTCCTTCGCGGTGACCACGATCCGCACCTCGATCGTGTTCGGGGTGGTGCCGGTGAGGGCCAGGCTCCAGTCGCGGCCGTCCCAGGAGGGGGTCCGGGCGAGGATTTCCTGGAGGTGCTCGCGCATCAGGGGCAGCGGGGCGCTGTGGTCGAGCTGGAGGAAGACCGTGCCGGTCATCTGTGCGCCGCCGCGCGACCAGTTCTCGAAGGGCTTGCTGGTGAAGTAGGAGACGGGCATGGTGATCCGGCGCTCGTCCCAGGTGCGTACGGCGAGGAAGGTGAGGGTGACCTCCTCGACCACACCCCACTCGCCGTCCACGACCACCGTGTCACCTATGCGGACCATGTCGCCGAACGCGATCTGGAAGCCCGCGAAGAGATTGCCGAGCGTCGACTGGGCGGCGACACCGGCGACGATGCCGATGATTCCCGCCGACGCCAGCATCGACTTCCCGATGGCCTGCATGTTGGGGAAGGTCATGAGCATGGCGGCCACCGCGACCACGCCGACGACCGCCGTCACGATCCGCATGATGAGCGTGACCTGGGTGCGTACCCGGCGCACCCGGGCGGCGTCCCGGGACTGCTGGGAGGCATAACGCGCGTACGACGACTCGAAGACCGTGGAGGCGACCCGCACGATCAGCCACGCCGTCGCGGCGATCAGGACGAGGGACAGGACCTGTCCGATGCCCGCCTGGTGGTCCTCGACGAGCTTGAGGTTGGTCTGGTCGTACGCCCCCCGCAGCAGCGCGGTGAGCAGGACGACCATCAGGGGTGGCCGGCAGCGGCGCAGCAGCCCCCACAGCGGGGTCTCGTGGTGGCGGGCGTCGGCGCGGCGCAGGACGAGGTCGACGACCCAGCCCAGGAACAGCGTGAGCACGACCGAGCCGCCCAGCACGATCAACGGGCGCAGTACGTTCTCCATGACTTCGCGACTCCGGCGCTGGCTGGCAGGATTGCGGAATGGACATCATTCTTTTCCACTCCGTCTACGGTCTGCGCCCGGCCGTGCATGCTGCCGCCGAACGGTTGCGTGCCGCCGGGCACCAGGTGCACGTGCCCGACCTGTACGAGGGTCAAACGGCCGGCACCGCCGAGGAGGGTCAGGCCCTCCTGGACCGGATCGGCCGTGAGGAGCTGCTGCGGCGGGCCGTGGTGGCCGCGGCCCCGCACTCCGACAAGGGCCTCGTGTACGCGGGGTTCTCCTGGGGCGGGGCGGTCGCGCAGAACCTCGCGTTCGGCGACGAGAAGGCCCGTGGCCTGCTGCTTCTGCACGGCACCTCGGACCTCGCCGAGGACGCGACGGCCGACGAGCTGCCCGTGCAGCTGCACATCGCCGACCCGGATCCGTTCGAGTCGGGCGACTGGCTGAACGCCTGGTACCTCCAGATGCGGCGGGCCGGCGCGGACGTGGAGATCTACCGCTACCCGGGCGCCGGGCACCTCTTCACGGACCCGGAGCTGCCGGACTTCGACCAGGCCGCCGCCGAGCAGACCTGGAAGGTCGCGCTGGGGTTTCTGGCGACGCTGTAGGCGGGAAGGCGGGGCCGCCTCGCGGCGGCCCCGCCCCGGGGGCAACGGGGGCAACGGGGTCAACGGGGTCAACGCACGGGCTGGTACACCCGCTCCACCCGCTGCGTGCCCGACCGGGTCCGGTAGGACCTGCGCCACGCACTGGTGGCGTCCTGGCGGGTCTTGTCGGAGACCGCGTAGTAGTCCATCTGCGAGTGCTCGGCGGTGACGTCCAGGACGCCGTAGCCGTGCGAGTCCATGTCCACGTACTTCACATGGCGGTTGGCGGCCTTGACGGCGGTCGCCGCGACCAGCGAGACGGTCTGCGGGGCGACGTGCAGGATGTCGTCGAGGTTGTCCGAGGTCACCGACGTGACGACGAACTCGACTCCGGCGGAGCCCGACGACGGGTACGTCGCGGCCTTCACCGGCACGTCGTTGGCCCACGACATGTGGATGTCGCCGGTGAGGAAGACCGTGTTGCCAATACCTCGGTCCTGCAGGTGCCCGATGAGTTCCTTGCGGTCGTCCGTGTAGCCGTCCCACTGGTCGGTGTTGACCGCGAGACCCTCCTTGGGCAGGCCGACGAGCTCGGCGATCGGCTCCAGGAGGTGCGCGGGCAGGGACCCGAAGGCGACCGGCGAGATCATCACGGACGTACCGACGAGCTTCCAGGCGGCGTCGGATGCGGCCAGTCCGGACTTCAGCCAGTCCAGCTGGGCGCGGCCGGTGATCGTACGCTCCGGGGCGTCGACCTTGCCGCTGCCGACCGCCGCCTGCTGCGAGCGGAAGGAGCGCAGGTCAAGGAGGTGCAGATCGGCCAGCTTGCCCCAGCGCAGACGGCGGTAGACGGTGCCGGCGACGGAGGCGCGGACCGGCATCCACTCGAAGTAGGCCTGCTTCGCGGCTGCCGTGCGGGCCGCCCAGTCGCCCTCGGCGCCCGGGGTGTGGTTCTCGGCGCCGCCGGACCAGGCGTCGTTGGCGAACTCGTGGTCGTCCCAGATCGCGACCACCGGGTGTCTGTGGTGCAGGGCCTGGAGGTCAGGGTCCGTCTTGTACTTGCCGTGCCGGGTGCGGTAGTCGGCGAGCGAGACGATCTCGTGCTTCGGCTCGTGCTGCCGTACGACGTACTTGGCCTCGGGGTAGCCGCCCGACGCGTACTCGTAGACGTAGTCGCCGAGGTGCAGGACCGCGTCCAGGTCGGCGCGGGCCGCGAGGTGGCGGTAGGGGGAGAAGTAGCCGGACTCCCAGTTGGCGCAGGACACCACGCCGAAGCGGACCCCGGCGGTGGCGGAGTCGGCGGCGGGGGTGGTGCGGGTGCGGGCGGCCGGGGAGAACGTATCGCCGCAGGAGAAGCGGAAGTAATAGGCGGTCTCCGGGCGCAAGCCCCTTACATCGACCTTGACGGTGTGGTCGGTGGCGGCGGTCGCGGTCGTCGTCCCCCGAGCGACGACGCGGCCGAAGTCCTTGTCCTCCGCCACCTCCCAGCCGACCGCGGTGTCCGGGCCGGCGCCGGAACCGGGTACGGCCTCGGGGAGCGGGGTGATACGGGTCCAGAGCAGGATGCCGTCGGGCAGCGGGTCGCCGGAGGCCACGCCGTGCAGGAAGGCGGGGGCGGCGGAGGTCGCCGCTGCGGCGGGGAGGGCCGCCGTGCCTATGAGGGCGGGAACGGCGACGGTGGCGGCAGCGGCTTTCAGAGCCGTGCGGCGGGACGGGGTCCGTGTGGCACTGGGGACACCCGTGGCAGAAGTGAATTGACTGGTCACGGCCGATCACATTACTGATCGGTAGGCGACCCGGGTGGGTGAACGTGTAAATGTTCACCCACCCGTTGACCAGGCGTTCAGGTCCTTCTGAGGAAGCGTCAGCCCTTCAGGGCCTTGTCGAGCGCCGTCTTGAAGTCCCCCGGGGCGACGGGGGCGCTGTCGGTGCCCTCCTTGACGACCGCCTTGCCGTCCATCTTCAGGCTCGGGGTGGCCTTGACGCCGCTGCTGTCGAACTTCGCCGACATCTTCAGCGCCCACGCGTCGTAGGTGCCGGCCTTGACCGCGTCCTGGAACTTCTTGTTGCCCTTGAGGGCCGGGATCTGGTCGGCGACCTTGATGAGGTAGTTGTCGTCGGCGAACTTGTCGACGGTCTCCTCGGGGTGGTTGGCCTGCGAGTACAGCGCGCCCTTGTACGTGAGGAACGCCTCCGGGCTCACGTTCAGCGCGGCGCCCAGCGCGCTCGTCGCGTTCTTGGAGCCCTCGCCGCCCGCCATGTTGTCGATGAAGGTGGCGCCGACGTACTGGATCTTGTACTTGCCGGCGTCGACGTCCTTCTTGATCTGCTCGCCGTTCGCCTGCTCGAAGCCGGCACAGCTCGGGCAGCGCGGGTCCTCGTACAGTTCGAGGGTCTTCTTCGCGCCGGCCTTGCCGATGACGACGGTGGTGCCGTCGGTGCCGGTGGTGTGGGCGGGCTTGGTGACGGAGGCTTCCTTGGCCGCCTCCCAGGCCTTCGGCTTGTTGGCCTGGATGACGGCGTAACCGACACCGCCGGCTATCGCGAGGACGGCCACGACCGACCCGGCGACGATGAGCTGCCGCTTGGTCCTGTCCTTCTTGGCCTGCCGCTCGCGCTCGGCCTTCAGCCGCTCGCGGGCCGCCTGCTTGTTCGCCTGGTTGTTGCGTGCGCTCATGATCGTTCCAACTCCGTGGGTGCTGAACTGCCGTGTGGGGACTGCCCGGCCCGGCGGACGTACGTACGCCGCGCGGATGTGTACGCGGGTACGCGGCGGGGCTCAGGCGGCGAGGACGAGCCCGGCGGCGGGCGGCCCGCGCAGGCCCACCGAGTGCACCAGCAGCCGGTTGCGCAACACCTCGGCGGCGTCGCGGCACGGCGCGGCGCGCCCGGGGCCCCGTACCGGGAAAACACCCGCCACGGAGGCGACCGCGAGCAGCAGCGGCCGGAAGGCACCCACGGCGGTCGTACGGAGCAGGCCCGCCAGGGCCGCCTCGCCGCACCGGAGCCACAGGGCGGCCAGCAGCCCGATCGCCAGGTGCGCCCCGAGCAGCAGCCAGGGCAGCGCGGGGTCGGGGGAGGCGAGCAGGACCCAGAGGCGTTCCTTCGCTCCGGTGTGGACGAAGGGGGCGCCGACCGGCGTCCCGCCGCAGAGCACGTCGAGCCCGAAGGAGCGCAACGCACCGGCGACGGGCCCGCCGGAGGGCCCGTAACAGACGTGCTGTCCGGTGGTGAAGAGGGTGTCCGCCGCCAGTTCCAGTGGTACGAGCAGGGCGGCGATCGGCGCGAAGCCGCGCTCCCGCCCGGCCAGTGCGTACGCCAGGCCGAACACGGCGGCACCGAGGACGGCGACCGTGAGCGGGGGCAGCGGGGCTCCGGACAGCAGCACGTGCGAACCCACGGACAGCGTCACGACGAGTGCCGTGAAGAGTGCTGCCCGCAAGGTTCTCAGCGGAGTCCTGGATATGCCCATCGTGAGTGAGTGTGCCACGGGCCCGGATAAGGGCCCTCTAAGGATGCGGAAAGGGCTACAGACCCGTGATGCGACCGTTGCGGAACAGGTCCACGAAGATCTGGTGGTCCTGGCGGGCCCGCGCCCCGTAGCTGTGCGCGAAGTCGACCAGCAGGCCGGCGAAGCCGTCCTCGTCGGCGGCGATCGCCGCGTCGATGGCCCGCTCCGTGGAGAACGGCACCAGGGAGTGCCCGCTCTCGTCGTCGGCCGCCGAGTGCATGGTGGCCGTGGCCCGGCCCAGGTCGGCGACGACGGCGGCGATCTCGTCGGGCTCGTCGATGTCCGACCAGTTCAGGTCCACCGCGTACGGCGACACCTCGGCGACGAGCTGGCCCTGCCCGTCCAGCTCGGTCCAGCCCAGCCACGGGTCGGCGTTCGCCTGGAGGGCGCGCTGCGAGATGACCGTGCGGTGGCCCTCGTGCTGGAAGTAGTCGCGGACGGCGGCGTCGGTGATGTGCCGGGAGACCGCGGGGGTCTGGCCCTGCTTCATGTAGATGATCACGTCGTTCTCCAGGGCGTCGCTGTTGCCCTCCAGGAGGATGTTGTACGAGGGCAGGCCCGCCGAGCCGATGCCGATGCCGCGGCGCCCGACGACGTCCTTCACGCGGTAGGAGTCGGGGCGGGTCAGGGACGACTCGGGCAGCGTCTCCAGGTAGCCGTCGAAGGCGGCCAGGACCTTGTACCGGGTGGCGGCGTCGAGGTCGATGGAGCCGCCGCCCGCGGCGAAGCGCCGCTCGAAGTCGCGGATCTCGGTCATCGAGTCGAGCAGGCCGAACCGGGTCAGCGCACGGGCGTCGCGCAGCGCGTCCAGGAGCGGGCCCTGCGCGGTGTCCAGGGTGAAGGGCGGCACCTCGTCGTTCTTGGCGCCGGTGGCGAGCTGGTGGATGCGCTCGCGGTAGGCGGCCGCGTACACCCCCACCAGGTCGCCGATCTGGTCGTCGCCGAGCGCCTTCTGGTAGCCGAGGAGGGCGATGGAGGCGGCGAAGCGCTTGAGGTCCCAGGTGAAGGGGCCGACGTAGGCCTCGTCGAAGTCGTTGACGTTGAAGATCAGGCGGCCTTCGGCGTCCATGTACGTGCCGAAGTTCTCCGCGTGCAGGTCGCCGTGGATCCACACCCGGGAGGTCCGCTCGTCCAGGTACGGGCCGGTGTTCTGCTCGCGTTCCTGGTCGGCGTAGAACAGGCAGGCGGTGCCCCGGTAGAAGGCGAACGCGGAGGCGGCCATCTTCCGGAACTTGACCCGGAAGGCGGCCGGGTCGGCGGCAAGGAGCTGGCCGAAGGCGCCTTCGAAGACGGCGAGGATCTGCTCGCCGCGCTGGGCGGCATCTGTCTGCGGAACCGGCATCGCCGGGCCTCCTGGTGCATGACGTACGTGCGCGTACGGGGGGAATGGGGACATCGGGGGACAGGTCTGCTGCCCCGTTCAACGCACGACCGTACCCCTGAGTGCCCCGGCGTCCGGCAGTCTCGCGCACCCCGGGTTTGTCAGTGCCGAGAAGTAGACTTCCTGCCTGCCCGACCCACCGCTCGACACCCCTGTTCACATCCCTGCCCACACCCCTGTCACCGACCCGCACCCGGAGGCCCCCGCCGTGACCAAGCCGCCCTTTACGCACCTCCATGTACACACCCAGTACTCGCTGCTGGACGGTGCCGCGCGGCTGAAGGACATGTTCGACGCGGCCAACCAGATGGGGATGTCGCACATCGCGATGTCCGACCACGGCAATCTGCACGGGGCGTACGACTTCTTCCACACGGCGCAGAAGGCGGGCGTCACACCGATCATCGGCATCGAGGCGTACGTCGCCCCGGAGTCCCGGCGCAACAAGCGGAAGATCAAGTGGGGCCAGCCGCACCAGAAGCGCGACGACGTCTCGGGTTCGGGCGGCTACACGCACAAGACGATCTGGGCGTCGAACAGCACCGGCCTGCACAACCTCTTCCGGCTGTCCTCGGACGCGTACGCCGAGGGCTGGCTGACGAAGTGGCCGCGGATGGACAAGGAGACCATCGCCAAGTGGTCCGACGGTCTGATCGCCTCCACCGGGTGCCCGTCCGGCGAGGTCCAGACCCGGCTGCGGCTCGGCCAGTTCGACGAGGCCGTGCAGGCGGCCTCCGACTACAAGGACATCTTCGGCGAGGGCAAGTACTTCCTGGAGCTGATGGACCACGGCATCGAGATCGAGCGCCGGGTCCGCGACGGGCTGCTGGAGATCGGCAAGAAGCTGGGCATCCCGCCGCTGGTCACCAACGACTCGCACTACACGTACGCGCACGAGGCGACGGCGCACGACGCCCTGCTCTGCATCCAGACCGGCAAGAACCTCTCCGACCCGGACCGCTTCCGCTTCGACGGCACCGGCTACTACCTGAAGTCGACCGAGGAGATGTACGCCATCGACTCGTCGGACGCCTGGCAGGAGGGCTGCGCCAACACCTTCCTGGTCGCCGAGCAGATCGACACCACCGGGATGTTCGAGAAGCGTGACCTGATGCCGAAGTTCGACATCCCGGAAGGCTTCACGGAGATCACCTGGTTCCAGGAGGAGGTCCGGGTCGGCATGGCCCGCCGCTACCCGGGCGGTGTCCCCGAGGACCGGCAGAAGCAGGCCGAGTACGAGATGGACACCATCATCTCGATGGGCTTCCCCGGGTACTTCCTGGTCGTCGCCGACTTCATCATGTGGGCCAAGAAGCAGGGCATCGCGGTGGGCCCGGGACGCGGCTCGGCAGCCGGTTCGATCGTCGCGTACGCCATGGGCATCACCGACCTCGACCCGATCACGCACGGTCTGATCTTCGAGCGCTTCCTCAACCCCGAGCGCATCTCCATGCCCGACGTCGACATCGACTTCGACGAGCGCAGGCGCGTCGAAGTGATCAGGTACGTGACCGAGAAGTACGGCTCGGACAAGGTCGCCATGATCGGCACCTACGGAAAGATCAAGGCGAAGAACGCGATCAAGGACTCCGCCCGCGTGCTCGGCTATCCGTACGCGATGGGCGACCGGCTCACCAAGGCGATGCCCGCCGACGTCCTCGGGAAGGGCATCGACCTCTCCGGCATCACCGACCCCAAGCACCCGCGCTACAGCGAGGCGGGCGAGATCCGGGGGATGTACGAGAACGAGCCGGACGTGAAGAAGGTCATCGACACCGCCAAGGGCGTCGAGGGCCTGGTCCGCCAGATGGGCGTGCACGCGGCCGGCGTCATCATGTCCAGCGAGCCGATCGTCGACCACGCCCCGCTGTGGACGCGGCACACCGACGGCGTCACCATCACGCAGTGGGACTACCCGCAGTGCGAGTCGCTCGGCCTGCTCAAGATGGACTTCCTGGGCCTGCGCAACCTGACCATCATGGACGACGCCGTCAAGATGGTCCGGGCCAACAAGGGCATCGACCTGGAGATGCTCTCCCTGCCGCTGGACGACGCGAAGACCTTCGAACTGCTCTGCCGCGGTGACACGCTCGGCGTCTTCCAGTTCGACGGCGGCCCCATGCGCTCGCTGCTCCGCCAGATGCAGCCCGACAACTTCGAGGACATTTCTGCTGTCTCGGCCCTTTACCGGCCGGGCCCGATGGGCATGAACTCGCACACCAACTACGCGGAGCGCAAGAACAACCGCCAGGAGATCACGCCGATCCACCCGGAGCTCGAAGAGCCCCTGAAGGAGACGCTCGGCCTCACCTACGGCCTCATCGTGTACCAGGAGCAGGTGCAGAAGGCCGCCCAGATCATCGCCGGGTACTCCCTCGGCGAGGCCGACATCCTGCGCCGTGTGATGGGCAAGAAGAAGCCCGAGGAACTGGCGAAGAACTTCGTCCTCTTCCAGGAGGGCGCGAAGAAGAACGGTTACAGCGACCAGGCCATCCAGGCGCTCTGGGACGTGCTGGTGCCGTTCGCCGGATACGCCTTCAACAAGGCGCACTCCTCCGCGTACGGCCTGGTCACGTACTGGACCGCCTACCTCAAGGCGAACTACCCCGCCGAGTACATGGCGGCCCTGCTCACCTCGGTGAAGGACGACAAGGACAAGTCGGCCGTCTACCTCAACGAGTGCCGCCGCATGGGCATCAAGGTGCTGCCGCCCAACGTCAACGAGTCGGAGTCGAACTTCGCCGCCCAGGGCGACGACGTGATCCTCTTCGGCCTGACCGCCGTCCGCAACGTCGGGCAGAACGTCGTCGACTCGATCATCCGGATGCGCAAGGCGAAGGGGAAGTACTCCTCCTTCCCCGACTTCCTCGACAAGGTCGAGGCCGTCGTCTGCAACAAGCGGACGGTCGAGTCACTGATCAAGGCGGGCGCGTTCGACGAGCTGGGACACACCCGCAAGGGCCTCGTCGCGCACCACGAGCCGATGATCGACAACGTGGTGCAGGTCAAGCGCAAGGAGGCCGAGGGGCAGTTCGACCTCTTCGGCGGCGGCGAGGAGGACAGCGAGGAGCCCGGCTTCGGACTCGACGTGGAGTTCTCCGACATCGAGTGGGAGAAGTCGTACCTGCTCGCGCAGGAGCGCGAAATGCTCGGCCTGTACGTCTCCGACCACCCGCTCTTCGGCCTGGAGCACGTGCTGTCCGACAAGGCGGACGCGGCGATCGCCCAGCTCATGGGCGGCGAGCACTCGGACGGCGCGGTCATCACGGTCGGCGGTATCATTTCCGGCCTCCAGCGGAAGATGACCAAGCAGGGCAACGCATGGGCGATCGCCACGGTCGAGGACCTGGCGGGCTCCATCGAGTGCATGTTCTTCCCGGCGACGTACCAACTGGTGTCGACACAGCTCGTCGAGGACACGGTCGTCTTCGTCAAGGGCCGCCTGGACAAGCGCGAGGACGTGCCGCGGCTGGTCGCCATGGAACTCCAGGTCCCCGACCTGTCGAACGCGGGGACGAACGCCCCGGTCGTGCTGACCATCCCCACCGTCAAGGTCACCCCGCCGATGATCACCAAGCTCGGCGAGATCCTCCAGCACCACCGCGGCAACACCGAGGTGCGGATCAAACTGCTCGGCGCGCGCAAGACGACCGTGCTGCGGCTCGACCGGCACCGGGTGACGGCCGACCCGGCCCTCTTCGGCGACCTGAAGGTATTGCTCGGGCCGAGCTGTCTGGCGGGCTGACCGCAGGAGACGTAAAGACCTGGCGGGCTGACCGTACGGGACATAAAGAAAGGCGCGCCCCTGTGCACGGGGGCGCGCCTCACTTATGTGGAGCCAGTGGAACCTGTGAAACCAGTGGAACCTGTGAAACCAGTGGTGCCAGTGGTGCTCAGTGCTGCTTAGTTGTGGCCGAAGCGACGCTGATGCTTACGGGCCACGTCGGCCGGGCTGCCCTGCGCGGGGGGCTGGGCAGGCGCCTCGAAGGAACTGTCCTTCTCCGACTGCTGCGAAGCCTTGTCCTGCTGAGTGGGCTGCTTGCGGCTGTTCTTGTTCTTGGCCATGGGATGCCTCCTGAAAGGTCTAGGTGCCAGGGCCGGGACCAGACTCACACGGCAGGACAGAACGCGCATTTTGGATCATTGCTGTACGTAACCGGACGCCGTGCGGAGTAATCGAGCACAACTTCCGCGCGAACTTCACCCTTCGCCACGCCGATGATCGAGTTCCGGCCGTTAAGCCCCGCGAGGTCGGGCAGACTCGATAGAAACCCGTATGCCTCTTGGCCCTTGTCCTTTGTTTTCGAGTTCTTCCCCGCTTTTCGAAGAACTCAGCTTTCGAAGAACTCAGCTTCGAACAATTTCCGAGGTTCCTGAAAGAGGGTGGAACGCGTGGATCGTTGCGTCGTCCTGGTGGACGCCGGCTATCTGCTGGGCGCCGCCGCGAGCCTGCTGGCCGGGGAGCCGGCCCGCTCGCGCATCACCGTCGACCATGCCGCCCTCATCCAGGGTCTGCGCGAACGGGCCGTGGCCGATACGGAACAGCCACTGCTGCGGATCTACTGGTTCGACGGCGCCCCCGACCGCGTACCGCAGCCGGAACACCGGCGGCTGCGCGTCATGCCCCGGGTGACCGTACGGCTGGGAGCCCTGACCCGCAGCGACGGCCGCTGGGCGCAGAAGGGCGTGGATGCGGCCATGCACGCGGAACTCACCGAGCTGGCCAGAAATCGCGCCTGCTCCGACATTGTGCTCGTCACCGGCGACGGCGATCTGCTGCCCGGACTGATGTCCGCCAAGGAGCACGGCGTCGCCGTCCACCTCTGGGCGGTGCAGGCCGCCGACGGCGACTACAACCAGTCCGAGGACCTGGTCGCGGAGGCCGACGAGCGCCGCGTCCTGGACCGGGCGTGGATCACCCGGGCGGTACGGGCCAAGGAGTACGGCGGCGTGTGCGCCCCGCCGCCGGTGCCGCGCCCCGAGATCGCCGCCATCCTCTCCGCGCCCCTGCCCGAGTCCGCGCTCGCCGCCCAGGCGGAGGCACAGGCCCGCCTTGAGGCGCAGGCCCGCGCCGAGGCCCAGCGGCCCGAAGCCGCCCGCAACGGCACCGCCGCCCCGCAGGCCCCCGCCCCCAACGGCACGGAGGGCCGGGCCGCCGCAGCGGCCAAGGGCGTTCCCACCCCGAAGGACCTGGCCGGGCTGCGCGGCCCCGGCACCCAGGCCGCCCAGCACCCGCCGCACGCCCCGCACCCCCCGGCCGGCAGCGCGACCCTGCGCTGGTCGTCCGACAAGGGCTGGGTGGAGCGTCCGGGCAGCACCGCGGCCCTGGGCGAACCCCCGGAGACCGCGTCGCTGCCCACCCTCGCCCAGCTCACCAGCGCCGAGCAGCGCTGGGCGGACCGCGAGGAGGACATCACCACGGTCGGCGGCGACCCCTTCGAGGTGGGCCAGGTCTTCGCCCGCCGCTGGATGGAACGCCTCCCGGAGCCCGTCCACACCCAGAAGCTGTCCACGATGTACCCGCGCATCCCGCACCGCATCGACGGCGAGCTGCTGCGGTACGCGGCCAGGTTCGGCCTCCTCGCGCACAAGGACGACCAGATCGACGAGCACGACCGGTACGCGATCCGGGCGGGCTTCTGGCGCGAGATCGACGTACGGGCGGCGGCCGAACACGCGGCGGTGGCGGACTAGGACCCGTCCGCACAGGGGTGGTGCACGGCCCGGGGCAGGGCTCGGCGTGCGGCTCGGCGCGGCACTGCGGGCGTGGACCCCGGCGGCTTTCGGAGGGCCGGGGACCACGTAGGCTCGTGGCTCGTGAGTACGGGCACAGCGGACACCACGGACACGGGTCGGGAACCGCACGACAGGGCTGTCGTGTGTGCGGTCGACGGGCTGGTCAAGGTGTACCCCGCGGCCCGCGCCCGGCGCGGCGCGCCCGCCGTCCCGGAGGTCCGGGCCAGCGACGGCATCTCGCTCACCGTGCGGCGCGGCGAGATCTTCGGCCTCCTCGGCCCCAACGGTGCGGGCAAGACCACCCTCGTACGGCAGCTGACCGGCCTGATGCGGCCCGACGCGGGCAGCGTCGACGTCCTCGGCCACGACCTCGTACGCCACCCGGAGCGGGCCTCCCGCCTCCTCGCCTACCTCGGGCAGGAGAGCAGTGCTCTCGACGAGCTGACCGTGTCGCTGGCCGTGGAGACGACCGGGCGGCTGCGCGGACTGCCCCTGAAGCAGGCGCGGGCCGAGCGGGACGACGTACTCGAAGAACTCGGACTGACCCCGATCGCGGGCAAGCCCCTGAAGAAGCTGTCCGGCGGGCAGCGGCGGCTGGCGTGCTTCGCGACCGTACTGGTCGGGGAACGGCCGGTACTGGTCCTCGACGAGCCCACCACCGGCATGGACCCGGTCGCCAGGCGCGCGGTCTGGTCGGCGGTCGACCGGCGCCGGGCCGAACGCGGTGCGACCGTCCTGCTGGTCACCCACAACGTCATCGAGGCGGAGACCGTCCTCGACCGGGTCGCCGTCCTGGAGCGCGGGCGCGTCATCGCCTGCGACACCCCGGCCGGACTCAAGGCGCAGGTCGCCGACGAGGTGCGCCTCGAACTGGTGTGGCGGGAGCGGGCGCCGCTCGACGTGCCCGAGGTGGCCGCGCTGCGCGGGCTCGGCGGCCGCGTCGGCGGCTTTGACGGCTTTGGCGGCGGCCCGGGGGACGGATCCGGGGACCGGGTGCAGGTGTCCGGGCGCCGGTGGGTGCTCAGGCTGGCGCCGGACGAGGCACGGGCCGCGGTCGCCGCGGTCACGGGAGGCGCGGCCTTCGCCGCCCTCGACGACTTCACGCTGGCCACCCCGAGCCTGGAGGACGTGTACCTCGCGCTCGGCGGCGGGCGTACGGAAGGGCTGGTCAAGGCGTGAGTGCTGGGTCGATCGAGGCAGTGGGGGCCGCCGTGCCGGCCGCCGGCGCCCGTACGGCGGTGGCCGCAGGAGCGGCGGAGCTCGCGCCCTCCGCGCGCTTCCTGCCCTCGCTTGCCGCCGTGTACCGGGCGCAGCTCTCGCGGGCCAGGGTGGCGCGCATTCCGCTGCTCTTCGTCGCGACCTTCCAGTCCGTCGGGATCATGATCCTGATGCGCGGAGTCGTGGACGGCGGAGGCGAGGCGCGGGCCGTGGTCGCCGGGTCGAGCGTGCTGGTCGTGGCGTTCGTCGCGCTGAACCTGCTGGCCCAGTACTTCGGGCAGCTGCGGGCGAGCGGCGGGCTCGACCACTACGCGACGCTGCCGGTGCCGCCCGCGTCGGTGGTGCTGGGCGCGGCCGCCGCGTACGCGTCCTTCACCGTGCCGGGGACGCTCGTCACGGCGGGCGTCGGCTGTGCGCTCTTCGGGCTGCCGATGGGGAACGTGTGGGTGCTGGTGGCGGTGATCCCGCTCGCGGGAGCTGCCCTGTCCGGGCTCGGTGCAGCCCTGGGGCTGCTCGCCCCGCGACCCGAACTGGCCACGCTGCTCGGCCAGTTGGGCATGTCGGCGGCGCTGCTGCTCGGGGTGCTGCCGGCGGAGCGGATGCCGGCGGTCATCTCGTACGCGAGGGACCTGCTGCCGTCGACGTACGGGGTGGAGGCGTTCGCCCGGACCTTCGACGCGCATCCGGACTGGGCGGCGGTCGGGCTCGACCTGGGGGTGTGCGCGGGGGTGGGCGTCGTCTCGCTCGCCGTGGCCACGTGGGCGTACCGGCGGGCGGCGGTGCGCTGAGGGACCGTTCCGTGCTCCGGGGCCCGGCTGCCCGCGGGGCCTGCGGAGGTGTGGCGGCCGCCCGCGGGGCAGGTGACCGGTGAGGCGGGGCTCGGCGGGGCCTGGCACGATGTCGGAGTGACCGCTCCTCTGACACCGCCTCACCAGCCCTCGCCCCACGACCCCTGGCAGACGCCCGCGGCGTACGACGGCGGGTCCGGCTCCTCTGCCCACTCCGCCGGGCCGGACGAACCCGATCTCGGGACGGACGTCCTGCGGGCCCTGGTCGTGCTGGGGGTGACAGTGGTGGCCGGGCTGCTGTTGGGGCTGCTGTGGGTGTGGCTGGCGCCGAAGGTTCCGCTCGTCTCGACCGACAAGGCGGTCTTCCTCAAGGACACCGAGGGCGAGGAGGCGGCGGGCGCTGACGGAACGTTTGTCCTGCTGTCCGTCGGCTTCGGTTTCCTCAGCGCGGCCCTCGCCTTCTGGTTCTACCGGCGGGGCGGGATTCCGCTGGTGATCGCGCTGGCGCTGGGTCCGTTCCTGGGGGCGCTGCTGGGCCTGCTGGCCGGCGGCTGGTTCGGGCCGACGGCGGACGTGGTGGCCCATGCGAAGGCCGTGGGGGTGGGCGTGGTCTTCGACGCCCCGCTGAAGCTGGAGGCGAAGGGGGCACTGCTGGCGTGGCCGTTCGTGGCGGTGCTGGTGCATTTGGGGCTTACGGCGGTGTGGGGGGTGCGGGATCCGGAGCCGGAGTTTGAGTGGGGGGCGTATTACGGGGCGCCGGGCGCGGGGTCTGAGCCGGGGCCTGGCCCCGGGCCCCAGTAGGGGGAGGCCGGGGGTGTGGGGGCCGGTGGTCTTCGTGCGGGCGCGTCGTGGCTGGGCGCGCCCACGCGGCGGAGCCGCATATCAACACAGCCCCGCGCCCCTAAAAGATTGCCCCTTACCCCCTAGCCCACTCGTTCAGGCCGGGCGGCGGCCATGGTTTGCTTTGTGTTTTTTGATGCGCCACTTCCGTTTGCGGGTCTTCTTGGACATCGCGTCACCCCTCGCCTCACGGTCGGACCGTGGAAGCTAGTGGAGGGGGCCGGGTCCGTCGAGACCCTACGCACGCCCGATCGGGGCGAGGACCGCGGCGGTGAGCGTCGCCAGGTCCGCGGGGGCCAGTTCGACCTCCAGGCCGCGGCGGCCCGCCGAGATGCAGATGGTGGGGTGGGACGAGGCGGAGGCGTCCAGCACGGTGCGGAGCTTCTTGCGCTGGCCCAGGGGGGAGATGCCGCCCCGGACGTACCCCGTCGTCCGTTCCGCCGCCGCCGGGTCCGCCATCGTCGCGCGCTTGCCGCCGACCGCCGAGGCGAGGGCCTTGAGGTCGAGGGAGCCCGCCACCGGGACCACCGCCACCGTGAGCGTGCCGTCGACGTCGGCGACGAGGGTCTTGAAGACCCGGTCCGGGGTGACGCCGAGCGCCTCCGCCGCCTCCTCGCCGTACGACGCCGCCGCCGGGTCGTGCGCGTACGCGTGCAGGGTGTAGGCCGTGCCCGCCGCCGTCAGGGCCACGGTCGCCGGGGTGCCGCCCGCCGCTGCGGACTGCTTCTTCTTCGCCAACGTAACGGTCCCTGAGGTCAGTTGGGGCAGGTGGGCGTACGGGTGAGGGCTTCCGCCGGGACGGACGGGAGGTGGCGGATGAGCGCCGACTCCGTGCGGAGGATGGTCAGTTCCTCGCGGAGGCGGGTGGCCGTGTCCGGGGCCTGCAGGAGCCGCTGGCGGGTCGGTGTGTCGAGCATCGTCGCCGCCGCGACCAGGTAGGAGACGACGGAGGGCTCGTCGGGGAGGTCGGCGGCCGTGGTGAGGGTCGCCTCGCGGGCGCCGGCGAGGCGCTTCTGGTACGTACGGAAGGCGCGCAGGACGCCCTCGGCGAGGGCTCCCGCCTCCTCGCCCGGCTCCTCGTCGAGTTCTTCGAGCTCGGCCACCAGGTAGGGGCCGCTCGCGTCCACGGAGAGGAGCTTCACCCGCTTCGTACCGGTGGCGAGGACCTCGAAGCTGCCGTCCTCGCGCTCGCGGATCGTCGCCGCGTCCGCGACGCAGCCCACCCGGTGGAACGCCTGGATCGGGTCCGCGCCGAAGCCCGCCGCGGGTCCCTGCTCGGTCACCGCCGCCGGGTCGTCGGGCATGCCCGTGGCGGTGCGGGCGACCTCACGGCCGTCACGGATCGCGACGACGGCGAACCGGCGCGGCTCGTCGTCGTCGGAGTCCTCGTCGGCGCCGCCGTCCCCGGAGGGGGACTTGAGCAGGTCGCGCATCATGGCGCGATAACGCTCCTCGAACACGTTCAGCGGCAGCACGAGGCCCGGGAACAGTACCGAGTTCAGCGGAAAGAGCGGCAGGCGAGCGGTGGTCACAGCGGTCAAGCGTAATGGCCGTCGGACCTGCTCCGGCCGGGAGTCCACCGACGGGCCCCCACCGGCTTCGTACGGCCCGCTTCGGGCGCCGCCCGGGAGGCCGCCCTGGACTGGGCCGCGTCCCGCAGTTCGAGGAAGCGGCAGAGCGGGTCCCCGGCCGGTGTGTCCACGGCCGGCGACGCCCACGGGAAGGACGTCGCGTACGGGCCGATCAGCTGGAACTGCTCCAGGGCCTCGGTCCACCGCTCCCTGCTGACCAGCACGTACGCGAGGAGATTGCGCACCTCGGCCGCCCACGGGTCGCCCGGTTCGTACTCGGCGGACAGGGCGATCGCCAGATCGGCGGCCCTGTCGATCCGGGCGGTCAGCTGCACGGCCGAAGGCGTCGACTGCACGGCCGGGGGTGTCCACGCCGCCCCGCCCGGCAGCAGCGCGAAGGCCGCGCGGACCGGCAGCGCCTGGATCAGCGAGCCCGGCAGCGCGTCCTCGGCGGCCTGCTCCGCGAAGTCGAAGCACTCGCGGTGGGTCGAACCCTGTGCGGCCAGGTACTTCAGGGCCGCCACATGGCAGCCGTAGTGGTGCGAGGAGCGCCGCACGGCCTGCCCCCACAGCGCCTCGAACGTGTCGTGCGCGGCCAGCGTCCCGCGGGCGTGGTCCAGTGCGATCCGCCACGGCACCGGGTCGCACGGGGCGCCCGCGGCGGCGGCGTCGATCAGCGGCCCCGCCGGGCGCAGCCGGTCGGCGGGGAACGGCGACTCCAGCGCCCTGCTCACCTCCAGCTCCGCCTTGACCAGCAGGGCGTCCGGGTCGCCTGGGGCGGCCAGCAGCCAGTCGGTGAGCCAGTCCTGGCGGTGGTGCGCGAACGCGGCAAGCCGGAGCGTGTACCGGTCGCGGTTCTCCCACTCGGCCCGCTCGCGGGTCGCGGCGAGCAGTGCCGAGGCCGGTGCGTACGTGCCCTGGGCGGCGGCGACGAGCGCCGGAGCGATCCGCTCGTCGGGGGCGTCGAGCAGCAGATCGTCGTCCGTCGGCAGCCGGGAGCCGGGCTCGGGAGAGCGGCGGGCCGGGCGGGCGGAGCTCAGCAGCGCACGAAGGAATGACATGGTTCAACTATTGAAATCCGCAGGTGAGCGGCGTGCCAGGGGCGGGCTGTGAAGCTTTGGTAGCGGCAGGAAGGTTGTACCGACCCCGGTCAAGGGACGGTAAAGAAAGCGGGTGGAGAGGGGGCGGACGGGGAGGGCGTGTGGGCTTGGTGGGCGGGGGCGGTGAATGTACTGCCCAGCCCGTCGTCCCCACCTCGGCAACCCCGTCCCCGCTTCAACGACCCCGTCCCCGCCTCAACAACCTCAACGCCACCTCGGCCACCTCAACGCCACCTCGGCCACCTCAACGCCACCTCGGCCACCTCATCCCCGCCGCAGCAGCCGCGAAGCCCCCGCCGCCACCGTCGTGGCGAGGATCCAGCCCAGCAGGATCAGACCGGCGGCCGCCCACTGCCAGCCGCCCTCCAGCCGCCAGTAGCCGTCCTGGCCGAGGTTGATCACCGGGACCAGGAGGTCGAGGGCGAACAGCGGTGCGCTCCACTGCGGGTGTTCGTCCGGCTTGATGGGCTCGGGGTCGTAGCGGGCGAAGGCCAGTGCTCCCGCCGCCCACAGCACCGCCATCCACAGCGCCGCCCGCCCCGGCCGGTAGCCGTACGCCACCGTCCAGTCCTGGACGACGCCCCACACCTTTCCGGCCAGCGGCAGCGTCTCCCGTCTGCGCCGCTGCTTGGCGAGCAGCACCTCGCGGGCCTCGGAGTCCTCGCCGCTGTTGCGCTTGACGGCAGCCAGCCGCTCGTACGGTTCCGGGGCGTACTCGGGCGTGGCCGCCGTCACCCACTCCAGCCGCCGGGCGAGCGGGAAATGACCGAGCGGAACCAGGTTCTCGTACACGAACCCGCCCATCGAGAGACCGCCTGGACCGGGCCAGCTCGTCGACTTGTCGACCAGGGTGATGATCTTCGCGCCGGACAGCACCACCTTCCCGCGGTCCGGGCGGTCGCCGAGGAAGCGCAGCTCGGGGGTCTGGATGCGGCGCAGCGACAGCTCCTGGTCGTTCTCCATCGTGAAGCGTGCGTCCTGGAGGTCGACCGCGTCGCCGAACCGCCCGTCGTCGAGCCGCAGCCCGCCCTGGCACTCGAAGCGCTGCATGCGCACGCCCCTGGCGGGCGTGTTCCCCATGCCCTGGCCCAGCCCGTACGGAGGCGTGGCGTTGCCGTACGACTGCGAGGACAGGCCCGCCGGGGTCAGGTACAGCGACCGCTCGACGGTCAGCTGCGGGGCGTTCAGCGCGCGGCGCCCGTACGGGTTGCTGAGGCGGCTGCCGCGCAGGCTGAGTGACACGCCGATCTTCGCGCCCCGCAGGCTGATCTCGCCGCGCGTCTCGATCAGCTCGGCCTGCAGGTCCTGCGCCACCGAGAGCCCGTCCGCCGCGATGGACCGGCCGCGCCGGTCCCGGTGCACCACGATCTGGTTGATCAGGAGGTCGGTGCCGATCTGGGCGTCGGTGAGGCGCATGCCGCCCGCGATCCGGCAGCGGGGGAGGTGCAGATCGCCCTCGGTGTGCAGCCGGGCCGCTTCGAGCCGGGGGATCGAGCAGCCGACGAGGCGCAGCGTGTTGAACCGGCACTCGGGCAGCAGGACCTCGCTCTCGAAGCGGCAGCCGTTCATCTCGACGTACGGGGCGACGGTCCCGCCGGACAGGTCGAGCACGCCGGTGATCTGCAGTCCGGACAGCTTGAGCGCCGCCACCCGCCCCGGCCGCGCGTCCGGCCCGCTGAGCAGCAGCAGCGCCACCACCCTGGCCCGGACGCTGCGCTCGGGGCCCCAGGGGCGGCCGGTCATCGGGTCGTCGCCCAGCGGTTCGTGCACCCGCAGGTCGTAGGTGCTGCCGTTGCGGTAGGCCTGCCACATGCCCAGCTCCGCCGCGCTGAGCCAGTCGGGCGCCTCCGGATCCTGCTGCGCCTCGGTCACTCGCGCCGCCCTCCCCTTCGATCCTGTGCGTGAGGGACTGAACGCTAGTGGTCACCAGTGACACGCGGGACCACTGTGGCCTGTATCAGTCGGTGATACGGGAGACCGCTGGCCGGAAGCGGTCTGCGAGAATTGGTCCTGTGATCTCACGAATCGATCTGCGCGGCGGTGCCCTCTCCGAGGGTGCGGCCCTGCGCGACCTGCTGCCCCGAGCCGACTTCGACGTGACCGCCGCCCTGGAGAAGGTGCGGCCGATCTGCGAGGACGTGCATCATCGTGGCGACGCGGCGCTGATCGACTACGCGGAGAGGTTCGACGGCGTCGAGCTGCGCGAGGTCCGGGTTCCCGCCCAGGCCATCGCCGACGCGCTGGAGAAGCTCGACCCCGAGGTCAGGGCCGCCCTGGAGGAATCAATCCGGCGGGCCAGGCTGGTCCACCGCGAGCAGCGCCGTACCACCCACACCACCGAGGTCGTGCCCGGCGGCACGGTCACCGAGAAGTGGGTGCCGGTCGACCGGGTCGGTCTCTACGCGCCCGGCGGCCTGTCCGTCTATCCGTCGTCCGTGATCATGAACGTGGTCCCGGCACAGGAGGCGGGCGTCGAGTCGATCGCGCTGTCCTCCCCGCCGCAGGCCGACTTCGGCGGCCTTCCGCACCCGACGATCCTCGCCGCCTGCGCACTCCTGGGCATCGACGAGGTGTACGCCGCCGGAGGCGCCCAGGCCGTCGCGATGTTCGCGTACGGCACCGAGTCCTGCCCGCCCGCGAACATGGTGACAGGACCCGGCAACATCTGGGTCGCCGCCGCCAAGCGCTACTTCACCGGCCGCATCGGCATCGACACCGAGGCGGGCCCGACCGAGATCGCCGTTCTCGCCGACAGCTCCGCCGACCCGGTGCACGTCGCCGCCGACCTGATCTCCCAGGCCGAGCACGACCCGCTCGCCGCCGCCGTCCTGGTCACCGACTCCGCCGCACTCGCCGACGCCGTCGAGCGGGAGCTCGTCCCGCAGGTGGACGCCAGCAAGCACAAGACGGACCGGATCGCTCCGGCGCTCGCCGGGCGGCAGTCCGCGCTCGTCCTGGTGGACTCCCTGGAGGACGGCCTCAAGGTGGTCGACGCGTACGGGGCGGAGCACCTGGAGGTCCAGACCCGCGATGCCGCCGCCGTCGCCGACCGGGTCCGCAACGCGGGCGCGATCTTCGTCGGCGCGTACGCCCCGGTGTCGCTGGGCGACTACTGCGCGGGCTCCAACCACGTCCTGCCGACCGGCGGCTGCGCCTGCCACTCCTCGGGCCTGTCCGTCCAGTCCTTCCTGCGCGGCATCCACGTCGTGGACTACTCGCGCGAGGCCCTCGCGGACGTCGCGCACCACGTGGTGACACTCGCGGAGGCGGAGGATCTGCCGGCGCACGGCGCGGCGATCAAGGCAAGGTTCGGCTGGAAGGTCCCGAAGGCATGACGCACATCGACGACCTTCCCATTCGCGACGAGCTGCGCGGCAAGTCCCCTTACGGCGCACCCCAGTTGGACGTTCCCGTACGGCTGAACACCAACGAGAACCCGTATCCGCTGCCCGAGGCCCTGGTCGAGAGGATCACCGAGCGCGTCCGCGAGGCCGCGCGCGACCTCAACCGCTACCCCGACCGGGACGCGATCGAGCTCCGTACCGAGCTGGCGAAGTACCTGACCAGGACCGCGGGCCACGAGGTCTCCGTCCGGCACCTCTGGGCCGCCAACGGCTCCAACGAGATCCTCCAGCAGCTCCTGCAGACCTTCGGCGGCCCCGGCCGCACCGCCATCGGCTTCGAGCCGTCGTACTCCATGCACGCGCTCATCTCGCGCGGTACGGGCACGGGCTGGATCTCCGGGCCGCGGCACGACGACTTCACCATCGACGTCGAGGCCGCGAAGAAGGCGATCGCCGAGAACCGGCCAGAGGTCGTCTTCATCACGTCCCCCAACAACCCCACCGGCACCGCCGTCGAGGCCGACACCGTCCTCGCGCTGTACGAAGCCGCGCAGGCCGCCAGGCCCTCGCTCGTCGTCGTCGACGAGGCGTACGGCGAGTTCAGCCACCGGGCGTCCCTCCTCCCGCTGATCGAGGGCCGCCCGAACCTGGTGCTCTCCCGCACCATGTCGAAGGCGTTCGGCGCGGCGGGACTGCGCCTGGGCTACCTCGCCGCCGACCCGGCCGTGGTCGACGCCGTACAGCTGGTGCGGCTGCCGTACCACCTGTCCTCGATCACCCAGGCCACCGCGCTCGCCGCGCTGGAGCACACCGATACGCTGCTCGGGTACGTGGAGCAGCTCAAGGCCGAGCGCGACCGCCTGGTCGCCGAGCTGCGCGCCCTCGGCTACGAGGTCACCGACTCGGACGCCAACTTCGTGCAGTTCGGGCACTTCGCCGACGCGCACGCGGTCTGGCAGCAGATCCTCGACCGGGGTGTCCTGGTCCGGGACAACGGCGTACCCGGCTGGCTGCGGGTCACGGCCGGCACCCCCGACGAGAACGACGCGTTCCTGGAAGCGGTACGCACGATTTCATTTGAAGCGGGCAAGAAGGAGCAGAGCACATGAGCCGCGTCGGACGCGTCGAACGCACCACCAAGGAGACCTCCGTCGTCGTCGAGATCGACCTCGACGGCACCGGCAAGGTCGACGTCGCGACGGGCGTGGGCTTCTACGACCACATGCTCGACCAGCTCGGCCGCCACGGCCTCTTCGACCTCACGGTCAAGACGGACGGCGACCTGCACATCGACACCCACCACACCATCGAGGACACCGCCCTCGCGCTCGGCGCCGCCTTCAAGCAGGCGCTCGGCGACAAGGTCGGCATCTACCGCTTCGGCAACTGCACCGTGCCGCTCGACGAGTCCCTCGCCCAGGTCACCGTGGACCTCTCGGGGCGCCCGTACCTCGTGCACACCGAGCCGGAGAACATGGCGCCGATGATCGGTGCGTACGACACGACGATGACCCGGCACATCTTCGAGTCCTTCGTCGCGCAGGCGCAGATCGCCCTGCACATCCACGTGCCGTACGGGCGCAACGCGCACCACATCGTGGAGTGCCAGTTCAAGGCCCTGGCGCGGGCACTGCGCTACGCCGCCGAGCGCGACCCGCGCGCGGCCGGCATCCTCCCGTCGACCAAGGGCGCCCTGTAACCCCATGAACGGCCTCAACACCATCCTCATCGTCGTCGGGCTGTTCCTGCTCGGCGGCGTGATCTCCTTCTCGAAGCAGAAGATGCCCAAGGGCGTCATCGTGCTGCTCGGTATCGCCGCGGTGATGTGTCTCGCCGCGGGCGTCATGCGTATTCAGGGACTCTGGGAATGACCAACGTGAAGAAAGTTGTCGTCTTCGACTACGGCTTCGGCAATGTCCGGTCCGCCGAGCGGGCGCTGGCCCGGGTCGGCGCGGACGTCGAGATCACGCGTGACTACGACACCGCGATGAACGCGGACGGGCTGCTTGTGCCCGGCGTCGGCGCGTTCTCCGCCTGTATGAAGGGGCTGCGCGAGGCGCGCGGCGACTGGATCGTGGGCCGCCGGCTCTCCGGCGGGCGCCCGGTGATGGGCATCTGCGTCGGCATGCAGATCCTCTTCGAGCGCGGCATCGAGCACGGCGTCGAGTCCGAGGGGCTCGACGAGTGGCCGGGCGAGGTCGCACCGCTCAAGGCCGACGTCGTCCCGCACATGGGCTGGAACACCGTCGCGGCGGCCGAGGGCTCGCAGCTGTTCGCGGGTCTGTCCGCCGAGGAGCGCTTCTACTTCGTACACTCCTACGCGGTCCACGACTGGTCGCTCGAAGTCACCAACCCCGCCATCCGCGCCCCGCGCGTCAGCTGGGCCACGCACGGCGAGCCCTTCGTGGCGGCCGTCGAGAACGGGGCGCTCATGGCGACCCAGTTCCACCCCGAGAAGTCCGGCGACGCCGGAGCCCAGCTGCTCACCAACTGGATCGGAACCCTCTGATGCACAAGCTTGAACTGCTTCCCGCCGTGGACGTGCGCGACGGCCAGGCCGTCCGTCTCGTGCACGGTGAGTCCGGCTCCGAGACCTCCTACGGCTCCCCGCTGCAGGCGGCTCTCGCCTGGCAGAAGTCGGGCGCCGAGTGGCTGCACCTGGTCGACCTGGACGCCGCGTTCGGCACCGGCGACAACCGGAAGCTGATCGCCGAGGTCGCCGCCGCGATGGACATCAAGGTCGAACTGTCGGGCGGCATCCGCGACGACGCCTCCCTGGAGGCGGCCCTCGCCACCGGCTGCAAGCGGGTCAACCTCGGCACCGCCGCACTGGAGACCCCCGAGTGGGTCGCCAAGGTCATCTCCCAGTACGGCGACAAGATCGCGGTAGGCCTGGACGTGCGCGGCACCACGCTGCGCGGCCGTGGCTGGACCCGCGACGGCGGCGACCTGTACGAGACCCTGGCCCGCCTCGACTCCGAGGGCTGCACCCGGTACGTCGTCACCGACATCGCCAAGGACGGCACCCTCCAGGGCCCCAACCTGGAGCTCCTGAGAGACGTCTGCGCCGCCACCGACAAGCCCGTCGTCGCCTCCGGCGGCGTCTCCTCGCTCGACGACCTGCGCGCCCTCGCGTCGCTGGTGCCGGACGGCGTGGAAGGCGCGATCGTCGGCAAGGCGCTGTACGCGAAGGCCTTCACCCTGGAAGAGGCGCTGGAGGCGGTCTCCCGATGAGTGAGTCCGTACGACGGGTGGCGACCGGTGCCCCGTGGGAGGAGCAGTTCGGCTACTCGCGCGCCGTGGAGCTCCCGGGCGGCCTTGTCCTGGTTGCCGGTTGCACGTCCGTCGTGGACGGCGTCATCGACGCCGGGACGCCGTACGAGCAGACGGTGACCGCCTTCGGCGTCGCCGAGAAGGCCCTCAAGGAGCTCGGCCTGACGCGCTCCGACATCGTCCGCACCCGGATGTACCTCACGCACGCCCGCGACGTCGACGAGGTGGGCCGCGCCCACAAGGAGCTCTTCGACGCCGTCCGCCCGGTCGCGTCCATGCTGATCGTCTCCGGCTTCGTCGACCCGTCGCTGGTCGTCGAGGTCGAGGTCGAGGCGTACCGGGGGGCTTCGAAGTGACCCTCGCCGTACGTGTCATCCCCTGCCTGGACGTCACAGACGGGCGCGTCGTCAAGGGCGTCAACTTCCAGAACCTGCGCGACGCGGGCGACCCCGTCGAGATGGCCAAGCTGTACGACGCCGAGGGCGCCGACGAGCTGACCTTCCTCGACATCACCGCCTCCTCCGGGAACCGCGAGACCACCTACGACGTGGTGCGCCGCACCGCCGAGCAGGTCTTCATCCCGCTCACCGTCGGCGGCGGCGTCCGCACCGCCGACGACGTCGACAAGCTGCTGCGCGCCGGGGCCGACAAGGTGGGCGTGAACACGGCCGCCATCGAACGCCCCGACCTCATCCGCGAGATCGCCGAACGCTTCGGCCGTCAGGTCCTCGTCCTGTCGGTCGACGCCCGCCGCACCCCCACAGGCTCCTTCGAGGTCACCACGCACGGCGGCCGGCGCTCCGCCGGCATCGACGCCGTCGAGTGGGCGCACCGGGCCGCCGAGCTCGGCGCGGGCGAGATCCTGCTCAACTCGATGGACGCCGACGGCACCAAGGACGGCTACGACACCGAGATGATCGCGGCCGTACGCAAGCACGTCACGGTCCCGGTCATCGCGAGCGGCGGCGCTGGCCGGCTGGAACACTTCGCCCCCGCCGTCGACGCGGGAGCGAACGCCGTACTCGCGGCCTCCGTCTTCCACTTCGGCGACCTGCGGATCTCCGAGGTCAAGTCGGCGCTCGGGGCGGCCGGCCACCCGGTGCGCTGAACGTGGTTCTTTCGCGCAACTGTCGCGAAACTGGCTGTGGTTGAAGATCGCCTGAGGCTAGCGTTCCCCCTCGGAAAGTCCAATCGAGGGGGAACAGTCATGTCATCACCCAGGCCACCGGTCGAACTCCTGAAACTCAGCCCCGACTTCGTCGCCAACCCCTACCCCGTCTACGCCGGACTCCGTGAACAGGGCCCCGTGCACCGGGTGCTGACCCCGGAGGGCGAGGACCTGTGGATCGTTGTCGGGCACGAGGAGTGCCGCGCCGCGTACGTCGACCCCCGGTTCAGCCGTGACTGGCGTACGTACGGACACCTCGCGCCGCAGCTTCCCGCGTACGCCTACGGTCCCGGCAACTCCCACGTCCTGCTGAGCGATCCGCCGGACCACACCCGGCTGCGCCGACTCGTGGCCCGTGAATTCACGCCACGCCGGATAGAGGCCCTGGCGCCGCGCGTACAGCAGGTCACCGACGCCCTGATCGACGCGATGGAGGCGGACGGCGCACACACCGCCGACGTGATCGACGCGCTCGCCTTCCCGCTCCCGATGACCGTCATCTGCGACCTGCTCGGGGTGCCCGACCTGGACCGGGACTCCTTCCGCGGCTGGTCCAACGAGGTGGTCTCGCCCACGAGTCCGGAGGCGGAGGTGGCCGCGTACGGCGCCGCCATGCCGTACCTGACCGGGCTCATCCAGGCCAAGCGCAAGGCCCCGGGCGAGGATCTGCTCAGTGCGATGATCCACACCGCCGACGAGGCGGGCGACCGGCTCAGCGAGGACGAACTCCTCTCCATGGCCTTCCTGTTGATCGTCGCCGGGCACGAGACGACGGTGAACCTGATCGGCAACGGGCTGCGGGCCCTCTTCAACCACCCCGACCAACTCGCCCTGCTCCGCGGCGATCTGGACGGGCTGCTCGACAGCGCGGTGGAGGAGATCCTGCGCTTCGACGGCCCCGTGGAAGGCTCGACCCCGCGGATCGCCCGTGAGGACGTCGAGTTCGGCGGCGCGCACATCCCGGCGGGTTCCTCGGTGGTGATCGTCATGGCCGACGCCGACCGCGACGGCACGCGCTTCGACGAGAGCGCCCGGTTCGACATCCGGCGGGACGCCCGCGGACACATCGCCTTCGGGCACGGGATCCACTACTGCCTGGGTGCGCCGCTGGCCCGGCTGGAGGGCCGCATCGCGCTCCGTACGCTGCTGGAACGCCTCCCGGACCTCGCGGCCGAGGGGTCGCCGGACGCCGGCCCCTGGATCCCGGGGCTGCTGATCAGGGGAGTGCGCGAGCTGCCCGTGCGCTGGTAGCTGACCGGGCAGAGGGCCCCAAATCCCTTACTTCCAGGGCGAGTTGTGCGGGGAAAGGTTGCGCAAAGAATATTGCGCAACTTTCCTTTCCTTCTTTACTGTGCGGACATGGCACCGGAATCCGAACACCCACCCGAACCCCGGCGCACCACTGACCTCGACGCCCTCAAGGTCTTCACCCACCCCCTGCGCATCGACCTCTACCGCGCCCTGTTCACGGGGGGTGCCGCCACGGCCTCGCACCTGGCCGACGAGGTCGACGAGGCCGTCTCGCTGGTCAGTTACCACCTGCGGAAGATGGCCGCGCACGGCTTCATCGTGGAGGCCCCCGGGGAGAGCAAGGACGCCCGGGAGCGCTGGTGGCGGGTCGAGTGCGGCCACGGTGCCGGCTGGGGCAAGGACTGGGGGGACGCGGCCTTCAACCGGGAGTACGTGCCCCGGCTCACCGCGACGGAGTTCCGGCAACTTTCCGAAGAGATACGCGAGTTGATCGACTCCTACCGGGAACGCGGGCTGGCCGCCGAGGCGGCCGGTGACACGGAGGGGCGAGAGCAGGTCTCCGTCCAGATCTTCGGCTTCCCGTTCCGTCCCTGAGAGGGCTTGCAGCGATGACTGAATCACGTGTGGATCCGGCGGATGCCGGGGCCGGGCCCCGGCCCCGGCCCGTGGGCAGACCCGCCCACCGGGACGGCAACGTCCTGCGCTGGCTCGGCGCGTACGCCGCCTCGCTGGTCGGCGACAGCCTCTACTTCCTGGCGCTCGGCTGGGCGGCGGCCCAGGCAGGCCGCCCGGCCGAGGTGGGCCTGATCCTGGCGGCGGGCGCGGTGCCCCGGGCGCTGCTGATGCTGGGCGGGGGAGTGATCGCCGACCGCTTCGGCCCGCGCCGGATCGTCATCGGCTCGGACGCGGTGCGCTGCGTGGTGATCATCGGCATCGCGGCGGCCCTCATGCTGACCGGCCCCGCCGTGTGGCTGCTGGTGCTGGTGGCGCTGGTCTTCGGGGCGGTCGACGCGCTGTTCCTGCCCGCGGTGGGCGCGCTGCCGCCGCGCATCACGGCCCCCGGCCAACTGGTACGGGTGCAGGGCATGAAGGCCCTGACGAACAGGTTCGGCGGCATCGTCGGGGCACCGATCGCCGGTCTGGCGATGGGCCTCGGCGGCCCGGCGGCGGCGTTCGCGGTGGCGGGCGGGCTGTTCGCGGTGTCGCTGGTGCTGCTGGTGGCGGTACGGATCGCGCCGTTGCCGGAGCCGGGGCCGGGTGTGGGTGCGGGTGTGGGTGAGGCCGTCGAGCCGGAGCAACCCCGTTCCATCTGGCGGGACCTGGCGGACGGGCTCGGCTACGTCCGGCGGCACCGGCTCGTCGGACCGCTCATCCTCTCCAACATCCTCTTCGAGCTGGGCGGCATCCCCCTCATCAACGTCGGCGTCGTCCTGCTCTCCTCCGAGCGAGGCTGGGGCGCGACGGGAATCACCTGGATCGTCGGCGCCTTCAGCGCAGGGGCGGCGGGCAGCGCACTGCTGCTCACGGTCCTGGGACGAGTGCCGCACGCGGGCCGGGTACGGCTGCTGGCGCTGACCGGCGGATCGGTACTGGTCTGCGCCCTGGGAACGGTGCCGGAGCTTGTCTGGGCGGTGCTGGTGGCGGCGCCGATGGGGGCCCTCGTGGCGATGAGCGGAGGGCTGACGGCGGGGCTGGTGCAGACGGCCACCGCACCGGCCTACCTGGGACGGGTCTCGTCGCTGACCTCCCTGGTCAGCCTGGGAATTGCTCCCCTGGCCTACCCGGTGGTGGGCCTGGCGGTCGGGGTGTGGGGCGTCGCGCCGGTGTTCGTGGGGTGCGGGGTGCTGTGCATGACGGCGGCGCTGGTGGGGGTGACGTACGGGGAGGTCCGGGGGGCGGAGCTGCCGGTGGCGGCGGAGTAGGCGGCTGCCGGCGCCCTGGGCGGCGTGGCGTCGTGCGGGTGCGTCGTGGCTGGTCGCGCAGTTCCCCGCGCCCCTAAAAGATTGCCCCTTAACCCGCTAGCTTCCCTAGCCTCCTTGGGCAGCGGGGCCGCCCCCCGGGGGCGGGACGGGTGGGCAAGGGGGCGGCCCCACGCAGAGCCCCACCCCTCAGGACCGCACTCGCTCCGCCGCCCGTCCTCAAGCGCCGCACGTGCTGGGTTACAGCCCCAGTTTCGCTTCGTGGAGCCGAGTCACCGCTTCCTTCTCGCCCTCCACCTCCACCCTCGCCGACCCCTGCCGCCCGAAGAGGAAGAGGGTGAGTTCGCCGGGTTCGCCGGTGACCGTTACCACCGGCTTGCCGCGGTGGGCCACCGCCGTCTGCCCGTCCGGGCGGCGCAGCACCAGCCCGACCGGGGACTTGCGGCCCAGGACGCGGGACATCTTCTCCAGGCGCGCCCACAGCGCGTCCGCGAACACCGGGTCGAGTTCGCGCGGCGTCCACTCCTGCTGGGCGCGGCGCACGTCCTCCGCGTGGACGTAGAACTCCACCGTGTTCGCCGCCTCGTCCACCTGCTTCAGGGCGTACAGCGAGCGCCGTGGCGGGCCGGTGCGGATGAGCTGGACCAGTTCCTCGTACGGCTTCGAGGCGAACTCCGACTGGACCCGCTCCAGCCGGCTCCGCAGGGCGGGCACCACGAGTCCCGCCGCCGCGTCCGAGCGGCGCTCGCGCACCACGACGTGGGCCGCGAGGTCCCGGGTCTTCCAGCTGTCGCACAGGGTCGGGGCGTCGGGGCCCGCGGCCTCCAACAGGTCGGCGAGGAGAAGGCGTTCGCGCTTGGCATGGGTCGACATGCCGGCCAGCGTACGGCCGAGGAGGGGCGTCCGCACAGTGGACGACCGGCCACGGACCGCGCGGGAAGCGGCACAATTGCACCATGAGTACGCCCGTACCCCCGGTACCCCAGAGCCCTCTCGATCCCGCCGTCGCCGCCCGCCTCAAGCGGACCCCGGACGGACTGGTCCCCGCGATCGCCCAGCAGTACGACACCGGCGAGGTGCTCATGCTCGGCTGGATGGACGACGAGGCCCTGCACCGGACGCTGACCACCGGGCGTTGCACCTACTGGTCGCGCAGCCGCGGCGAGTACTGGGTGAAGGGGGACACCTCCGGGCACGTGCAGGAGGTGAAGAGCGTGGCGCTGGACTGCGACGGCGACACGATCCTGGTGAAGGTCGACCAGACCGGGGCCGCGTGCCACACCGGCGAGCGGACCTGCTTCGACGCCGACGTCCTTCCCCTCACCGACGGAAAGTAGGGTCAGCGGCCATGGATCTGGAGACCTTCCGCAAGCTGGCGGCCGACCGCCGTGTCATTCCCGTCAGTCGCCGGCTCCTGGCGGACGGCGACACCCCCGTCGGGCTCTACCGCAAGCTCGCCGCCGAGCGCCCCGGGACCTTCCTCCTGGAGTCCGCCGAGAACGGCCGCTCCTGGTCCCGCTACTCCTTCGTCGGCGTCCGCAGCGCCGCCACCCTCACCGCCCGCGACGGCCGCGCCCACTGGATCGGCACGCCCCCCGTCGGCGTACCGACCACGGGTGATCCGCTCGACGCGCTGCGGGCCACAGTGGAGGAGCTGCACACCCCGCGCGACCTGGCCGGGGACCTGCCGCCCTTCACCGGCGGCATGGTCGGCTACCTCGGGTACGACATCGTGCGGCGGCTGGAGAAGATCGGCGAGCACGGCAGCGACGACCTCCGGCTGCCCGAGCTGACCATGCTGCTGACCTCGGACCTCGCCGTACTCGACCACCGGTACGGCACCGTCCTGCTGATCGCCAACGCGATCAATCACAACGACCTCGACACCGGTGTGGACGAGGCGTACGCGGACGCCGTCGCCCGGCTCGACGCGATGGAGGCCGACCTCTCGCGCGCCGTGCCGACCGCGCCCGCCGTCCTGCCCCCGTCCGAGGTGCCGCTCTACACCGAGCAGTGGGGCGGGCAGGAGTACCAGGCCGCCGTCGAGGACATCAAGGAGCGCATCAGGGCCGGCGAGGCCTTCCAGGTCGTACCGTCCCAGCGCTTCGAAACCCCTTGCAGCGCAAGCGCGTTGGACGTCTACCGGGTGCTGCGGGCGACGAATCCGTCCCCGTACATGTACCTGTTCCGCTTCGACGGGTTCGACGTGGTCGGCTCCAGTCCGGAAGCCCTCGTCAAGGTCGAGGACGGGCGCGCCATGGTGCACCCCATCGCCGGGACCAGGCACCGCGGCGTCACCCCGCAGGAGGACCAGCAGCTCGCCGACGAGCTGATGGCCGACCCCAAGGAGCGCGCCGAGCACCTGATGCTCGTCGACCTGGGCCGCAACGACCTCGGGCGGGTCTGCGAGCCGGGATCCGTCGAGGTCGTCGACTTCATGTCGGTCGAGAAGTACTCGCACGTCATGCACATCGTGTCGACGGTGACCGGGCAGGTCGCCGAGGGCCGCACCGCCTTCGACGTCCTGACCGCCTGCTTCCCGGCCGGCACCCTGTCCGGGGCGCCCAAGCCGCGCGCGATGCAGATCATCGAGGAGTTGGAGCCGACCAGGCGCGGGCTCTACGGCGGCTGCGTCGGCTACCTCGACTTCGCCGGGGACTCCGACACCGCCATCGCCATCCGTACCGCGCTGCTGCGGGACGGCACGGCGTACGTGCAGGCCGGAGCGGGTGTCGTCGCCGACTCGGACCCCGTCGCCGAGGACACCGAGTGCCGCAACAAGGCCGCCGCGGTACTGCGCGCCGTACACACCGCCAACCGCCTGGGGGGCGCCGGAGGGCGTGAGGGATAGTGGGGGTGTGAGCGCCGTACCCCCCACACCCCAGACCCCCGACGAGCCCGCCCCGACCGCAGCAGGTGGCGGCGGCAGGCGCAGCCTCGCCGCCGCCCTGCTGCTCGGCGCCGTCGGCGCCACCGTCGTCCTGATCTCCTCCGGGCAGATCTGGACGTCGGGCGTGGCCACGGTCGCGGGCATCGGCACGAAGACCCTCGACGCGGACGGGCAGGCCATCACCGGCGCCCCCGCCGCCCTCGCGATCGTCGCCCTGGCCGCCCTGGTCGCGGTCTTCGCCGTCCGCAGGGCCGGCCGTGTCCTGGTCTCCGCACTGCTCGCCCTGAGCGGCGCGGGAGCCGTCGCGGCGTCCCTGTTCGGGGCGGGCGACCACGCCGCGCTCGACGCGCAGGCCGCGAAACTCTCCGGCGACGTCGCCGCCACGGTCACCGGACTCACTCGAACGGCCTGGCCCTACGTCACCGCTTCGGGCGCCCTGCTGATCCTCGTCGCCGGGCTCCTCGCCCTGCGGTTCGGCGGCAAGTGGCCGGGCATGGGCGGGCGGTACGAGCGCGAGGGCGGGCCGCGCACCCGCGCGCAGGCCCGCAGGGCGGTGGACCCGGAGCGCCCCGAGGAACTGTGGAAGGCCCTGGACCGCGGCGAGGACCCCACCCGCGAAGGGTGACCCGAAGTCACGCCCGGTGCCACGGTGGGGAACAATGGGCCCGAGCATCTCGGAAGCTGAAGAGCACAAAGTCACCTAGGAGCACTCCATGCCCAGCCGCGGACACCACGGACACACCCCGGCCGCCTGGACCGGCGTCGTGATCGCCTTCATCGGTATCTGCATCTCCAGTGCGTACATGGTGATGGCCAACTCGGTCGGCTTCTGGATCGGCATCGGCATCGCGCTGGTCGGCGGCATCATCGGCCTGGCCATGCGCATCGCCGGCATGGGCATGCCGAAGGAGTCCCCGGCCCTCACCGAGGCCCGTGTCGCGGCGGCCCGCGCGCAGCTCTAGGGCCTGTCCGGCGGATCAGGCCGCATGGGAGTGACCTTGCCCTTTCACTACCGCTGAGCGGGGCATGGTGCGTGCAGCTGCAAGGCGGAGGATTGAGGCGACGCGGAGCGTCGTCGATTGACGACAACGCAGAGGGGGTCCCCCCTGGTCCTTAAGACCTTGGGGGCGTGCGTGCCAGGGCACGCGACCGCGGCAAGATCCGCCGGACAGGCCCTAGTACACCCGCCGCTTCAGCAGGACCCGCAGGAACCCGCACCCGACGGTGCGACGCGAGGCGCAGCCCGGCACGGGCTGCGCCCTCTCGCATGCCGGGGCGTGCACTCCGCGCCCCCAGCGGGGACAATCGGCGCGTGGACGCCTCCTCGCCGGCCCCTTCGCCAGCCCCCTCGCAGCACGTCATCGGGCCCCCAGGGCCGCCGCAGCGGTCCCTGGTGCGCCGCCTGGCGGCGCCCGTGGGCACCCTCGCCGCCGTCGTGGCCGCCTTCGCGTACGTCGGCTCGGTCGATCCCAACCAGCCAGGCCACTACCCCCTCTGCCCGCTCCTCGCCATGACCGGCATCCTCTGTCCTGGCTGCGGCGGCCTGCGCAGCGCGCACGCGGTCGCGCACGGCGACCTGCCGACCGCGCTCGGTGCCAATGCGATGGCCGTCCTCGGGTACGCCGCCTTCGCCGTGCTGATGGTGGTGTGGATCACCCGGGCGGTACGGGGAAGGCCCATGAGGTTCGCGCTGAGCACCGCCCAGTGGTGGGCCCTGGGAGGACTTCTCGCCGTCTTCAGCGTGGTCCGCAACCTCCCGTTCGGATCCGCGCTCGCTCCGTAAATGCCCAGGTAGTGGGACAGACGCCCACCGGATGCGGCCTCTTCGGCCCGGTACGGATAACATCACCAGTGGCCGAACCTGGCCCTCCACCACCGTCCCGGAAGGGGGCAGCTCGCGTGAGTGTGCTCGACGAGATCATCGAAGGCGTCCGCGCCGACCTCGCGGAGCGGCAGGCACGTGTCAGCCTGGAGGAGCTCAAGGAGCGGGCTGCCAAGGCGCCCGCCGCCAAGGACGGTGTCGCAGCCCTGCGCGGCGACAGCGTCAAGGTCATCTGCGAGGTCAAGCGCTCCAGCCCCTCCAAGGGCGCGCTCGCGGCCATCGCCGACCCGGCGGCCCTCGCCGCCGACTACGAGGCGGGCGGCGCAGCCGTCATCTCCGTGCTCACCGAGGAGCGCCGCTTCGGCGGTTCGCTGGCCGACCTGGAAGCCGTTCGGGCCAAGGTCGACATCCCGGTGCTGCGCAAGGATTTCATCGTCACCGCCTACCAGCTCTGGGAGGCCCGTGCGTACGGCGCCGACCTGGTGCTCCTGATCGTCGCGGCCCTGGAGCAGGACGCGCTGGTCTCCCTCATCGAACGCGCCGAGTCCATCGGTCTCACCCCGCTGGTCGAGGTGCACGACGAGGACGAGGTGGACCGGGCCGTCGCCGCCGGAGCGAAGATCATCGGTGTGAACGCCCGCGACCTGAAGACCCTCAAGGTCGACCGCGGTGTCTTCGAGCGCGTCGCCCCGGAGATCCCGGACCACATCGTCAAGATCGCCGAGTCCGGTGTGCGCGGCCCGCACGACCTGATCGCGTACGCCAACGCGGGCGCCGACGCGGTCCTGGTCGGCGAGTCCCTGGTGACCGGCCGCGACCCGAAGTCCGCCGTCTCGGACCTGGTCGCCGCGGGCGCCCACCCGGCACTGCGCCACGGACGGGGCTGACCCTCCGCCATGAGCCCTCACGCCCGTCTCGCCCGCGGCTGCCGCCCTCGCGGCTGCCGTGCGCCTGCGCGACGGGTGCGGGGCCGGCGGGTGCGGTACCACATCGGTTCGGAGCCCGGCCAGATCAACGGCATGCGATGGCGTCGCTGAACGTCGGATTCCGGCGTTTCACCAGTGACACCTTTCCCCCTCGCCACACGTAGGTACGTGGCTCTACGAGGAGTTTCCGCATGCCCAGCGAGTTCTTCTTTCCCGACCCCCAGGGTCAAGTCCCCACCACCGAGGGATACTTCGGTGAGTTCGGCGGCAAGTTCATCCCCGAGGCGCTGGTCGCCGCGGTGGACGAGGTCGCCGTCGAGTACGACAAGGCCAAGGCCGACCCCGCCTTCGCCGCCGAGCTCGACGACCTGATGGTCAACTACACGGGCCGCCCCAGCTCCCTCACCGAGGTGCCGCGCTTCGCCGAACACGCGGGCGGCGCCCGGATGTTCCTCAAGCGCGAGGACCTCAACCACACCGGCTCGCACAAGATCAACAACGTGCTCGGCCAGGCCCTGCTCACCAAGCGCATGGGCAAGACCCGGGTCATCGCCGAGACCGGCGCCGGCCAGCACGGCGTCGCCACCGCCACCGCCTGCGCGCTCTTCGGCCTCGACTGCACCATCTACATGGGCGAGATCGACACCGAGCGCCAGGCGCTGAACGTTGCCCGGATGCGGATGCTCGGCGCCGAGGTCATCGCCGTGAAGTCGGGCTCCCGCACCCTCAAGGACGCCATCAACGAGGCGTTCCGCGACTGGGTCGCCAATGTCGACCGCACCCACTACCTCTTCGGTACGGTCGCAGGCCCGCACCCCTTCCCCGCCATGGTCCGCGACTTCCACCGGGTGATCGGCGTGGAGGCGCGCCGGCAGATCCTGGAGCGCACCGGACGCCTCCCGGACGCGGCCGTGGCCTGCGTCGGCGGCGGCTCCAACGCCATCGGCCTTTTCCACGCCTTCATCCCGGACGCCGGTGTACGCCTGGTGGGCTGCGAGCCCGCCGGGCACGGCATCGAGACCGGCGAGCACGCGGCGACGCTGAGCGCGGGCGAGCCGGGCATCCTGCACGGTTCGCGCTCGTACGTCCTCCAGGACGAGGAAGGCCAGATCACCGAGCCGTACTCGATCTCGGCGGGCCTCGACTACCCGGGCATCGGCCCGGAGCACTCGTACCTCAAGGACATCGGCCGCGGTGAGTACCGGGCGGTGACGGACGACGCGGCGATGCAGGCACTGCGCCTCCTGTCGCGTACGGAGGGCATCATTCCGGCCATCGAGAGCGCGCACGCGCTCGCGGGCGCGCTGGAACTCGGCAAGGAGCTGGGCAAGGACGCTCTGATCCTGGTCAACCTGTCCGGGCGCGGCGACAAGGACATGGACACGGCAGCCCGTTACTTCGGGCTGTACGGCACGGACGCCGCCGTCGCGGCGACGGGCCTTCAGGGTGCGGCAGCGGTCGCGGAGATCACGGGGGACGCCAAGTGAGCGGGAACGTACAGCTGTTGAGCGACACCCTCGCCGCCGCGAAGGCCGAGGACCGGGCCGCGCTGATCGCCTACCTCCCGGCCGGGTTCCCGACCGTGGACGGGGGCATCGAGGCGGTCAAGGCCGTCGTCGCGGGCGGCGCGGACGTCGTCGAGGTCGGACTGCCGCACAGCGACCCGGTGTTGGACGGCCCGGTCATCCAGACCGCCGACGACATCGCACTGCGCGGTGGCGTCAAGATCGCCGATGTGATGCGCACGGTGCGCGAGGCGCACGCGGCGACCGGGGTGCCGGTGCTGGTCATGACGTACTGGAACCCCATCGACCGGTACGGCGTCGAGCGGTTCACCGCAGAGCTGGCGGCGGCGGGCGGTGCGGGCTGCATCCTTCCCGACCTTCCGGTCCAGGAGTCCGCGCTGTGGCGCGAGCACGCCGAGAAGCACGGCCTGGCCACGGTGTTCGTGGTCGCGCCGAGCAGCAAGGACGAGCGTCTGGCGACCATCACGGCCGCAGGTTCGGGCTTCGTCTACGCGGCTTCGCTGATGGGTGTGACGGGGACGCGCGAGGCGGTCGGCGAGCAGGCGGCGGATCTCGTACGGCGGACGAAGGCGACGACCGAGCTGCCGGTGTGCGTCGGGCTGGGCGTCTCGAACGCCGTACAGGCCAAGGAAGTTGCGGTCTTCGCGGACGGGGTCATCGTCGGGTCGGCGTTCGTCCAGCGGATGCTGGACGCCGAGAACGCCGGGGACACAGCGGCCGGGCTGCGTGCGGTGCGCGAGCTGGCGGCGGAGCTGGCGGCGGGCGTGCGGCGGAACTGACGTCCGCGTGCGCGGAACTGGCGTCCGTGTGCGGTGACTGACGTCCGTCTGTCGGACGCGTAACTTTAAGGTTCCGTAGTCCATTTGAGTGGATTCGGGGTCGGGGCGGCACATCGGTGCCGCCCCGGTTCGTTGCTGCGGGTGTGAGTGACAAGAACAGTGAAAGCAAGCGAACCGCCCGCGAGCGGCTCATCCAGGAGCGCGAAGCACAGAAGTCGCGCGACAAACGACGGCGGGTGCTGATCGTCGCATCGGCGGTGGTCGGTGTCCTCGGCCTGGCCGCCATCGCCGGTGTGGTCGCTGCGAACAGCGGCGACGGCAAGGGCGACAAGGCCTCCAGCGCCGGCGGCCCGGTCAAGGACCCGGCAGGGACGACCGGTAAGGGGAACGTGGTCATTCCGGTCGGCATGAAGGACGCGCCGTCGGTCCTCACCGTGTACGAGGACCTGCGCTGTCCGGCCTGCGGCATGTTCGAGAACAGCATGCGTGACACGGTCAACAAGCTGGAGAAGGAAGGCAAGGTCCGCGCCGAGTACCACCTGGTGTCGTTCATCGACAACGGCATGCAGGGCAACGGCTCGAAGTACGCGGCGAACGCGCTGGGCTGCGCGCAGGACGCGGGGAAGTTCCACGCCTACCACGACGTGCTCTTCCGCAACCAGCCGCAGGAGACGGACGACGCCTTCGGCAAGAAGAGCCGCCTGCTGGAACTGGCGGGCAAGGTGCCGGGGCTGCGGGGTGCGCCGTTCGACGCGTGCGTGGAGAAGGGGACGCATGCGGGGTGGGTCACCAAGGTGCAGGAGGACTTCGACAAGTCGAAGTACAAGGCGACGCCGACGGTGCTGCTGAACGGAGAATCGATCTTCCCGCAGAAGGGGAGTGAGCAGATCTCGCCGGCGAATTTGGTGAAGTGGGTGGATGCGGCGAACAAGGGGAAGCGGGCGGGGACGAAGGGGTGAGGGGGGACGGCCCCGCTGCCCAAGGAGGCTAGGGGGGTAAGGGGCAGGCATTTAGGGGCGCGGGGCTGTGTTGATATGCGGCTCCGCCGCGCGGGCGCGACCAGCCACGACGCACCCGCACGATGTACCCGCCCCCGCCCCCGCCCCCGCCCCCTCGCCCGCCCCCACCCCCTCGCCCCCCGTTACGGATACGTTGCAGGGTGGGTTGCCGTGCCGCCTGCCCGGCAAGGTAGCGTCGACTCCGCCATGAACCTTGCCTATATTCCCAGCCCGGCGGCCGGTGAGATCCATCTCGGACCCCTCCCGCTGCGCGGCTACGCGCTCTGCATCATCATCGGCGTCTTCGTGGCCGTCTGGTACGGCAACAAGCGCTGGATCGCCCGCGGCGGCAAGCCGGGAACGGTCGCGGACATCGCCGTCTGGGCAGTGCCGTTCGGCCTCGTCGGCGGACGGCTCTACCACGTCATCACCGACTACCAGCTCTACTTCTCCGAAGGCAAGAACTGGGTCGACGCCTTCAAGATCTGGGAAGGCGGCCTCGGCATCTGGGGCGCCGTCGCCCTCGGCGCGGTCGGCGCCTGGATCGGCTGCCGCCGTCGCGGCATCCCGCTCCCGGCCTGGGCCGACGCCATGGCCCCCGCCCTCGTCATCGCGCAGGCCATCGGCCGCTGGGGCAACTGGTTCAACCAGGAGCTGTACGGCCGGGCCACCGACCTCCCCTGGGCGCTCAAGATCACGAAGGGGGAGGAGTCGGGTCTCTACCACCCGACCTTCCTCTACGAGTCGCTGTGGTGCCTCGGCGTCGCCGCCGTCATCGTGTGGGCCGACCGTCGCTTCAAGCTCGGTCACGGCCGGGTCTTCGGGCTGTACGTCGCCCTGTACTGCGTCGGCCGCGGCTGGGTCGAGTACCTGCGCGTCGACGACGCCCACCACATCCTGGGTCTGCGGCTCAACGTGTGGACGGCGATCTTCGGCTTCATCCTGGCCGTGGTCTACCTCGTGCTGTCGGCGCGACTGCGTCCCGGCCGCGAGGAGATCGTGGAGCCGGACCGCGAAGGTGCGCAGACCGCGGCGGAGGCCGTCGCGGATGCGGATGCGGATGCCTCCGGTGAGGCGGACAAGGCCGAGGGCGGTGCGCTCCTGACCAAGGCCAAGAAGGACGCGAAGCTCGAAGGAGCCAAGCCCGAGGACGCGAAGGACAAGTAGGCGGCAAGAAGCAAGCGGTGACAGGGCCGCCGGGGCCAGTACGGCTCCGGCGGCCCTGTCGTGTCCGGGGTCAGAAGTCCCGCCTGGCGACCTCCAGCGTCCGCTGTGCCGCCGCCACCACCGCCGCGTCCACGAACCGCCCGTCGGGGAGGGTGTGCGCGCCCTCGTGGTCGGCGGCGGTCTTCAGGATCTGTTCGGCCTCCTCGATCTCCTCGGCAGTGGGGAGGTACATCCGCTGGATGACCGGGAGCTGGCGCGGGTGGAGCGCCGTACGTCCGAAGAAGCCGAGGGTGCGGCCGAGGGCGCAGGACGCGGCGAGCCCTTCGAGGTCGGTGACGTCGGTGTGCACGGACTGGGCGGGCGGCGCGAGGCCCGCCGCCCGCGCCGCGACCACCACCCGGCTGCGCGCCCACGCCAGCCCTGCCTCGTCCCGTACGCCCAGGTCGGCCTGGAGGTCGACCTCGCCGAGCGCGATCCCCGCGAGGCAGGGGTGGGCGGTGGCGATGTGGTGGGCGTGCTCGATGGCGAGGGCGGATTCCAGGAGGGCGTAGAGGGGGGTCTGGGGTGTCTGGTTGGCGATCCGGCGGACCTCGGCCGAGTCGGAGACCTTGGGGAGACGGAGCCCGGAGAGGCCGGGGCAGGGAGCGAGGGCGTGCAGGTCGGCATGGGAGAGGGGCGAGGCGAGGGGGTTGAGGCGTACGTGCACGGGGACCGGCGGCACGTCGGAGAGGAAGTCCGCGGTGGCGGCGCGGGCGTACTCCTTGCGGTCGGGGGCGACCGAGTCCTCCAGATCGATGATGACGACGTCGGCCCCGGAGACGAGGGCACCCGCGACTCGCTCCGGTCGGTCTCCGGGAACGTACAGCCAGGTGAGGGGAGCGACGGGGGCGTACGGGGTGGGCGTGGTCATCAGCGGGTGGCTCCGGTCTCGCGCAGGGAGGTGATCTCGGCGGGGGAGCGGCCGAGTTCGGGGACCTCGGGGAGGGTGTCGAGGGCGGCGTACGGGGGTTCGGCCGTCACGTCGCCGGTGGGGTCACAGGGCGTCGATCTCCTGGCGGTACGGCATCGAGGTCGATGCGCCGTGGCGCTGGACGGACAGGGCCGCGGCGGCCGACGCCCACCGCATGGCCTCCGGCATCGGCTTCCCCTCGCCGAGCGCGACGGCGAGCGCGCCCACGAAGGTGTCCCCTGCGCCGGTCGTGTCGAGGACCGGCTCGGCGGGGACGGCCGGTACGAAGACCGGATCGGGGGCGCCCCGGCTGACGTACGCGCTGCCCGCCGCGCCCAGCGTGACCACCACCTCCGGTACGTCGTCGAGGAGGGCGCGGGCGGCGAGCAGCGGGTCGTGGAGCCCGGTGAGGGCGGCGGCCTCGTGCTCGTTGGGCACCAACAGGTCGGTGGCGGCGAGGAGTCCGGGCGGCATGGCCGCTGCCGGGGCGGGGGTCAGGATCGTACGTACGCCGTGCCGGCGGGCCGCTTGAGCGGCGGCGGTGACGGCGGACAGGGGGAGTTCGAGCTGGAGGAGGAGGGCGTACGCGCTCGTGATGACGGCCTCGTCGCCGGGGGCGAGCTCGGTGACGAGGCCGTTGGCGCCGGGGATGACGACGATGGAGTTGCCGCCGTTGTCGTCCACGACGATGTGAGCGGTGCCGGAGGGGCCTTCGGCGGTGCGCAGGGAGTCGGTGTCGATGCCGGAGTGTTCGAGGGCGCTGCGGATGCGGGTGCCGAAGTCGTCGTTGCCCACCGCGCCGATCATCGTCACCTCGCCCCCGGCGCGTACGGCTGCCACGGCCTGGTTGGCGCCCTTGCCGCCGGGCACGGTACGGAACTCCCGGCCGGTGACGGTCTCGCCGCCGGCCGGGGCCTTGGCGACGTACGCGACGAGATCCATGTTGGTGCTGCCGAGGACGACGATGCTGGGTGTGGGTGTCATCTGTCTCAGGGCCTCTCGGTGGGCAGCCGCCGGTCGTGTCATCGGATCCATGGGGAAATCTCCGCACACCCGCGCCCGGTAGCGGCTCGGCCACGCTCCACGTGTCACCCGGTCGACTGCCGCGGGCGCGGCAACCGGTCGTGGCGGAACGCCGCTCGCCATGGCCGGGCCCGCCGTCAAGTGAGGAAAGGCTTGCCTTTGAAGCTTCGGGTCAACACCCCTCCGTACCAGGTAAGTACGGCCTTCCTTGCTAGCGCCAGCTTCGAATCGTGCGTAGTTTCGATCTCGTCGGGGCGTTCCCCGGCCGCAGGATGCACAGAGGGGTACGGGGAATCCGGCATGGCCATCATCGAGACCGAAGCCACACTGCACGTGGCGCACCGCGACAACCACACCCACCGTGATGTGAACGGCGGTTGGCTGCGTCCGGCCGTTTTCGGGGCGATGGACGGGCTGGTGTCCAACCTGGCGCTGATGACCGGTGTCGCGGGCGGGGCGGTCTCGCAGCAGACCATCGTGATCACGGGATTGGCGGGACTGGCCGCCGGTGCGTTCTCGATGGCGGCAGGGGAGTACACCTCCGTGGCCTCGCAGCGTGAGCTCGTGCAGGCCGAACTCGACATCGAGCGGCGGGAGTTGAGGAAGCACCCACAAGACGAGATGGAAGAACTGGCGGCGCTGTACGAGTCGCGCGGGGTGGAGGCGCACCTCGCGCGACAGGTCGCCGAGCAGCTGTCGCGCGATCCCGAGCAGGCGCTGGAGATCCACGCGCGGGAGGAGCTGGGGATCGATCCCGACGACCTTCCCTCGCCGCTCGTCGCCGCCGTCTCGTCGTTCGGCGCGTTCGCGCTCGGGGCGCTGCTGCCCGTGCTGCCGTACCTGCTGGGTGCGACCTCGCTGCTGCCCGCCGTACTGCTCGCACTCTTCGGGCTCTTCGCGTGCGGAGCGGTCGTGTCCCGGGTGACCGCGCGCTCGTGGTGGTTCAGCGGGCTGCGGCAGCTCGGACTCGGCGGGGCCGCGGCCGCGGTGACGTACGGGCTCGGGGCGCTCTTCGGGGCGGCGGTCTAGCTTCGTTCGTCCGGTGTGTACCGAACACGCCATTTGTGAGGTTTGTACGTGAGGAACCCCTGGTGGGTCGCGAAAGCGGTCCCGCCAGGGGTTTCTGCGAGTCGACGCGGACGTGTCGGGAGTGTGACGTACGCCCCGGCGCGGATCAGGGACACTCCGCTTAGGATGTGGCTATATGCAAGGTGGCGCATAAGTAGCCGTTACTCATCGGTTTCGTCCAGTTGACCACCGGGCATGAGCCGTAAGCGCCGCAGGCAATGATGCTTGCTTCGCTACGGTCCCGCAGGTGGCGGTCTGCCCACCTCGGCACCACATCCACCGCGCCGTGTTCAATCACTGCGCGCGATGTCCGCATGATGGAATGAGCTATCCACTTCGCGAGAAGCCAGCCATCATGTAACCTGCACGAAATTTCGCGGAGGGCCAGTGTCGTCCCTCGGTATTTGCCTATGCCACGACGACGACGGGAGTGCCGATGCGTACCCACGCCTGGTCGCCCATGGACGGTCGCCCTGCCCCGCAGGGGCTGTACGACCCCCGCAATGAGCACGACGCATGCGGCGTCGGCTTTGTAGCCACGCTCACCGGTGTGGCCTCCCATGAGCTGGTCGAGCAGGCGCTGACCGTGCTGCGGAACCTCGAACACCGCGGTGCCACCGGCTCCGAGCCCGACTCCGGCGACGGCGCCGGAATCCTGCTCCAGGTCCCGGACGCCTTCCTCCGCGAGGTCACGGACTTCGAGCTCCCGGCAGCCGGTGCGTACGCGGTCGGCATCGCCTTCCTGCCCGCCGACGACGCGGCAGCCGCCGAGGCCGTCTCGGACATTGAGACGATCGCGGGCGAAGAGGGGCTCACCGTCCTCGGATGGCGTGAAGTCCCCGTCACTCCCGCCCTGTTGGGCAACGGTGCGCGCGCCACCATGCCGACCTTCCGGCAGCTTTTCGTTTCAGGCAAGCACAGCCTTGAGGACGGTGAGAACGAAGGCATCGCACTGGACCGCAAGGCCTTCGTCCTGCGCAAGCGTGCCGAGCGTGAGGCCGGTGTCTACTTCCCGTCGCTCTCCGCGCGCACCCTCGTCTACAAGGGCATGCTGACCACCGGGCAGCTGGAGCCGTTCTTCCCGGATCTCTCGGACCGCCGCTGCGCCACGACCGTCGCGCTTGTCCACTCCCGGTTCTCGACCAACACCTTCCCGTCCTGGCCGCTGGCCCACCCGTACCGTTTCGTCGCGCACAACGGCGAGATCAACACGGTCAAGGGCAACCGGAACTGGATGAAGGCGCGCGAGTCGCAGCTCGCCAGCGAGCTCTTCGGCGCCGAGAAGCTGGACCGGATCTTCCCCGTCTGTACGCCGGACGCCTCCGACTCGGCGTCCTTCGACGAGGTGCTCGAACTCCTGCACCTGGGCGGCCGCTCGCTGCCGCACTCCGTGCTGATGATGGTCCCGGAGGCGTGGGAGAACCACGAATCCATGGACCCGGCCCGACGGGCCTTCTACCAGTACCATGCCACCCAGATGGAGCCCTGGGACGGCCCGGCCTGCGTCACCTTCACGGACGGCACCCAGGTCGGCGCCGTACTCGACCGCAACGGTCTGCGCCCCGGCCGCTACTGGGTCACCGACGACGGCCTCGTGGTCCTCTCCTCCGAGGTCGGCGTCCTGGACATCGACCCCGCGAAGGTCGTCCGCAAGGGCCGCCTGCAGCCCGGCAAGATGTTCCTCGTCGACACCGCCGAGCGCCGTATCGTCGAGGACGACGAGATCAAGGCCTCGCTCGCCGCCGAGAACCCGTACGAGCAGTGGCTGGAGACCGGCGAGATCGAGCTGGAGGATCTCCCCGAGCGCGAGCACATCGTGCACACGCACGCCTCCGTCACCCGTCGCCAGCAGACCTTCGGCTACACCGAGGAAGAGCTGCGCGTCATCCTCGCGCCGATGGCGCGCACCGGTGGCGAGCCGCTCGGTTCCATGGGCACGGACTCGCCGATCGCGGCGCTCTCCGAGCGCCCCCGGCTGCTCTTCGACTACTTCACCCAGCTGTTCGCGCAGGTCACGAACCCGCCGCTGGACGCGATCAGGGAGGAGCTGGTCACCTCCCTGCGCTCCTCGCTCGGCCCGCAGGGCAACCTCCTGGAGCCGACCGCCGCGTCGTGCCGGAGCGTCACACTGCCCTTCCCGGTGATCGACAACGACGAGCTGGCCAAGCTCATCCACATCAACGCCGACGGCGACATGCCCGGAATGAAGGCCGCGACGCTGTCCGGTCTCTACCGGGTCGGCGGGGGCGGCGAGGCCCTGGCCGCCCGTATCGAGGAGATCTGCACCGAGGTCGACGCCGCCATAGAGGCCGGCGCCCGCCTGATCGTGCTCTCCGACCGGCACTCCGACGCCGAGCACGCGCCGATCCCCTCGCTGCTGCTCACCTCCGCCGTGCACCACCACCTCATCCGCACCAAGCAGCGCACCCAGGTGGGCCTGCTGGTCGAGGCCGGTGACGTCCGCGAGGTGCACCACGTCGCGCTGCTCATCGGTTACGGAGCCGCGGCCGTCAACCCGTACCTCGCGATGGAATCGGTCGAGGACCTGGTCCGCGCCGGGACCTTCATGGAGACGGACGACGCCGAGCAGGCCATCAGGAACCTGATCTACGCCCTCGGCAAGGGCGTCCTGAAGGTCATGTCGAAGATGGGCATCTCCACCGTCGCCTCGTACCGCGGCGCCCAGGTCTTCGAGGCCGTCGGCCTCGACGAGGCCTTCGTCGCCACGTACTTCAACGGTACGGCGACCAAGATCGGCGGCGCGGGACTCGACGTCGTCGCCAAGGAGGTCGCCGCCCGGCACGCCAAGGCCTACCCGGCCTCCGGCATCGCCGCCTCGCACCGCCGTCTGGAGATCGGCGGCGAGTACCAGTGGCGCCGTGAGGGCGAGCCGCACCTGTTCGACCCGGAGACGGTCTTCCGCCTCCAGCACGCTACGCGGAGCCGCCGCTACGACATCTTCAAGAAGTACACGGCCCGCGTGAACGAGCAGTCCGAGCGGCTGATGACACTGCGCGGCCTCTTCGGCTTCAGCAGTGGCCGCCAGACGATCCCGATCGACGAGGTCGAGCCCGCGTCCGAGATCGTCAAGCGCTTCTCCACCGGCGCCATGTCGTACGGCTCCATCTCCCAGGAGGCGCACGAAACCCTCGCCATCGCCATGAACCAGCTGGGCGGCAAGTCCAACACCGGTGAGGGCGGCGAGGACTCCGACCGGCTGTACGACCCGGCGCGCCGCTCCTCCATCAAGCAGGTCGCCTCCGGCCGCTTCGGTGTGACCAGCGAATACCTGGTCAACGCGGACGACATCCAGATCAAGATGGCGCAGGGCGCGAAGCCCGGCGAGGGCGGGCAGCTGCCAGGCCACAAGGTGTACCCGTGGGTCGCCAAGACGCGTCACTCGACGCCGGGCGTGGGCCTCATCTCCCCGCCGCCGCACCACGACATCTACTCCATCGAGGACCTGGCTCAGCTGATCCACGACCTCAAGAACGCCAACCCGGCGGCCCGCATCCACGTGAAGCTGGTCTCCGAGGTCGGCGTCGGTACGGTCGCCGCAGGTGTCTCCAAGGCACACGCGGACGTCGTCCTGATCTCGGGCCACGACGGCGGTACGGGTGCTTCGCCCCTCACGTCGCTGAAGCACGCGGGCGGCCCCTGGGAGCTCGGCCTCGCCGAGACCCAGCAGACCCTGCTGCTCAACGGCCTGCGCGACCGCATCGTCGTGCAGACCGACGGCCAGCTGAAGACCGGCCGCGACGTCGTCATCGCCGCGCTGCTGGGCGCCGAGGAGTTCGGTTTCGCGACTGCGCCGCTCGTCGTCTCCGGCTGCGTCATGATGCGCGTCTGCCACCTGGACACCTGCCCGGTCGGCATCGCCACCCAGAACCCGGTGTTGCGGGACCGGTTCTCCGGCAAGGCCGAGCACATCGTCAACTTCTTCCAGTTCATCGCGGAGGAAGTCCGGGAGATCCTGGCCGAGCTGGGCTTCCGTACTCTCGAAGAGGCCGTCGGCCACGCCGAACTCCTCGACACCGAGCGGGCGGTCACCCACTGGAAGGCCCAGGGCCTGAACCTGGCGCCCCTCTTCCACGTGCCCGAGCTGCCCGAGGGCGCGGTCCGCCACCAGGTCACGGTCCAGGACCACGCCCTGGAGAAGGCGCTCGACAACCAGCTGATCAAGCTGGCCGCCGACGCCCTGGGCGCGGACAGCGCCGAAGCCGCCCAGCCGGTCCGCGCGCAGATCGCCATCCGCAACATCAACCGCACCGTCGGTACGATGCTCGGCCACGAGGTGACGAAGAAGTTCGGCGGCGCAGGACTGCCCGACGACACCATCGACATCACCTTCACCGGCTCCGCGGGCCAGTCCTTCGGCGCGTTCGTCCCGAGCGGTGTCACCCTGCGCCTGGAGGGCGACGCCAACGACTACGTCGGCAAGGGCCTCTCCGGCGGCCGCGTGATCGTCCGCCCCGACCGGGGCGCCGACCACCTCGCCGAGTACTCCACGATCGCGGGCAACACCATCGGCTACGGCGCCACCGGCGGCGAGCTGTACCTCCGCGGCCGCACCGGCGAACGCTTCTGCGTCCGCAACTCCGGCGCCACTGTCGTCTCCGAAGGCGTGGGCGACCACGGCTGCGAGTACATGACCGGCGGCCACGCCGTCGTCCTCGGCGAGACGGGACGCAACTTCGCGGCCGGCATGTCCGGTGGCGTCGCGTACGTCATCGACCTCGACCGGACATGCGTCAACGCCGGCAACCTGGACGCGATCGAGACGCCGTCCACCTCCGACCAGCAGTGGCTGCACGACGTCGTGCGCCGCCACCAGGAGGAGACCGGATCGACCGTCGCGGCGAAGCTGTTGGCCGACTGGCCCGCCGCCGCCGCCCGCTTCAGCAAGATCATCCCGTCCACCTACAAGGCAGTGCTCGCCGCCAAGGCCGCCGCTGAGACAGCCGGGCTCTCCGAGCAGGAGACCACCGAGAAGATGATGGAGGCGGCGACCAATGGCTGACCCCAAGGGCTTTCTGACCACCGGACGCGAAGTCGCGAAGACCCGCCCGGTCGAGGACCGTGTGAAGGACTGGAACGAGGTCTACGTTCCCAAGTCCCTCCTCCCGATCATCAGCAAGCAGGCCGGCCGCTGCATGGACTGCGGCATCCCGTTCTGCCACAACGGCTGCCCGCTGGGGAACCTGATCCCCGAGTGGAACGACTACGCGTACCGCGAGGACTGGCGGGCCGCCTCCGAGCGCCTGCACGCCACGAACAACTTCCCCGAGTTCACCGGCCGCCTCTGCCCGGCTCCCTGCGAGTCGGCGTGCGTGCTGGGCATCAACCAGCCCGCCGTCACCATCAAGAACGTCGAAGTCACCATCATCGACAAGGCCTGGGACAGCGGCGACGTCACCCCGCAGCCGCCCGAGCGCCTGTCAGGCAAGACCGTGGCCGTCATCGGCTCGGGCCCGGCAGGACTGGCCGCCGCCCAGCAGCTCACCCGGGCCGGCCACACGGTCGCCGTGTACGAGCGCGCCGACCGCATCGGCGGGCTGCTGCGCTACGGCATCCCCGAGTTCAAGATGGAGAAGTCGCACATCAACCGGCGCATCGAGCAGATGCGGGCCGAGGGCACCAAGTTCCGTACGGAGGTGGAGATCGGGCGCGACGTCGACGCCGCGAAGCTGCGCCGCCGGTACGACGCGGTGGTCGTGGCAGCGGGCGCGACCGTCTCCCGCGACCTCCCGGTCCCGGGCCGCTCGCTGAACGGCATCCACTTCGCGATGGAGTACCTGCCCCTCGCCAACAAGGTGCAGGAGGGCGACCTGACGGTGGCCCCCATCACCGCCGAGGGCAAGCACGTCGTGGTCATCGGCGGCGGCGACACCGGAGCGGACTGCGTGGGCACCGCCCACCGCCAGGGCGCGGCCTCCGTCACCCAGCTGGAGATCATGCCCAAGCCGGGCGAGGACCGTAACCCGGGCCAGCCCTGGCCGACCTTCCCCATGCTGTACAAGGTCACCTCCGCGCACGAGGAGGGCGGCGAGCGGGTCTACTCCGTCTCCACCACCCACTTCGAGGGCGACGAGGAAGGCAACGTCCAGTCGCTGCACCTCATCGAGGTGGAGTTCAAGGACGGCAAGCTGGAGCAGAAGGCCGGCACCGAGCGCGTCATCCCCGCCCAGCTGGTCACCCTCGCCATGGGCTTCACGGGCACCGACCAGGCCAACGGCCTCGTCCAGCAGTTCGGCCTGGACCTGGACGAGCGCGGCAACATCGCCCGCGACGGCGACTACGCGACCAACGTCGACGGCGTCTTCGTGGCGGGCGACGCGGGCCGCGGCCAGTCCCTGATCGTCTGGGCGATCGCCGAGGGCCGCTCGGCGGCCCGGGGCGTCGACCGCTACCTCACCGGGGTCAGCGCGCTGCCGGCCCCGGTGAAGCCGACGGACCGTGCGCTGACCGTCTGATCCGGTGATGCCCCGACCGTGCGCCGCCGGTACGACCTGGCGTACGGTGTCCTGAGCACAAACCCCACATTCGTCCCGCCCAGCGTCGTGCGGAACTGAACGCGGCGCCCGCCCCACCTCGTCCCCGACCGGACAAGGGGCGGGCGCCGCGGCGCGTCCGGGCGGCGCGTCCGGGACCTGGATCGGGAGCGCAGGGAGCGAAGGACCGGATTGCTCAGGTCCCCTGGTTCCAGAGCGTCTCGAAGCGCTGCTTGCGCTGGCGGACCTCCTCGGGGAGCAGCGTGATCAGCGTCGTCTCGATCTCCGGCTCGGGCTGCTCGCCCACCGCCAGGGACATCTCGTAGCTCACCGCGTCGTCGAAGACGATGAAGTTGTACTTGGGCTCCAGCTTGGTCTTGGGGTCCAGGTCCGTCATCGACACCACCCGTACGTCGATCCCCAGCGCGCTCTGATGGGTGCGCAACCCGATGACGACCGGGTCGTCGGGGCTCTGGTCGTCGCCCACGATGAACAGCCGCCGCACCACCACGCGACGTGGCACGTTGATGGCCTCCTGCTGGGCGCGCAGATAGCTCTTGCCCAGCTCCGTGCCCCAGAACGCCTGGTCGATCGAGGTGCTGGTGGCGTCGATGGTCCTGGTGGCGCTGCGGGTCAGGGTCAGCAGCCAGTCGTGGTCCTCGCCGGGATACCTGGCCACCCCGGACCGCAGGTCGTGCACCAGCTTGGCGAGCCGGGTGACCTCGGACTGGGCGAAGGCGTGCACGATCTCCGGGGTGCTGGTGAGGAACTGCGCCGCCTGCGTCACCAGCTCCTTGACCTGGTCCGTCGGCAGCGAGGAGTCCTCCAGCATCTGCAGCAGCCTGGCCGAGTCGTTGACCCGCTCGATGCCCCGCCCGACGGTGTCCTTGACCTCCAGGGCGTGCTTGTCGAAGCGCTTCTCCGCACTCCGCAGCTGCTTCTCCACCTGGTGCAGGTACTGGAGCATGAAGGTCGCCCCGCCGATGAACACCGACAGGGTCAGCTTCCACAGGTCGTTGTCCGGGCCTTTGCCGCCGACCAGGGAGGTCAGCCCGTAGGCGATGCCGCCGGCCAGTACGGTGACGATGGCCTTCTGCAGGAGGGGTGGTATTCCGTCGTTCATTTCAGCTCCCCTATGTGGGTGCGCGGCGTGCGGACGATACGGTGCGCGGTAGCGGCGGTGCGGCACCCGGCAACGACAGTGCCTGGAGGGCCAGTTGGTCGCGGATGCGCTGGACGAGGGTCTGCCACTGGCGAGTGAAGCCCGGTTGTCGTTCCAGACCGTTCCAGAGCTCCGGCAGTTCCCGTCCGCTGCGGGCCCCCGGCATCCACAGGTGCAGCAGCTGGCTGACGGCGGGACCGAGCCGCTCCGCCGACGCCGGACCCGGCAGCGAGCCGAGCACGCTGCGCTCCACCACCCGTATCACCGTGGTCAACAGCCAGTCGTGCAGGGCGAGTTCCTCACAGAAGACCGGTACGGTGGCCACCGCTTCGGGGTCCGGCGGGTCGGGCAGCAGCAAGAGCAGGGTCCGCGTCTCCTGGTCGGCGATCGTGAAGTGCACCGACGGGGCGGCCCCCGGCGGCGCCTGGCGCACCGCCCAGCGCAGCCGGGTCCGCCGCGACTTCAGTGGCAGCTGTCCGTCCAGCAGCGGATGCTCCCGTACGCGTTCCAGCAGGCGCTCCGCCATGGCGCCCGGGTCCAGCACGCCGGGCTCCCCGGCGGGGGCGGTCAGGAATCCGGCGGTGAGGTCCTCGGCCGTCGCGCGGCCCAGCCGCTCCACCACGCCGGGGCGCACCAGGTAGTGGCTCCAGGGCAGCCGCCCGGACGACGAAGTGACGTACTGGAAACGGGCGTTGGCCTGGATGACGCGCCCGCCGGTGAGTGCGGCGTGGGCCCGGACCGTACCCACGCCGCGCACCCGGGAGCCGGACGAGGCGGGCAGTTGGCAGTCCACGCCGGTCAGCAGGTCCGGGGAGACGGCGTACGCGTTGGGCCGCTCGGACACCCGCACCGGTTCGTCGGGGCGCAGACCCAGCAGGCGGGCGGACGCGTCCGGGGACAGCGGCAGCGACGTCTGGAGAAGGGCGGTGCGCACCTCACCGCAGAAGACGACCTCCTCGGCGCTCGTTTCCTTCTCCTCTTCGGTGCGCGTCACGTCTGTCACGGCTCCAGGGTGAACGCGTAGTGCGCCCGGTCGGGCAGTTCCGGCGGCAGGACCAGGCCCTCGCCCCCGGCTCGCTTCTCCACCTGTGCGCGGACCTGCGCCTCGATGTGCACCTGGCCCAGCAGCACCCGTACCGCGTGCTCGACGGGCAGGAAGCGGGTGGGCAGTACGGAGAAGGTGCGGTACGCGGCGAAGGGGTGGGCCCGGGGGGTGAGCCGCAGCAGCGGGGGGAGCGCCTCCCAGTCGGCGGGGAAGGAGCCGCCGAAGTCCTCGGCGCGCAGCACCGCCGCCCCGTCGTGCCGCAGCATCCCCAGCCGCAGCAACTGCCACACCCCGGCCAGGAACGGACAGGACCACAGCCTCTCGCCCTTCTCCTCCTCGCTCCACAGCTCCACGTCCAGGAACACCGAGTGCTGCCGGGCCCCGGTCTCCGAGGGCGGCGCCCAGGCGGGCAGCGCGCCGCGCATCGCCTCGGCCGCTTCGCCGTCGTGCCCCGAGGGGCCGCGCTGGCCGTTGCTCAGCCAGCCGACCTCACGGGCGGGCGGGCGGGACCCGTCGCTGCCGGGCGGCGGCGACTCCACGAGCCGCCCCTCCACGGCGCGGGCCGGTTCCCGCTCCCCGGCCCGCGCGCAGCCCGATTCGCGGACCAGGTAGTCGATCCGTACGCCCGCGGCTTCGGCCTGCTCGCACAGCATCGGCAGCAGCCGCTCGGGGGAGGCATGGCGGCTGAAGTAGTCGTCGACGAGGAAACAGGTGGAGACCCGGGCCCGGCGGCCGTGGGTGCGGACCGCGGCGGCGCGGGCCGCCTCCGCCCACGGCCGTACCTCCTCGAAGTGCGCGCGCAGCCTTTCCGGGCCCGCCGCGAAGTCCTCCATGTACAAGTGGCCCAGTTCCAGGGAGAGATGGGACAGCGGCAGGGACTCGGTACGGGGGTCCGCGGTCTCCTCGCGGAACACGGACTCCATCAGAACTCCTCCCAGGCCGCGTCGTCGACCAGCCGACGGGCCAGCTGCTCCAGGGCGTTGCGGGTCTCCGGGTTCGCCACCTGGGTCTCCAGTACGTCCTCGTCGGTGATCAACTGCTCCTGGAGCTTCAGGACGGGCTCCTCGGGGATGCTCCCCAGCACCCTGCCGTGACCGAGCTGGTTCTCCGCGGCGAGCGTGTTCAGCCGGCGGTTGACCGCGTGCATCCACACCGACTGGGGCGGGCGGGCGTACTTGACGGCGGGGGAGTCGGGGTCCGGGACCACCGCCCGTACGAAGCGCAGCGCGGCGCGCAGCCGGTCGGGGTCGTGTCCCAGCGCGGCCCCGTTGGCGAGCACCCCGCGTGCGCCGTACACCAGCCCGGCGGCGGCGAGGATGTGCTGCCGGGTCCACCGGTGGAAGACCAGCCAGCGGCAGGGCGTGCCGCGCAGTTCGGGGCGGACCGTGCTCTCCAGCGCCATGTCCAGCGCGAAGGACCGGCCCGCGCTGAGATCCACCAGGACCAGGTCGAACTCCTCGTCGAGCCGGGCGAAGAGCTTCGTGCACCGGTTCACGGCCTCCTTGCCGGTGACGAACTCGCCGCCGCTCAGGTCGCCGGGCACCAGCACCAGGCGGCCCGCACCGGCCGGGGCGTAGCGCAGCGAGTCGTGCTCGGAGCGGTCCCACACGTCGATGCGCAGCGGCTCCGCGACCGCGCCCCGCAGATAGCTGTGCAGACCGCCGGACGCGGCGCCGCGCAGGACGTCGGGGACGTCGAAGACGGCGGCGGCGGTCGGGGAGCCGAAGTCGAAGTCCAGATAGCAGACGTCGTCCCCGCGCAGGGCCCGCCGGTAGGCCAGGTTGGCGCTGGTGACGGAGCGGCCGGTGCCGCCCTTGTCGGACGCGGCGAAGACGAGCACGGCTCAGCCCCCCTTGGCGCCGGCGTCGCGTGCGCGCGTCAGCGAGTCGAGGGCGCCCAGGGCTTCCATCGCCAGTGCGCAGGCGGTGCCCGGCTGCTCGGCGACCACTCTTCTGGCGCGTCGCAGGGAGATGTCCACGGCTTTCAGGGCGAGTTCCCGTCTGGAGTCCTCCTCGCCTTTTGCATGCATCAGCTCCGCGCCGAACAGATGCCCCGCCTCGATGAGCAGAGCCGTGGCGAAATTGCTCAACTCCCGGCTTCTGATGGGTGGTTGCTCATAGAGGTGAGTGGCGGCGACCATGCTCTCCGCCATCCGTTCCGTCATGCTCCAGGACACCGGTTGTGCGGAGGTGTCGGGGGAGTGCGGATAGACCGCCCGGATGTTGTCCCAGAGCCGGGTGCCGCGGCCGCCGGAGACCCGGCGCCGCCACAGGTGTTCGAGAAGGCTTTCCGCGAGCCGGATCAGCCGGTCGTAGGCATCGATGTTCTTCGAGAATGTCGCAAGCTGAACGGTTCGTTTGAAAAGCTGCGCGGAGAAGTCCGACATTCGCCATTCGAGGGGCGGCCCCAGTTTTTCCGTCCCCAGCAGCGGCAGCCGCACCCCCGGGTTGTGCAGGGCCACCGCCGGGTCGCCGGGCGTCATCCGCCGGGTGATCCTGCCCCGTACCGCCAGCTCCTCCATGACCGCCACGGTCCGGGTCAGGTCGTCGTCGGTGGCGCGGCGGCGCACCAGATCCTGGACGAGGATGGCGGCCACCGAGAGCGAGTAGTACTCGGACTCGGTCTGCGGGCCCGTCGCGGGCCACGGGATGTCCTCCAGCGGCCAGCTCCCGCCCTCCCCGAACCTGGCGATCGTCGACCAGTACTGCTGGGTGATCTCCCAGCGCATCCGGAGCGCCTCGGAGAGCCGCTGCTGCTCCTCGTCCAGCAGGCCCAGCGTGAGCGTGCGCTCGGAGAACAGGTCGGCGATGCCGTCGAGGGCGACCACTGTGAAGTAGAGATACGGAACGTCGGCGGCGACCCCTTCGTACTGCTTCCCGGCCGTCGCCCTGGTGGGGACCTCGGGGGCCCCGTCGACCAGCCCCCAGGACCAGCCGCACTCGAACATCAGGTTCTCGTTGGCCAGTTCCTTCCGTACGTCGACCCCCAGGACGAAGGAGTCGCCGATCGAGGACCGCAGCGGCTTCAGCCGTCGCTGGAGGTTCTGGACCACCACCCGGGTGGGGGCGTGGTCCTGGTTGACCAGGGCGAGCAGGTTCTGGCCGCGCGGGGACTCGATGTCGAAGGTGTTGACGCTGAAGCTGCGCAGCAGGCTGATCATGGCGGCGGTGAGGCGCTTCTGCGTCTTCGTCTCCAATTCCTTCGCCAGGTCCATGATTTCCTGGCGACGAGGCGACCTGAGGAACACCTTGAGGAATCCGAGGGTCGCCAGGGAAAGTGTCACGGCCATCGAATAGGAGTCGACCACACCCAATTCGCGCTGTTCGTCGGTCAGTTTGGTGTCGGAGTCGACGGGGTTGAAGTAGTAGCCGCCCGAGAATTTCGGAGTGCCGTCCTCCGCCGTATGAACGCGGGTGAATTCGGCGAGGATGGAAAGGAGTCGCTGCGGAATGTCGAGCCGCCCGCCGAGGGATTTCAGTACGTCCAGTACGTCGTCGGCCGTCTCGTCGGGAGTGTCGAGCCGGAATGCGGGGATCTCGGTCGCCGGATACAGCAGGCACAACAGTCGCTCGGCATCCGCGACGCTGCTCTTCGTACCCCACTGGCCCCATTCCCAGGTGCCTTTGGGGAATGAGCTGCGGGCAAGTGCCTGCCAGATTTCCAGAAGCTGCTGCCGCGGTTCGATCCGCATCCCCCGTGCCCCCTGATTTCCGATGACGTGGCTGTGGCTACCGGGTGTGTCCGCAGACCAGGATCATGCCCTTGAACACGTCCTCGGAGCCGTCGCCCTCGAGGGCCGCACCGCCGTCCGCCGCACTGACAGGGAGGGTCACGTCGCTGTCCGCCGCGCCGCCGTCCGCACCGCCCTCGTCCGTCGCGGGCTTCGGGAGACAGATCGAGTGCATGCGGAAGGTGCCGGGGTCGACGCGATGCTCGAAGGCCTTGTACACCTCGCCCTCGCCGACCGAGTAGGCGGGGAAGTGCTGCTTGCCGACCCGGTAACCCGTGGAGTGGCGCATCAGCGCCACGGCGAACGGGGAGCCCGGGTGCAGCGCGCCGGTGAACGCGCCGACGGCGTTGTCGAACTCCCGGTACTCGGAGGAGAGCGACTCGGCGACGAACATCATGGTGCCCAGGTCCCACTTGGACTCCGGCGGGAGGTCCGGCAGGTCGAACAGGTTGCCCGGCAGGACCGTGGCGGTGTCCCGCAGCCGGGTCCGGTCCTCGGTGTTCTTCGCGTCGCGGTAGGGCTTTCCGTCCGGTCCGTCCGAGAGGACCTCCCAGAACCGGTCCCACATGGGCGCGTGCTTCTGGACCTGCTCGCCGAGCCAGACGGTGTTGCTGGTGGAGTGTTCGTAGAGGGTGATGCTGCGGCACCAGGGGAGCTGGGTGAGTGCCGGGTACAGATTGGCTCCGGTGCCGACGTCGATTCCACGGAGTGAGGTGTCCGGCGTCAGATACAGCGCGAAGAACTTCCGGACGATCTCCAGGATCTGCCGGTCGCCCTCGTAGAGTTCCGCATAGTGCATGGCTGCATAACAATCCGGATCAAAGCGATTCCATGGGGCCTCCTCATTTCTGCCGGAGACCTTGACTCGGGAATCAGAAAATCCGGAAGGGATCACTTCGCTCCCCGCGGTTCGCGCGGATGTGTCAGCCATCTATCCATCGTAGCGTTCGTGAGGTCTCGCGTCAGCCCATCTGCGTTTCCCGAAGGGCACGGATGATCGTTGTTCGGCACGCAGTTCGGCAGGCAGTTCGGTACGCATGCGGAGGGTCCGATCATCGGACGGTTGTCACTGGACAGATCGAGACGCGATCGGTACACCCATAGAGAGATTGCGCAATCTTCCGTGCACTTGAGGGCAGTTCCAGGAAACGGGGGGCGAAATGCGAGATCACCCGGAAGGGAATTTCGCGAAGTACGGGGAATCCACCGACGTCCGCGCGGTCACGGAAGACGACCTGCCGGGGCTCTTCGCGCTGGACCAGGAGGTCTTCGGGAGGCACGCGTACCCGTACTTCATGCTGCGTCAGCTCTTTGACGCCCACCAGGGGAGGCTGCTGGTGGTCGACGCCCAGGACGCGGGGGATGGCCGGCTCGCCGGTTACTCGCTGACGGTCAACACGTACGACAGCAAGACGAGTTGGGTGTTCGGCCTCGGTGTCTCGGCCGGGCACCGCAGCCGCGGCGTGGGTCGGGCCCTGCTCGCCGAGGCGCTGCGGATGGCTGCCGAGGACGGCGTCGCGGAGGTCTGGCTGAGCGTCGAACCGGGCAACCGCGCGGCCATCGCCCTCTACCGCTCCCTCGGCTTCGCCCCCGGCGAGTTCCACGCGGACTACCTGGGGCCGGGAGAGCACCGGCTCCTCATGCGGTGCCCACTGGGCACGGTCCGGCACGCGGAACCCCGCCCCCGCTGAGCCGGACCGCGCCCCGCCCCCCCCGCTGAGCCGGACGGGGGCTCTCCACCGAGGAGCCGTCCCCCGGCCGCGGCCGTGCCCCCGAATGCCGTGCGTGCACCCTGGCGGCCACCCGCCCCCTTCCCTACGATCAAGTAGCCACGGGGGAACGGGGAGGGGTCTGCATGACAGCGCCCGCAGGACGGCTCGAACGGGCCGTCACCTGGGTCATGAGGAACGTCGATGTCGTCGTCGCGGCCGCCATCGCGCTCACCATCGGTCTGCTCGACATCTTCGGCGACGTCCTCACCGGCGATGTCGTCTCCGGTGCGACCCTCCTCGTTCTCGGCGCCCTCGCCATCGGCTCCATTGTCGAGCGGGTCCGTCAACCCGCCTCCATCCAGGAGGCGCTGGCCGGTACACGCCGTGCCCTGGAGGACCAGGCCATGGTGAGTTCGCTGATCGGCAGCCAGGTCGGCGACGCCCTGCGGGACGCCCGTCTCCACACCCACCTCTGGTACTTCAAGGGCGGCACGGGTACGTATCTGCGCGCGGTCACCCTTCCCCAGTGCGTCGCCGCCGCCAAGGTGCAGCGCTCCCAGCTCACCATCAAGATCGACATCGTCAATCCGGACGACGAACAGGCCTGCACCGCCTACGCCCGCTTCCGGCAGATGTTCGCCGGGCAGCGCGACACCGCCGTCGCCGCCCTGTGGACCAAGGACCGGGTGCGCAAGGAGGCGTACGCCACAGTCCTCGCCGCGTGCTGCTACCGCCAGCAGCTCGCCACCCTGGAGATCGCCGTCCATCTGTCCTCGGTCGTCTCCACCCTGCGCTTCGATCTGTCCGAGACCTGCCTGGTGATCACACAGGACGACACCTCGCGGACGAACCTGCTGATCAGACGCGGGCAGCCGCTCTACGACTACTACGTCACCGAGCTCCACCAGAGCCGCGAGCAGGCCAGGGAGCTCGATCTGCGGCTCGCCCCCCCGGTGGGCCCCGAGCCCACCGTCGACGAAGTACGCGAGCTCTTCGAACAGGTGCGGCTGCCGCTGCCGCGCGCGTTCACCGACAGCGACATCGGCGAGATCATCGTCAAGGCCCTGCACGCGGAGGACCCCTACCGGAGGTGAGGTGCCCCCCTCGGGGCGCGTACCCATGGACCACGTCTTGGACTACGACGAACTCGAAGAGGCACTGGACCGGGCGCATCCCACCCTCCTGCACGACCGGGCGCGTGCCTCGCTCGCCGAAATAGCCTCGGGGGAAAGGGAGTTGGCCGCCATCCGGCATCCGCTCGGCTTTCTCTGCCTGCCACTGGTACGGGACGGCGCCCGCGGCGTCTGCGTCCACCTCTTCGAGCCGGGCGTCGCCCCCGAGCCCGGCACGCCGCAGATGCACGCCCACAGCTGGGACCTGCGCAGCCACGTCCTGTACGGGCAGGTCGCCAACCTCCTCGTCCGCACGGAGTACGGTGCGGGCCGCCCCACCCACCGCGTCTTCGAGGTGCACAGCGCACCCGACGGGACCGACGAGATCCGCCCCACCCCCGTGCTCGTGCGCAGCGAACCCGGCCCCCGCAGCGTCAGTTCGGGCGGCGAGAGCTACACCCTGCCCGCCGGGGAGTTCCACGCCACCGAGGTGCTGCCCGCCCGCCCCGCGGCCACCCTGGTCCTCGGCCTCGCCCGGCCGGGGTGCACCGACCTGTCGCTCGGCCCGCTGGACGGCAGGGCCGGCCGCACGGCGCGCCGGCTGTGCAGCACGCGGCAGACCGTCCGGAACGTCAGCGCGGCGCTCGGGAGGATGGACCATGCACGATGAAGCCTTGTGCGACCAGGACACGCGGGACGGCCGGCTTGCCTTCTCGTACGAGCGGAAGGTGGCAGCCGCAGCCGTCGAGGAGGCCGGTGACCTGCTGCGCGACCGGTACGGGCAGGTGCGCACCGTCACCGGGAAAGGCGCGGCGGGGGACGTCGTGACCGACCTCGACCTGGCGTCCGAGGAGATCGTGCTCGGGCGGCTGCGGCAGCACTTCCCCGGCGACCGGATCCTGTCCGAGGAGGCGGGGGAGCTGACCGGGGAGGGTCGGCGGACCTGGCTGGTCGACCCCTTGGACGGCAGCAACAACGTCGCGATCGGGCTCTGCGTGTACGTCGTCGGCGTCGGCCTCTGCCTCGGCGAACGCCCCGTCGTCGGCGTCGTCCACGAGCCGGTCAGCCGCCAGACCTGGTACGCCGTCGCCGGGCAGGGCGCGCACGGCCCCGGCGGACCGTTGCCGGGACCCGCCCCCGTACCGCCCGCCGCCGGACCCGTCGTCGCCTGGACCCAGGGGTACGAAGTGCCGCGCGCCGACCCCGTCGCCGCCGCCCTGCGCGCCACCCTGGAGCAGCGCTGCCGCCGGGTCCTGCAGCTGTGGGCGCCGCTCGTGGGGTGGAGCCTGCTCGCCAGGGGGGCCATCGATGCGTTCGTCGGCTACCGGGCCGAGGGTGTCGACCTGCCCGCCGGGGCACTGCTCGCCGCCGAGGCGGGCGCCGAGCTGCGGACGCTCGAAGGGGGGCCGTTCCGGCCCGGGTTCAGCGGTCCCGGCAGCGGGCGGAGCTTCGTGGCGGGGCGGGGCCGGACCCTGGAGTACGTACTGGAGGAAGTGGCGAGGGCCACCGGGTGAGCGGGCCGTGGCGGTGATCGGGCCATGGCGGGGATCAGGCCGCGGCGGGGATCAGGCCGTGGCGGTGATCAGGTTCTGGTGGTGATCAGGTGGTCGCCGCCAGCGCCAGCGTCGCGGCGAGGGTGCCCGACACCGCGAGCACAAGACCCGTGCCGAGGAAGCGGCCGATCGCGATCTTCGTACCGTGCCAGCGGCACCGTTCGAACCACAGCAGGGTGGCGAGGGATGCCCAGGGGGTGACCACCGGGCCGACGTTGACGCCCACGAGGAGGGCCAGGAGCTGGTGGTGGTTGCCGTCCGGGACGGCCGCCTCGCCCGCCACGTACGCGGGAAGGTTGTTCAGTACGTTCGAGACGCCCGCTCCGACGCCCGCCGAGCGCAGCATGCCGAGGAGGCCGTCGTCGGAGCCGAGGGCGGAGGCGAGCAGGGTGTGCAGACCATTGCTGTTCACGGTCTCCACGACCAGGAACATGCCGGGGACGAGCACCAGCAGCCGCCACGGGACCAGTGACCACTTCAGCTCGGCCCGGCGGCGGACCGCGAACACCACGACGACGACCAGTGCGGCGGCGCCCGACGCCGCCCACAGCGGCACGTCCGCCACCAGGATGGCCAGCAGGAACCCGCCGCAGGCCGCCGCGCTCACCCGGAACAGCACCGGGTCCGCCGGGACCGGAGTCGTCGGCGGCGTGTACCGGTCCGCGCCGCGTCTGCCGCGCCGCCAGTAGAAGCCCCACAGGCAGGCCATCGTCACGGCGATCGACGCGAGCTGCGCGGCCCACAGGGCGGCGGCCAGACCGGAGGCGGAGAGCGCGATGCGGTCGGCGGCCAGGAGATTGGTGAGGTTGCTGGCGGGGAGCAGGAGGCTGGCGGTGTTCGCGAGCCACACCGTCGTCATCGCCATCGGCAGCGCAGCGATGCCCACCCGGGCGGAGAGGGCCAGCATCACCGGGGTCAGCAGGACCGCCGTGGTGTCGAGGTTCAGGGCGATGGTGGTGACGGACGCGAAGGCGACGCACAGACCGAAGAGGGCCGGGTAGTTGCCCCGTGCCGTGCGGGCCACCCACGACGCGACGACGTCGAAGACGCCCGCCTTCCCGGTCAGTTCCCCGAGCACGATCACCGTTGCGAGGAACGCGAGGAGCGGCCCGATGCGTGCCAGGACGTCCCCGGCGGGACCGGTCGGCAGCAGCCCCGTCGCCACCGCGAGCAGCCCGAGCGCGAGCAGTCCGAAGGCCACCCAGTCCAGCGGGTGAAGGCGCCCGAGGAGGCTGTGGAGGGGACGGCTGAGGAGGGGCACGCGCGACACATTAATTCCTTTGTGCGGTGCTTCACCATGACGCCTTCCGTGGTACGGCGCTTTACCAGGGGGCGTTCCTTGGTACGGCGCTTTACCATGAGGCACATGGCGACCAACGGTGAACTCGGCAACGGGTCAAGCGAGTTGGACTTCTTCATCAGTTACTCACCGGCCGACGAACAGTGGGCGTCCTGGATAGCGTGGACGCTGGAGGACGCCGGGTACCGGACGGTCGTGCAGGCCTGGGACTTCGTCGCGGGCACGAACTTCATCGACTTCATGGACCGGGGCGTCAGCGAGTCCGCCGCCGTCATCGCCGTCCTGTCCCGCCACTACGCCCGCTCCACCTACGGTCGCATGGAGTGGCAGGCCGCCCTGCGCGCCTCGCCGCAGGCGCCGGAACGCAGGCTGCTGACCGTACGCGTGGAGGACACCCCCATCGAGGGGCTGCTCGCCACGCTCACCTACGTCGACCTGGTGGGTGTCGCCGACCCGCAGACCGCCCGCTCCCTGCTCCTCACCCGTATCGAACAGGCCCTGGAGGGCAACGCCAGGCCACTGCGCAGGCCCGGCTTCCCCGGCGGCGCGCACCGGCCCTCCGCCCTGCCCGACGCCCCCGGGCCCGCCGGACCCGGCAGGCTCGGCGGCCCCGGCTGGGCGGGCCGGCGCCGTCCGGTCCGGGCACCCGCGTACCCCCTGTCCGGCGGCGGCAGCGGCGGCCAGGGCGAGGTCAGCGTCCTGCACCTGGCCGGGCCCGACTTCGGGCGGGGCCGCGAACCGGACACCCTCGCCCGGGAGATCCGCGGCGACCTCATCGAACTCCGCGACGCGGGCGCCCCCGACCCCGACCTCCTCGTGGTCACCGGCGACCTCACCGCATCGGGCAGCCCCCGCGAGTGCGACCAGGCGCTGAGCTTCCTCACCGCGCTCCGCTCCCAGCTGGAACTGCCGCCGCAGCGCGTCGTGATCGTGCCCGGCGGGCAGGACGTCAGCCAGGCCGCCTGCCTGGGCTACTTCCACACCTGCGAGGCCGACGAGGTCGCCCCGCAGCCCCCGTACTGGCCGAAGTGGCGGCACTACACCCGGCTGTTCCGCAGCTTCTACCAAGGCCTGGACACCGTCTTCGACAGCGACCAGCCGTGGACCCTGTTCCCGGTGCCGGAACTGCACACCGTCGTCGCCGGGTTCAACTCGTCGATCGCTTTCAGCCACCGCCCGGAGGAGCAGTACGGGCTGATCGGCCGCGACCAGGCCGCCTGGTTCGCCGAGTCCCTGCGTCGGTACGAGGAGGAGGGCTGGCTCCGCATCGGCGCGCTGCGGCATCCGCTCACCCCCGCGCACCGGCCCGGCGACGCGCCGGGCGGACCGGGCGCCCTGCGCGACGCGGACACCTTCGCCCGGCTCGCCGCACCCCGCCTGAACCTGCTGCTGCACGGGCCGACGGGCGGGCCGCGCACGGACATCGGACGGCCGAGCCACGCGCAGCTGGAGTCGGCGGGCCGCTCCGAAGCGGGCCGCCCGGGATCAGGTCGCTCCGCATCAGGGCGCTCCGCATCAGGTTGCTCCGAGTCAGGCCGCTCGGAATCAGGCCGCGCGAGTGCGGTGCGCCCGGGGGATGCGTGCCTGGGGGAGGCGTCCCTCGGGACGGCTCCGCCCCCGCGCCCCGGCTCCGCCTCCCCGGCCGATGCCCGCTCCGCCGACGGCCGCCCCCGCCCGGGGTTCTCCCCCCGCAAGGATCCCGCCGGACACCAGGGCCCCGGCGCCCTCCAGCTCTTCGGCGCCGCCGCACCCGCCCGCTTCCAACTGCTGCGCGTCACCGCGGACGGCGCCGAACGCTGGACGGACCGCCCCGCCGCCGACCCCGAGCAGTACCGGGCCGACTGGCACCGCACCTCCCGCGTCTTCCCCGTCCCCGACCTGCCGGACCTCGCCTTCGCCGACGTACCTCCGCAGCCCGATCCCCCCGCCGATCCCGCCGACTCCCTCGCGGAGCGTGTCAAGGAGATCTGCCGGGTCCGCCGCGAGGGCGTCAGCCTGCGCGACGCCGTCCGCCGCTCGCCCGACGACATGGCGCAGATACTGGCCACCTGGCAGGAGGACGGCGTCGTACGCCAGCAGCGCATTGCCGTGCACCCCGGCACACCCACCGAGGAGGACCTCGACCGGTTCGCCGCGCAGGTGCACTCCACCGACACGGACGCCGAAGCGGTCATCGTCTACGCGGGCGACGCCCCCGACCGGGGGCTGCGCGAGCGGGCCGCCCGGCACGGGGTGCGCGTGCGGGTGCGCAGCTTCCTCCAGTTCCAGGGGCTGCTCGACCTGCGCGGACACGTCGCCGCCCAGACCGCCGCCCTGCACGCCGCCGGGCAGTACGCCCCCGACCTGTACCTCCCGCAGCGCTACCGCGACACCTCCCGCCGCGACGGCCAGGGCGCCGCCGAACGCGACGGACTCCTCGAAGCCCTCCTGGAACTCCTCGACGACGACCACGGCCGCTTCGTGCTCCTCCTCGGCGACTTCGGCCACGGCAAGACCTTCGCCCTGCGCGAGCTCGCCCGCCGCATCCCCGAGCAACTCCCGCACCTGATCCCGCTGTTGATCCCGCTCAACACCCTCGACCGGGCCCAGTCCCTGGAAGGCCTGGTCGCCGCCCACCTGGCGAGCCACCACGTCGACACCATCGACCTGCGCGCCCTGCGCTACATGCTCGCCCAGGGCCGCGTGGTCCTCCTGTTCGACGGCTTCGACGAACTCGTCAACCGGGTCAGCTACGACAGCGCCGCCGACCACCTCAAGGTCCTCATCGATGCCTGCGTGGGCAACACCAAGATCGTGGTGAGCAGCCGCACCCAGCACTTCAAGAACCAGCAGCAGGTCCTCACCGCACTCGGCGAGCAGGTCGGCCTCCTCCCGCAGCGCAAAGTGCTGTCCGTCGAGGGGTTCACCCCGCAGCAGATCCACGCCTACCTGACCCACACCTACGCCGACGCCCACGTCGCCGAGCAGCGCTTCCACCTCCTCCAGGGCATCCCCGACCTCCTCGCCCTGTGCCGCAACCCCCGCCTGCTGTCCTTCGTCGCCGACCTCTCCGCCGACCAGCTGCGCACCGTCGCCGGAGCGGGCCGCGCCCTCAGCCCCGCCCGGCTCTACGAGGACGTGTTCACGGCCTGGCTGAGCTACGAGGAAGTACGCGGCCAGGGCGGCCCCGGCGCCCCGCCCGGACTGAACATCGACGCCCTGTGGAAGGCCGTCACCGCACTCGCGCTGCGGCTCTGGGAGTCCGGGCGCACCGCCCTGCGGCTCGACGAACTCACCGACCTGTCCGCCCATACCCTCACCGGGCTCACCGCGTCCCCGATGACCGTCCAGGAGTCGGCCCAGGCCGTCGGCGCGGGCACCCTGCTCGTACGTTCCGACGACGGGGTGTTCCAGTTCATCCACGGCTCCGTCGTGGAGTGGCTCGTCGCCCGCGAGGCCGCCGCCCAGCTCGGCCGCGGACAGTACGGGCTGCTCTCCGCAGGACTGCTCAGCCAGCTGTCCGTGGAGTTCCTCTGCGACCTCGCCGACCACGAGAAGTGCGTCGGCTGGGTCCGCAACGTCCTCAACACCCCGGGCCACGGCGGCTCCGACGCCGCCCGCGCCAACGCCGTACGCATCAGCAACCGCCTCAAGGTGCCCTCGCACGCCGACCTGCGCGGCGCCCGCCTCGCCGGTGAGGACCTCTCGCACCGCGACTTCTCCGGCGTCGACCTGAGTGGCGCCGACCTCACCGACGCCACCCTCGTCGGCGCCAACCTCTCCCACGCCGACCTCACCGACGCGACCCTCGTCGGCGCCCGCCTCGACCGCGCCGACCTCACGGAAGCCAACCTCACCCGCGCCGACCTCTCCCGCGCCCGCCTCACCAGGGCCCGCCTCGAAGGCGCCCGGCTGACCGGCAGCAGCTGGCCGCGCGCCGCCCTCATCGACGTCCGGATGGACGACGCCGTGCGCACCGCCCCCGAACTGCGGCGCGCCGCCGTCGCCCCCGGCATGCCGGTGGAGGCCGGCTTCCGGCCGTCAGCGGTGGGCGTCCCGTACGGCTTCGACATGCGCACGAGCAGACTCCCCGAGCCCATCGCGTACAGCCCCGACGGCGAACTCCTCGCCGTCGGCAGCGAGGACGGCGGCGTCCTGCTGTGCGGCACCGACAACGGCCTCGCCCTGCGCACCCTCCAGGGACACGTCGGCCGGGTGTACGCGGTGAAGTTCCGCCCCGACACCATCGCGACGGGCGGCGCCGACGGCACCGTACGCCTGTGGGACCCCGTCTCCGGGCGCTGCAGGCACCGCCTCGAAGTCCACCCCGACGGGGTGTGGCCCGTCTCCCTCGACACGGAGGGCGGCCGCCTCGCCACCGGCGACCGGGAGGGCCTGGTCACCGTCTGGGACACCGCCACCGGGCAGCCCGTGCACCGGCTGCCGGGGCACACCGCACCCGTCTACACCACCGTCTTCAGCCCGGACGGCCGGCTCCTGGTCACCGGCGACGCGGGCGCCCGCGTCCGCGTCTGGGACCTGTCCACCGGCCGCTGCCTCCACGAGGCCCCGGGACACCACGGGGCCGTCTACCGGGCCCGGTTCAGCCCGGACGGCAGCATCTTCGCCACCGCCGACATGGGCGCCGAGGACGCGGGCGGCCATGGCACGGTCCGCATCTGGTCCTCCTGCGACGTCCGCCTCCTGCACGAACTCACCGGCCACGCCGGACGCGTCTACACCCTCGACTTCCACCCCTCGGGAACCCTCCTCGCCAGCGGCGACACCGAGGGCCGCATTCGCCTGTGGGACCCCGTCGTCGGCACCCCCGCCGGAACCCTGGAAAGCTTCACCGGCGCCGTCTACCAGGTCCTCTTCGGCGACGACGGCAAACTCCTCGCCGCCTGCGACAGCGACGGCGCCGTCCGCGTGTGGACGGTCACCGACCGCCGCAGCGGCGGCCACACCGTCACCCTGCGCCCCCGCCAGCCCGCCGAGCACCGGGGCGCCGCCTGGGCGTGCGCGTTCCGCCCCGGCGACAGCCAGCTCCTCACCGTCGGCAACGACGGCGGCGCCCGCATCTGGGACGCCGCGACGGGACAGGGCAAACGCATCCTGCGCGGGCACGGCCGCCGGGTCGCCGGGGTCGCCTTCAGCGCGGACGGCGGCCAGCTCGCCGCCACCGGCAACGACGGCGTCGTACGGCTGTGGGACACCCGCACCGGGCAGCGCAGCCACGAACTCACCGGCCGCGGCGACCGGTTGGTGTCCGCCGCGTTCAGCCCCGCCGAAGCCGTGCTCGCCACCGCGAGCAACGACGGCGACATCTACCTGTGGAACCCGGCGGGCGGCGAGTACCTCCGCGAGTTCGACGCGGAGACCGAACACATCTGGGCGGTCGCCTTCAGCAGCGACGGCGTCCTGCTGGCCACTGCCAACGACGACGACTCCGTACGCCTCTGGTACCGCTCCACCGGCGCCCACGTCTCCCACCTCGACCAGCACCGGGGCCGGGTCCGCTCCATCGCCTTCCGCCCCGGCAGCTCCCTCCTCGCCACCGGCTGCGACGACAGCCACGTACGGATCTGCGACGGCACCACCGGCGAGCTCCTCGCCGACCTGGCCGGGCACACGGACCGGGTGTACGGGGTCGCCTTCGGGTCGGGGGACCGGGGCGAATGGCTGGTCAGCGCGGGCTGGGACGGCACCGCCCTGATCTGGCGGGACGGGGCAGTCGTCCACCGGCTCGAAGGGCTCGGCGGCCGGTTCTGGACGGTGGCCGCCCACCCCACCCGCCCCCTCGTCGCGGCGGCCGGCGACGACCGCCGCATCCTGCTCTGGGACGCCGGCACCGGGGAGCTCCTCGCCGACCTGGCCGGGCACACCGGCCGCGTGCTGTCGGTCGAGTTCTCCCCGGACGGTACGACGATGGCCAGCGGCGGCGAGGACGGCACGGTCCGGCTGTGGAACCTGCGGCCCGACGGCTCCGTCACCCTGCGGGCCATCCTGGTCGGCGTGCCGGACGCGTGGGCGGCGCTCACTCCGGGCGGCGGGTACAAGAGCGAAGGAGACGTGGACGGCGAGTTCTGGCACGCGGTCGGCATGACCCGGTTCACCCCCGGAGAGCTCGACGAGTTCCTGCCGGGGGTGCACCGGCTGCCGCTGGGAGAGGAGCTGCAGCAGGGGCGGTGAGGGGCTCGGTGCTCAGCGGTTCGGTGTTGAGCGGTTCGGTGTTGAGCGGTTCGGTGTTGAGCGGTTCGGTGTCGAGCGGCTCGGGTACGGGGCGGAGCATCCACCGAGCAGCACGATCAGCAGGGTGAGTGCGGGGCGGTTGACGCGTATCGGCTTCATGAACGCCACCCTCCGACCTGAAGCGGACTTGGGGTCAAGCCCCGCTGCCGGGCGGATCGTTGACGTGGCGCACGAACTATTGACTAAAAGTCAATACCGTCCCACGCTCGCTACTGAGCCGTAGCCAATGGGAGGTCCGCCTTGAGCAACGAAGCCAACGGAGCGAAAGAAGCCCTCGCCCGTCTCACGTCCGAACTCGGCAGCCCGCCGCCGGAAGGCATCACCACAGCACTGACGGAAGCTCAACTCTCCTTCCTCGCCGACGCGTTGAAGGCCGAACACGCACACCGCGCCTCCGGCCTCGGTGAAGCCGCCGAAGAAGCCCTGGGGCTCGTCCCCGCCCTCGCCCGCGGCCCGGTGCGCCGCATCCTCTTCGCATAGGACGGAGTTCCGACGCCATGGACAAGCTCCGCAACCGGGCCGAGGCCCAGAAGATCGCCGCCCTCCTGGGCCTGGGCGAGGATCCCGACCGCCTCGCCTTCCTGTACGCCCTGCCCTCCGCCGACGTACGAAAGCTGCGCGAGCAGACCGCGGCCGCCCTCTTCGACGGCCAGCCCGAGATGCTCGACCGCATCGCCAAGGCCACCAAGCTCGTCCCCGCCGGCGTCGCCGCCGCCCTCTCCCAGAAGGCGCTCGGCCCCCGCCTGGCCGCCGCCGTCGCGGGCCGCCTCGAACCCCACCGGGCCGCCGACATCATCGAGAAGCTGCCGGTCCCCTTCACCGCCGAGTCCTGCCCGCACCTGGACCCGCGCCGCATCGCCGGCATCGTCGACAGCCTCGACGAGAACCTCCTCGTCCGTATCGCCGTCGCCCTCGCCGAACGAGGCGACCACCTCACCATGGGCCGCTTCGTCGGCGACATCCGCGACTCCGCCCTGGAACGCATCCTGCCGCAGATCTCCGACAGCCTGGTCCTGCGTACCGGAGTCGTCGTCGACCGCCCCGAACGCCTCGGCCAGATCATCGAGTTGATGGGCGAGGAGCGCCTCGCCAAGGTCATCGCCTCCGCCTCGGCGAGCGGCCTGTGGCCCGAAGCCCTCACCGTCGCGGGCATGGTCACCGGTGAACAGCGCACCCGTATAGCCCAGTTGGCCGCCGCCCAGCCGCCCGAGGCCCTGGACTCCCTGGTGCGGGCCACCGCCGAGAAGGACCTCTGGGAGTCCCTGCTGCCGCTGGTCGCCCTCCTCGACGAGAAGGAACGCCGGGCCGTCGCGGGCCTGCCCTCGCTGCGCTCGCCCGAAGTCCTCGCCCAGGTCGTGCGCGCCGTGGTCGCGACCGGCCTGTGGGGCGAGTTCCTGCCCCTGGTGGAGGTGCTCCCCGACGACTCCCGCAAGGTGGTCGCCGACGCGGCGGGCGCCCTCGCGGCCCCGGAACTCGACGCGCTCGCCCGCGAGGTCGGCCGGCACGACCTGTGGGAACTGGTGCTGCCACTGGTCGAGTTGATGAACGACGAGGCGAAGCAGCGCATCTTCGAACTCCCCGCGTTCCAGGAGCAGTCGGCGCCCTGACCCCGACGCCGGTGCTGGACAGAACACCCCTCGACGAGTACACCCAGTGACAAGGTTCGTGCGCAGTCGCCGGGGGACGAGGGGATCGAGGACGGAATGTGGCCTCAGAGGGAGTGTTTTTTACCGGAGTACACCGAATCGGCCGAAGTGCGTGCCGCTACGGAGTGTGACCTCCCGCGGCTGGTCGCGCTGGACTGCGCGGCCTACGGCAGCGAGGCTTACGGGTATCCCGTACTGCGCCAGCTCCTCGACGTGCACGGCGGCGGACTGCTGGTGCTCGAAGGCGGCGACGAGAGCGATGGCCTCGCCGGATACGTACTGATCGCCAACGCGGCCCGCTCCTGGGAGAGTTGGCTCCTCAGTCTGGTAGTCGGCAAGCGTTTCCAGGGGTGCGGCCACGGCCGCAGGCTGCTGTCCGAGGCGGTACGGCTGGCCGAGCGGAGCGGTGTGAGCGAGATCCGGGGGAGTGTGGAGCCCGGCAACCGTGCGGCTGTCGGGCTCTTCCGCTCCCTCGACTTCGTCGTGGAGGCCGACGTGGCGGACTACTCGGGCCCCGGCGGGCACCGGCTGGTGCTGTGCCGGTCGATCAGCCGGTACCCGATGAGGTGAGGCGAGCGGGCCGGATGCCGCCGTCAGGCCGATGGGCCCCCGCCGCCCGGCCGTCGGTCCGCGTCCCGGCCGTCGCGGCCCGCGTCCCGGCCGTGGATCCGCGTCATCCGGCCGTGGATCCGCCGTCGACGGTGAACTCCGTGCCCGTGATGTACGACGACGCGTCCGACACCAGGAACCGCACCAGCTCGCCGACCTCCTCCGGGCGCCCCATCCGCCCCAGCGGCAGATGTGACCAGTCCCGGCCGGCCGTGGCCGCGATCATCGGGGTGTCGATCGCGCCCGGATGTACGGAGTTGACCCTGACCCCGTACTTCGCCAGGTCCAGCGCGGACGAGCGGGTCAGCCCGCGCAGGCCGAACTTCGTCGATCCGTACGCCGCGTGGCCGGGGATGCCGACCAGCCCCGCCGTCGACGACACGTTGACGATCGACCCGCCGCCCGCCTCTTTGAGTGCGGGCAGTACCGCCTGGATGCCGAGGAAGGGGCCGAGGAGATTGACCCGGATCAGGGCCTCGAAGTTCTCCTGCGTCTCCTCCTCGACGGACGCGGTCCGCCACAGGGCGGCATTGTTGACCAGGGCGTCGATCCGGCCGAATGCCTCCCGCGCGGCCGCCGTCACCTCCGCCCAGCTCGCCGCGTCCGCCACGTCGTGCCGTACGAACAGCCCCTTCCCGTCAAGGGACTTGACGACCTCGCGGCCCTCCTCCTCCCTGATGTCCGTGACGACCACCCGCGCTCCGGCCTCGGCGAACAGCCGGGCCTCGGCGGCGCCCTGGCCGCGACCGGCCCCGGTGACGACGACGACTTTCCCCTCCAGCGTGATGCTCACTTGCCCTCCACAGCCTTGAAGTGGGGATGCACGGTCTCGCCCCACTGCCGGATGGTCTCCCTGCACGCCTGCTGCGGTTCCGTGCCCCTCTGGACCGCGAGGCTGTGTTGACTATGCGGCTCCGCCGCGCGGGCGCGACCAGCCACACCACCCGCACATTCTCACCCGACCCCCGGCAGGGCTCACCCCTATGGGTCGGTCCGCCGGACAGGCCCTAGGGGCGCGGGGAACTGCGCGACCAGCCACACTCAACCCGCACGTCCCCCGGGCAAGGGTCACCGCACGACCCGCCCATAAGCCCGCCGAAGGTACACCAACGGCCATGCCGACCGGCCGGCCGGTTCGAGCGCCGGCGCGGTGACGACGGCTACCCCGTGCAGAAGGCACTCCTCGCGGTCCGCATGTCGAGCCCCTCGACTGTGCGGTGCGGGTCGGCAAGGGTGGGCGTTGAGGTGGCCATGGTGAACACCTGTGAGGGGAGACCGGCCACGCTCACCCGTCAAGCAGGCACGCAGGAGGGCTCCCGATCGCATGAACGCGCACACCCTGAACCCCAGCGCCGAGCAGGAAGAGCTGCGGGCGGCCGTCCGGTCCGTCCTCGCCCGGCACGAGGGCCCCGCCGCCTGGGCCCCCCTCACCCGCGACATCGGCATCGCCGCCCTCACGGTCCCCGAGGAGTACGGCGGCCTGGGCTGCCCCGGCCGCACCGAGGTCCACGTCGTCATGGAGGAACTGGGCCGCGTCCTGAGCCCCGTCCCCTACCTGGGCTCGGCGGTCCTCGCCACGGAAGCACTCCTCGCCTGTGACAACGAAGAAGCCTGCGCCCGCCTCCTGCCGCCCCTCGCCGACGGCACCTCCGTCGCCGCCCTCGCCTGGGCGGAAGCGTCCGGGGAGGGCGACGGCGGCCGCGGAGGCTGGGAGGCCGCCGACCTCACCACCAGCGCGGAGGAGCCCGGGACCAGCGACGACTGGCTGCTGACGGGCACCAAGGAGTACGTCCCCGCGGCGGAGCCCCCGGATGTCCTTCTCGCGTTCGCCCGCACCGCAGCCGGTCTCGCGCTCTTCGAACTCCGGCCGGGCGCGGGGGAGTTCACCCCGCTCCCCGCCATGGACCGCACCCGCCCGCTCTCCCGTATCACCCTGGACCGGGCCCCCGCCCGCCTCCTGTCCACCGAGGGTGCCCGCATCCTCGCCCGGGTCCGCGACCTGGCCTGCACCGCGCTCGCCGCCGAGCAGGTCGGTGCGGCGGCCCGCGCGCTGGAGATCACCGTCCAGTACGCCAAGGACCGCGTCCAGTTCGGCCGCCCCATCGGTTCCTTCCAGGCGGTCAAGCACCGCCTCGCCGACCTGTACGTCCTCGTCGAGGAGGCCCGCTCCCTCGCCCTCGCCGCCGCCGACGCGGGAGCCGCCGCCGAACCGGCCGCCGCCGCCAAAGCCGCGTGCTCCGAGGCATACGAAAAGGTCGCGGGCGAGATGATCCAGCTGCACGGCGGCATCGGCATCACCTGGGAACACCCGGCCCACGACTACTTCAAACGGGCCCACGGCACCGCCCACTTCCTCGGCTCGCCCACCACCCACCGCCGCCGCCTGGCCAAGCTCCTGGGCTTCGACGCCGCGCACCGCCCCACCGTGATCGCGTAACCTCGGCAGCCCGAAACGTACGTACGGAAAGCGGGTCCGCGCATGCCCATCGACCTCCGCAAGGTGGAGGAGACCGCCCCCGCGCTCGTCAGCCTCTACAAGAGCGCCGGAGTCAGCCTGCGCAAGCACCGGCTGGACGGGCAGCGCGCGGCGGTCTACCTCGTCGTCGACTACTCGGGCTCGATGAAGCCGTACTACAAGGACGGCAGTGTGCAGGCTCTCGCCGACCGCGTGCTCGGCCTGGCGGCCCACTTCGACGACGACGGCACCGTCCCGGTCGTCTTCTTCTCCACGGAGGTCGACGCGGTCACCGACATCGGCCTGGCCAACCACCGGGGCCGCGTCGAGGAGATCGCCGCGGGCCTCGGCCACATGGGGAAGACCAGCTACCACCTGGCCATGGACGCGGTCATCGACCACTACCTGGACAGCGGCTCCACCGACCCCGCCCTGGTGATCTTCCAGACGGACGGCGGGCCGATCAACAAGCTCGCCGCCGAACGGTACGTCTGCAAGGCCGCCGGGCTCCCGCTCTTCTGGCAGTTCGTGGGCTTCGGCAACACCCGCAGCAGCCAGTTCGACTTCCTCCGCAGACTCGACGAACTCGCCGTTCCCGCAAAGAGGTTGGTCGACAACGCGGGCTACTTCCACGCGGGCGAGAACCCGTCCGGCATGCCCGACGCGGACCTCTACGACCAGCTCGTAGGAGAGTTCCCGGCCTGGCTGACGGAGGCCCGCGCGCAGGGAGTACTCGGATGAGGGTCCTGCGCGCCGCCGACCGCACCGCCGTCCCCTGGAAGAACGGCGGCGGCATCACCCGCGAGATCACCGGCTTCCCCGCGGGTGCGTCGGCAGCCGGCTTCGAGTGGCGCATCAGCCTCGCCGAGGTCGCCACCAACGGCCCGTTCTCCGAGTTCCCCGGCGTCGACCGCATCCTGACGATGGTCGAGGGCAAGGGGATGGCCCTCACCCTGAACGGCACCGCACCCCGCCTCGTCGACGCGCGCCACGTCCCCCAGCACTTCCCCGGCGACGTCCCCACCGACTGCCGCCTCCTCGAAGGCCCGGTGGCCAACCTCAACGTCATGTACCGCAGGGGCACGGACACCACGGCGCACGTGGAGGTCGTACACGGGCGGTTCGGGCCGGTGACGGTCCCTCCGCACGGTTCCACGGTGGTCGTCGTGGCGCTGGACGCCCCGGTGGCGCTGCCCGGAGCGGGCCTCACCCTCGGCCCGTACGACGCGGTGGTGTGCACCGAGGACCCGGGTGCCCTGCACACGGGCGGGCACACGGGCGGGCACACGGACGGCCGCGCGGCGGTCATCACGGTGCGGCACGGCTGAGCCCGCACATGGCTGCGCCCCCGCACCCGAGGTCCTGGGTGCGGGGGCGCAGTGGCAGATACGGACTACTTCCCGGCCGCGGCCGTCCCCGTCTGTGCGGCGCCCGCCGCGGTCCGTGCCGCACTCGCGGCGGTCTGGGTGACGGTCTGCGCCGAGGAGCCCGCCACCTCTTCGAGCAGCTCGCCCGAGACCGGCAGCGAGGCGAGCCGGTCGGTGGGCTCGGCAGCGTGCGCACCCGGGGCGGGGGAGACCAGGGCGGCGACAAAACCGGCGGCGAGAGAGGCGACAGCAGCCATGCTTCGTTTCTTCATACCCTGCCCAACGCGCGACGGCCCGAACGGTCACGCCCTCCGTGCCCGAACCAGTGTCCTGCGGGTGCCCGACTAGGACAGGTCCTAGTGCCCGACCAGGCAGAACGAGTGTCCCGCCGGATCCGCGTACACATGGAACCCACGGCCGGGCGCATGGTCCAGAACCTCCGCCCCCAGCGCCACCACCTCCGCGTGCGCGGCGGCCAGATCCGGGACCGCCAGGTCCAGGTGGAACTGCTGCGGGGACTGTGGGTCCGGCCAGTGCGGCGGACGGAAGTCCGTGGCGCGCTGGAAGGCGAGGACCTGGCCGTCCGGGGTGTGGACGGTCGACCAGTCGTCGTCCACGGACCACTGCGGGTCCGGACGGTTGACCGCCCCGCCCGTCAACGCCGCGTAGAAATGCGCGAGTTCGAGTGGGTTGGGGCAGTCGAGAACGGTGCACTGCAGTCTGGCGATCATGCGCCGAGGATAGGGTGCCGAGGACAGGGGTTCGCGAAGTGCGGGCCGCTGGTTCGCGCAGCGCGGGCCGCTACCCCTCCAGCACCCGCCCCCTGCACCGCGCCGGTGTCCCCCACGCGTCCCGCAGTGGCCGTGCCTTGCGCAGCCACAGCGAGAGGTCCAGCTCCTGGGTGTAGCCGACCGCCCCGTGCAGCTGGAGCGCGGTGCGGGCCGCCGCGTATGCCGCCTCGCCCGCGCTCACCTTCGCCGCCGCGATGTCGGCAGGGGCCATGCTCAGCGCCGCCCCGTACAGCAGCGGCCGGGCGAATTCGAGCCCGACCAGGGTGTCCGCCAGCCGGTGCTTCACCGCCTGGAAGGCGCCGATCGGCATCCCGAACTGGGTGCGCTGCTTCACGTACGAGACCGTCTGCGCAAGCAGCGCGTCACCGACGCCGAGCGCCTGCGCGGCGGTCAGGAAGCAGGCGAAGTCCCGTGCGGCGGCTCTCGCTTCGGGCGTCACGGAGGCCGGCCGGCCGGCCGCCGGACGGTACAGCCGCCGCGCCGTGTCCGCCGAGACGTGCAACTCCCCGCCCGGCGGGGCGAGAGCGGGCTCCGGCGACAGTACGAACACGGCGTCGGCGGCGTCCGCGTCCAGCGCGTACCCACCGCCCTCCGCCAGCGTCACCATCGCCTCGCCCGCCGCGATCCGCGGCAGCCACTCCTTGGCAAGGGCCCCACAACCCGCGAGCAGCACCGCCGCCGCAGCCGTCTCCACGTACGGTCCTGGCACGGCATGCTTCCCCAACTCCCGGAAGGCCAGCGCGAGTTCGACCGGGAGCACGCCCATCCCTTCGTACGGCTCCGGGACGGCCAGGGCGAAGACGCCCGCCTGGGCGATCCGCGCCCACAGCTCGCGGCCCGGGCCGTGGTCGCCGGCCTCCCAGGCCCGTACGGCCGCCGGGGTGTCGGCCGCGGTCAGCATCGCGTCGAGCGAGCGGGCGAAGTCCTGCTGCTCGCGGCTCTGCAGGAAGCGCATCAGCGGCGGCCCTTCGGGAGGTCGAGCAGGCGCTCGGCGATGATGTCGCGCTGGATCTCGTTCGTACCGGCGTAGATCGGCCCCGCGAGCGAGAAGACATACCCCTGCGCCCACTCACTGTCCGCCAACTCGCCGTCGGCGCCGAGGAGTTCGAGAGCCGTCTCGTGCAGGGCGATGTCGTACTCGGACCAGAAGACCTTGTTCAGGCTGGACTCGGCGCCGATGGTCTCCCCGGCGGCGAAACGCGAGGCGGCTCCCCAGGTGAAGAGCTGGTAGGCGCGCGCCCCGATCAGCGCGTCCGCGACCCGGTCGCGCATCGCCGTGTCTGTCATGTCATCGGGGCGCGCGTGCGTGCGCCAGTCGGCGGCCAGCCGGTCGGCGGCGGCCAGGAAACGGCCGGGGGAGCGGAGCATCAGCCCCCGCTCGTTGCCGGTGGTCGACATGGCGATCCGCCAGCCCTGGCCGACCTCGCCGATGACGTCCTCGTCGGGCACGAAGACCTCGTCGAGGAACAGCTCCGCGAAGGCCGGCTTGCCGTCGAGCCGCCCGATGGGACGGACGGTGACCCCGGGCGCACGCAGGTCGAACATCAGATACGTCAGCCCCCGGTGCGGCCTGTCCGCGTCCGGGTCGCTGCGGAAGATCCCGAAGGCCCGGTCGGCGAAGGCGGCCCGCGACGACCACGTCTTCTGGCCCGAGAGCAGCCAACCCCCTTCCGTACGTACGGCGGTCGAGCGCAGCGACGCGAGGTCGGAACCCGACTCGGGCTCGGACCACGCCTGCGCCCAGACGACCTCGCCCGTGGCCATCGACGGCAGCACCCGCGCCCGCTGCTCGGCCGTCGCGTGGTCGAAGAGGGTCGGGGCGAGGAGGTTGATGCCGTTCTGCGAGACCCGGCCGGGTGCGCCCGCCGCGAAGTACTCCTCCTCGAAGATCAGCCACTCGAAGATGTCCGCGCCCCGGCCGCCGTACTCCTCGGGCCACGACACGACCGACCAGCGGTCGGCGGCGAGGCGGGCCTCCCACTCGCGGTGGGCGGCGAAACCCTCCTCGGTTTCCAGGGAGGGGAGCGCCGCGGCCGGGACGTGGCCCGCGAGCCACTCCCGTGCCTCGGCGCGGAAGGCGTCCTGCCGGTCGCTGAAGTCCAGGTCCATGGTGGTCAGTTGCCCGCCTTCTTCTTCATGGCCGCCACGTCCATGCCGCCCAGTGGGTCCTTCGCCGTCTCCGCGTTGTGCGCGTGCGCGAGGTGGTGCAGGCCGAAGACGGAGTCCATGCCGGTGTGCAGACCCTGGAGGTCCTCGGCCTGGTTGACGGCGCGCTTGGTGAGGGCCAGACCGAGGCGGGGCATCTCGGCGATCCGCTCCGCCAACTCATGTGTCCGGTCAGCCAGTTCGGCCCGCTCCACGACCCTGTTGACCATGCCGACCTCGTACGCCCGGCGCGCGGTCATCCGGTCGCCGGTGAACAGGAACTCCTTCGCGATGCGCGGCGGCATCACCCACGGGTGCGCGAAGTACTCGACGCCCGGGATCCCCATCCGTACGACGGGATCGGCGAAGAACGCGTCGTCGGACGCCACGATCAGATCGCAGACCCACGCCAGCATCAGCCCGCCCGCCACGCACGCCCCCTGGACGGACGCCACGACCGGCTTCGGCAGTTCGCGCCAGCGCCTGCACATCCCCAGGTACACCTCGGACTCGCGGGCGAACCTGCTCTCCGCCCCCGCCTTGTCCGAGTGGTCCCACCACAGGCCCGCCCTGCGGGCGAAGGGCAGGTGGGCGTCGCGCTCGGGGGTGCCGATGTCGTGCCCGGCGCAGAAGTGCTCGCCCGCACCGGCCAGGACGACCACCTTGACCTCGTTGTCCTCCGACGCCCGGTAGAAGGCGGCGTCGAGGGCGTACGTCATCGCGGAGTTCTGGGCGTTGCGGTAGCGGGGCCGGTTGAGGGTGACGTACGCGACCGGGCCCCGGCGTTCGTACAGAACGGGTTCGGCGGCGGGCGCAGGGGAGGAGCTGGAGGTGTCGGACGTGCCGGGTGTGCCGGGCGTCTCGGGCGTCTCGGCTGTCATGGTGGAACCATCCTTCCCTAACAAGTGTTTGGTAGGTTAACGTACGGCCATGAGCAGCGTCGAGGAGTTCCGCACCGGGATCCGGAACTGGCTACGGGATCAACTCGGCGGCGAATTCGCCGGGTTGAAGGGCCGGGGCGGCCCCGGCCGGGAGCACGAGGCATTCGCCGAGCGCCTCGCCTGGGAGCGGCACATGGCCGCACACGGCTGGACCTGCATCGGCTGGCCCAAGGAGTACGGCGGCCGGGGCGCGAGCGTGGCGGAGCAGATCGCCTTCCACGAGGAGTACGCCCTCGCGGACGCCCCCGCCCGCGTCAACCACATCGGCGAACAGCTCCTCGGCCCGACCCTCATCGCGTACGGCACCGAGGAACAGAAGGCCCGCTTCCTGCCACCGATCGTGGCGGTCGAGGAGCTGTGGTGCCAGGGCTACAGCGAACCGGACGCGGGCTCGGACCTCGCGGGCGTCCGTACCCGCGCCGCACTGACGGACGGCGAGTGGACCGTCAACGGACAGAAGATCTGGACCTCCCTCGCCCACGAGTCGCAGTGGTGCTTCGTCGTCGCCCGCAGCGAACCTGGTTCGCGCCGGCACGCGGGACTCTCCTACCTCCTGGTCCCCATGGACCAGCCGGGCGTCGAGGTCCGGCCGATCGTCCAGCTGACCGGGACGTCCGAATTCAACGAGGTCTTCTTCGACGACGCCCGCACCGCCGCCTGTCACGTCGTGGGGGAGGCAGGGGACGGCTGGCGCATCGCGATGGCGACGCTGGGCTTCGAGCGCGGCGTGTCCACGCTCGGCCAGCAGGTCGGCTTCCGGCGCGAGTGGGAGTCACTGGTGGAGGTGGCCCGGCACAACGGCGCCCTCGCTGAAACCGGCGTACGGGACGGCCTCGTACGGGCCTGGACGGGACTCGCGGCGATGCACGCCCACTTCCGGCGCGGCGACGTCGAGCCCTCGGTGGCCAAGACGTACTGGGCGACCTGGCACCGCGGCCTCGGCGAGCTCGCCATGGAGATACGCGGCGCGGCCTCGCTGCTCGCCGCATCGGCGCCGTACGAACTCGACGACTGGCAGCGGCTGTTCCTCTTCTCCCGCGCCGACACCATCTACGCCGGCTCGGACGAGATCCAGCGCAACATCATCGCCGAGCGCGTGCTCGGACTTCCCAAGGAGGTACGGGCGTGAGCACAGCACCCGCATACGTGAAGGGCCACGGGCTCCTCGACGGCCGCAGCGCCGTCATCACGGCCGCAGCCGGGGCCGGGATCGGCGGAGCCACCGCGCGCCGCTTCCTGGAGGAGGGCGCCCGGATCGTCATCGGCGACGCGCACGCACGGCGGCTGAAGGAGTCGGAGCAGGCACTCGCCGAGGAGTTCGGGGCCGACCGGGTCACCTCCCTGCCGTGCGACGTCACCGACGAGACCCAGGTCCAAGCGCTCTTCGCGCGGGCCGCCGAGATCCACGGCGGCCTCGACCTCGTCGTCAACAACGCCGGGCTCGGCGGCACCGCCGACCTCGTCGACATGACCGACGACCAGTGGTCGAAAGTCCTGGACGTCACCCTGAACGGCACGTTCCGGTGCACCAGGGCCGCCCTGCGCGCCATGAAGGAGGCCGGCGGAGGCGGCGTAATCGTCAACAACGCCTCCGTCGTCGGCTGGCGCGCCCAGGCAGGACAGGCCCACTACGCCGCCGCGAAGGCGGGCGTCATGGCGCTCACCCGGTGCGCGGCGATCGAGGCGGCCGGGTTCGGCGTACGTATCAACGCCGTGGCCCCCAGCCTGGCCATGCACCCGCACCTGGTGAAGGTGACGACGCCCGAGCTGCTCCGCGAGCTCACCGGGAAGGAGGCCTTCGGCCGGTACGCCGAGCCGTGGGAGGTCGCCAACGTCATCGTCTTCCTGGCCAGCGGCTACTCCTCCTACATGACGGGGGAGACGGTCTCGGTCAGCAGCCAGCATGCGTGAGCACTCGACCACAATGAGCGGGTGCCTACCCATTCGCAGAAGAAGCCCCAGGTGACCGCGTCCCCCCAGCGCCGCCGCGAACTCCTCGACACCGCAGCCGAGGTGTTCGCCGCGCAGGGTTACAACGCGACCACCGTCCGCAAGATCGCCGACGCGGCGGGGATGCTCGCCGGCAGCCTCTACTACCACTTCGATTCCAAGGAATCGATGCTCGACGAGATCCTCTCGACCTTCCTGACCGAGCTCTGGGAGGGGTACGACACCGTGCTCGCCTCCTCGCTCGGCCCCAGGGAGACCATCGAGGCCCTCGTCACCGAGTCCTTCCGGGAGATCGACCGGCACCGCGCCGCCGTCGCCATCTACCAGAAGGAGTCCAGGCACCTGTCCGCGCAGCCCCGCTTCCACTACCTCGCCGACTCGCAGACCAAGTTCGAGAAGGCCTGGCTGGGAACGCTGGAGCGCGGCGTGGCCGACGGAATCTTCCGGGACGAGCTCGACATCCGCCTCACGTACCGCTTCGTGCGCGACACGGTGTGGGTGGCGGCGTCCTGGTACCGGCCCGGCGGTCAGCACAGCCCCGAGGAGATCGCCCGCCAGTACCTGTCGATGGTGCTGGACGGAATCGCCGTACGCACCGAGTGAACCCCACTTGAGTCCCTTGCGAATGGAGTCGTCATGGCCGAGGCCTACATCGTCGAAGCGGTACGCACCCCGGTCGGCCGGCGGAAGGGCGCTCTCGGCGCCGTCCACCCCGCCGACCTCGGCGCGCACGTCCTGAAGGCCCTGGTGGAGCGCTCAGGCGTCGACCCCTCCGCCGTCGAGGACGTCGTCTTCGGCTGCCTGGACACGGTCGGCCCGCAGGCCGGTGACATCGCGCGCACGTCCTGGCTGGCGGCCGGCCTCCCGGAGGAGGTGCCCGGCGTGACCATCGACCGCCAGTGCGGCTCCTCGCAGCAGGCGGTCCACTTCGCCGCGCAGGGAGTCCTCTCCGGCACCCAGGACCTGGTCGTCGCGGGCGGCACCCAGAACATGACGCAGATACCGATCGCCTTCGCCTCGCGGCAGGCGGCGGAACCGCTGGGGCTCACGGCCGGCCCGTACGCGGGCTCGGAGGGCTGGCGCGCCCGGTACGGCGACGCGCCGGTCAACCAGTTCCACGGCGCGCAGCTCATCGCCGAGAAGTGGGGGATCTCGCGCCGAGACATGGAGGAGTTCGCACTCCGCTCGCACCGGCGGGCGCTGCGGGCGATCGACGAGGGCCGCTTCGCGCGGGAGACGGTGGCCTACGGGGACGTCACGGTCGACGAGGGCCCGCGCCGGGACACCTCGCTGGAGAAGATGGCGCAACTGGAGCCGGTGATGGAGGGCGGCACGATCACCGCCGCGTGCTCCTCGCAGGTCTCCGACGGCGCGGCGGCGATGCTGATCGCCTCCGAGCGGGCCGTACGGGAGCACGGGCTGACCCCGCGCGCCCGCATCCACCACCTGTCGGTACGGGGCGAGGACCCCATCCGCATGCTGTCGGCGCCGATCCCCGCGACGGCGTACGCGCTGAAGAAGACCGGGATGTCGATCCGGGACATCGACCTGGTCGAGATCAACGAGGCGTTCGCACCGGTGGCCCTGGCGTGGCTGAAGGAGACGGGCGCGGACCCGGAACGGGTGAATGTGAACGGAGGGGCGATCGCCCTCGGCCACCCGCTGGGCGCGACCGGCGTCAGACTGATGACGACGCTGCTGCACGAGCTGGAGCGCACGGGCGGGCGGTACGGCCTCCAGACGATGTGCGAAGGCGGCGGACAGGCCAACGTGACGATCATCGAGCGGGTGTAACCCAAGTGGCGCCTGACTTGGCAAGTTCCCCCGCGCGCCTCCCGCGGGGGCGTGCTACGGTAGGCGAGTTGCAGTTTTGGTACCCATGAACTTTATGTGCGCCTGACGAGAACGCTTCGACAGGTGCACATTTGTTTTTCCGGTCATTGCCGGTTTCCGGCTCTCCGGATGGGGTCATTGCGGCGACGAGGAATTCGTAAAGTGCGAATTTCCGGCTCTGCCCCTGTTTTAGGAGATTTAAAATGGCTACTGGCACCGTGAAGTGGTTCAACTCGGAAAAGGGCTTCGGCTTCATTGAGCAGGACGGCGGCGGCGCCGACGTCTTCGCCCACTACTCCAACATCGCCACCTCGGGCTTCCGCGAGCTCCAGGAGGGCCAGAAGGTTTCCTTCGACGTCACGCAGGGCCAGAAGGGCCCGCAGGCGGAGAACATCGTCCCGGCCTAATCGCCCGGACGCGAACCTCTAGCCGGGGCCCGCACCGTGAAGGTGCGGGTCCCGGCTTGTTGTTGTGTTCGCAAGGACCCGCCCCGTGCGCGGGCCGCACCGCGGCCGTTCCAGGCTGTCCCCAGAAAGAAGGCAATTCCTGCATGACCCGTTTCGAACGATCCTCCTCCGAGCGCACCGGCCGTCCGGCGCGCAACCGACCGTCGAGTGCCGCCCCGTCCAGGGGCCGCGGCAAGGCTTCGACGAAGAACTCCGGAAAGGGCCCTGCCCGCCGGTCCACGCCGCTCCAGGGTGAATTCGCACTGCCGGAGTCCCTCACCCCCGCGCTGCCGTCGGTCGAGGCTTTCGAAGCGCTGGACATGCCTGCCGCACTCCTGAAGACCCTCGCCTCGCAGGGGGTGACGGAGCCGTTCCCGATCCAGGGCGCGACGCTGCCGAACTCTCTCGCGGGCCGGGACATCCTGGGCCGCGGTCGTACGGGCTCCGGCAAGACGCTGGCCTTCGGCCTGGCGCTGCTGGCCCGTACGGCAGGACGACGCTCCGAGCCGCACGCACCGCTCGCTCTCGTCCTCGTACCGACGCGTGAACTGGCGCAGCAGGTCACGGACGCGCTGACGCCGTACGCGACCGCCGTCAACCTGCGGCTGACCACGGTCGTCGGCGGCATGTCGCTCAGCAAGCAGGCCAACGCACTGCGCCGGGGTGCGGAAGTACTCGTCGCCACGCCGGGACGCCTGAAGGACCTCATCGAGCGCGGCGACGCCCGCCTCGACCAGGTCGCGATCACGGTGCTCGACGAGGCCGACCAGATGGCCGACATGGGCTTCATGCCGCAGGTCGTCGCGCTGCTCAAGCAGGTCGAGCCGGACGGGCAGCGGATGCTGTTCTCGGCGACGCTGGACAAGAACATCGACAAGCTCGTCAAGATGTTCCTGACCGACCCGGTCGTGCACTCGGTGGACCCGTCCGCCGGCGCCGTCACGACGATGGAGCACCACGTGCTCTACGTCATGGACGAGACCGAGAAGAAGGCCGTCGCCGCACGGATCGCCGCCCGCGAGGGCCGCGTGATCATGTTCGTGGACACCAAGCGCGCTGCCGACCGCTTCGCGAAGCGGCTCCTGGCCGCCGGTGTGTACGCGGCCGCGCTGCACGGCGGGCGTTCCCAGCCGCAGCGCAACCGGACCCTTGAGCAGTTCAAGAACGGCAAGGTCACCGCGCTCGTGGCGACCAACGTGGCGGCCCGAGGCATCCACGTCGACGACCTCGACCTCGTCGTGAACGTCGACCCGCCGACCGACCACAAGGACTACCTGCACCGCGGCGGCCGTACCGCCCGTGCCGGTGAGTCCGGTTCCGTCGTCACGCTCGTCCTCCCCGAGGAGAAGCGCGAGATGACCCGGCTGATGAGCGACGCGGGCATCGCGCCGCGCACCGCCCGGATCAAGTCCACCGACGAGGAGCTGGCGAGCATCACGGGTGCGCGCGAGCCGTCCGGTGTCGCCGTGGTCGTCGAGGTGCCGGTGCCGGTGCAGCAGCAGCCCGCGAAGCGCCGTCCGTCCTCCTCCTCGTCCTCCTCGGACGGGCGCAGCCGCACCCGCGGCCGTCGTGGCGGCAGCGGCGGCGGCGCTCCGGCCGGTGGCGCTGCGGCGACGGGCGGGCGTCCGTCCCGTCCGGCACGTGCCGGATCCGGCGCCGGCGCCGGTGGCGGTCAGGGCCAGTCGCGCGGTACGGGCCAGGCCCGAACCGGTGGCGGCCAGTCCCGTACGGGCGGCGGGCAGTCCCGCGCCGGTGCAGGACAGGGCCAGTCGCAGCGGCGGCAGGGCGGCGGCCAGGGCGGCCGCCGCGCCGCCTGAAGGTATGAACCAGTGGGCTGACGGTTCGTCAGCCGACCAGCTGGGTCTGGAGCTTCGCCAACGTGCGGAGGTCCAGGCCCAGTCCCTTTTGCAAGTACCCGTACAGGCTGCCGTAGCGCGCCTCGACCTCCGCGAGAGCGGTGTCCAGGTAGGCGTCGCGGACTTCCTGGAGGGGGATCAGCAGGTCCGGGTTCTGCATCAGGCCCGCCTGCTTGAGGCCGTCGCGGACCTTCTGGTCGGCCGCCGCCCGGATGGCGTTCGAGGCGAGGTAGTCGCGGCGGGCCGTCGCCTCCGGGACGCCGAGCGCGCGCAGCAGCACGTAAGTCGTCCAGCCCGCACGGTCCTTGCCCGACGTGCAGTGGAAGAGGACCGCGCTCCTGGACGAGCTGTTCGCGATGTCGCGGAAGGTGGCGGCGAACTGCGCGGTGTTCGCCGGGTCGGAGATCAGCGTCCGGTAGACCCGCTTCATCAGGTCCGAGCCCTTGCTGCCGCCGAGCGCCTCCTCCTGCTTCACCGGGTCCCTGGTGGCGATCGCCGCCATCATCTGCCCGTACAGACCACTGTCGTTGACGGGGCGCGCGGTGGCGGTGAGGCCGGGCGGGAGGCGGTCCTGGCCGTCGTACTGGATCTCGATCGGCACCCGGTAGTCGATCACCTTGCCCAGCCGCAGGCCCGCGAGGGTCAGCAGGTCCGGGTCGGTGAGCCTGCCGAGGGCGTCCGCGCGGTAGACGAGTCCGTGGCGGACGGTGTCGCCGCCGTAGGTGCGGTAGCCGCCGACGTCGCGGACGTTGACCGCGCCCTGGAGGGGTATCTGGCGGAGGGGGCTGGTGCTGCTGCGGTGGTGGTGGGAGTGCGAGGTGCTGGGTGCGGGGGTCTGGGCGAGGGCCGTCGCGGGCAGTGTGCCCAGGGCGAGCGCGGACACGACCGCGCCTGTGGCCAGCCGTACTCGGTTGCGGCTCATCCGGTCAACTCCTGTGAGGGGAGAGGGAGATCACCCTGGTGTCGGCAGGGCGTGGAGCGCGTGCAGCTGGGTGAGGGTGGTGTCTGCTTCGGCCATGACACGTGCCACTAGATCCGCACAGCTCGGCAGGTCGTCGATCACCCCTGCGACCTGCCCCGATGCCATGACGCCGAGATCGGTGCGGCCGTCGACCATCGAAGCCTTCAGCAACATGGGGGTGTTGGCGGCCAACAGCACCTGACTCCAGGACAAACTCTTGCCGTGCTTCATGGCGAGCCCGTCGCGGACCATTTGCGACCAAGTCAGTCCGGAGATCTTCTTGAACCCGGCCGCCCTGACGACCGCCTGCGCCAGCGCTCTCGTACGGCCGGACCGCTCCAGGGCCTCGACCAGTTCCGAGCGGAGCATCCGGTGCGGGAGGCCGTCGACGGCGGTGGTGACGGTGATGTCCTTGACCGTCGCCGCCAGGTACTTCGCCTTGACGGCGTCGGGCACCGTCGAGTCGGAGGTGAGCAGGAAACGGGTGCCCATGGCGATGCCCGCCGCGCCGTGGGCGAGCGCGGCGACCAGACCACGCCCGTCGTGGAAGCCGCCCGCCGCGACGACGGGGATGTCGACCGCGTCCACCACTTGCGGAAGCAGCACGGTGGTTGCCACGTCGCCGGTGTGGCCGCCGCCCTCGCCGCCCTGCACGATCACCGCGTCCGCACCCCACGCGGCGACCTTCTCCGCGTGCCTGCGGGCGCCGACGGAAGGGACGACGACGACACCCGCGTCCTTCAGTTCGGCGATCAGCTCGCGGGACGGCGCGAGCGCGAACGAGGCCACCTTCACACCCTCGTCGATGATGATCCGTACGCGGTCGCGGGCGTCCCCCGCATCCGCCCGCAGGTTCACGCCGAAGGGCGCCCCCGTACGGGACTTGACCTCGCGGACGGCCTGCCGCAGCTGCTCGACGGTCATCGTCGCGGAGGCGAGGATGCCGAGCGCGCCCGCGTTGGCCGTCGCGGAGACGAGGCGGGGCCCCGCCACCCAGCCCATGCCGGTCTGGACGAGGGGGTGGCGGACGCCGACGAGGCGAGTGAGCGCGGTCTCCAGGACGGGCGCCGGTTGTTCGGTCATGCCGGCCTCACCTCGCGGTCGCGGGTGTTCTTCGGATCGATGACCTCGCGGATCAGGCGCAGTTCCTCGGCGGTCGGCTCGCGGGTGCAGGGGACTTCGGGGGGAACCGTCAGCGCGAAGCCGGTGGCAGCGCGGACCTCGTCCACGGTGACGCCGGGGTGCAGCGACGCCAGCCGCATCGAGTGGCCTGGCGTCTCGAAGTCGAAGACGCCGAGGTCGCTGACCACGCGGGGCAGTCGGTGGTAGCGCGTCGCGGCAGGACCGGCCGCCCGCGCACTGTCGTAACCGACGCCGCAGATCATGTCGACCTTGTCGACGAAGACCCGGGTCGAGTGCTTCGGAATCCAGTAACTCGTCGGATGGTTCAGGGAGTTGACGGGCGCGCCGCGCACGCCGAGGAGCTGGCGGGCGGGCTGCTGCCAGTCGCCGATGCAGGAGATGTTCTGGTTGCCGAACCGGTCGATCTGGCTGGCGCCCATCATCACGTGCCGCTTCCCGCCTGTCGCCAACGTGAGGTGCAGGCGGTACGGCAGCCAGCCCTCGGGCGTCCCGTCGAGGCCGACGATCAGGGCCTCGCCGTCGGTGAGGAGCAGGTCGGGGGAGAAGGTGCGCTTGGCGAGGCGGGCGCCGATGCCGGGGATCAGACCCATGGGGCTGGCCAGGATCTCGCCGTTGCCGCGCCAGGCCTCGGCGCAGGCGATGACGCAGTACTCGGCGCGGGAGGCGGACGTCTGCTGCCGGGGTGCGGGGGTGCCGGTCGTGGTGGTTACGGGGGTGCCGGCCGCGGTGGTCGCGGGGGTGCCGTTCGGGGTGGTTGCGGGGGTGCCGTTCGTGGCGCTCACTTCTGCTGCTCCTCGTGCCAGGTCTGGACTGCTCTCTGGTACGCCGACTCGTCGCCGCCTTCGAGGAAGCGGGCCGAGAACTCGGGCCAGGGGGTGGCCGCGTACGCCTTCTGGAAGGCCTCGTCGCGCCCGTAGTCGGGGGTGCAGGTGGTGAAGTGCGCCCCGTTGGGGGTCTCGACGACGCCGGTGACGGAGGTCCGTTTGAGGAGGAGGGACTGCACGGGTGCCTCCTTCGTCAACTCGGCGGTGTCCACGATCCGTTCGCAGGAGACGTACGCCTCGTCGGCGGCCTCGCAGAAGAGGTCGTCGAAGTACGGGTCGGGGCCGAGGTACTGGCCGTTGCCGAGGCGGTCCGCGCGGTTCATGTGGACCAGGGCGGCGTCGAGCCGCAGGGCGGGCATGGCGACGAAGGTCTCGCCGTCCTCGTACGGTGAAGTGACCGTACGCAGCGCGGGGTTGACCCGCATGACGTCGGAGCCGATGCCGGCCCGCACGGGCAGGAACGGCAGCCGGTTCGCGGCGGCGTGCAGCCCCCACATGAACATCGCCTCGTCGACCTCGGTCAGCTCGAACGCGCCCTCCTGGCGGGCGGTGCGGAAGTGCGGCTCCAGGGCGATGGTGTCGAGCGTCACGAAGGCGGTGACCAGCTTGCGGATCCTCCCCGACGCGGCGAGGAGGCCGACGTCGGGGCCGCCGTACGAGACGACGGTGAGGTCGGTGAGGTCGCTGCGCAGGATGGCGCGCACCAGGGCCATCGGCTTGCGGCGCGAACCCCAGCCGCCGATGCCGAGGGTCATGCCGCTGCGCAGACGGGAGACGACCCCTTCGGGGGTCATCGTCTTGTCGGTCACTTCTGGGTCTCCTTGCTGTCCTTGCTGTCCTTGCTGTCCTTGCTGTCGTCGCCGGCGGTGCTGCCTTTGCCGAAGGAGTCGCGGACGCGGTCGGCGGTGCCGCTGAGGTTGGCCTCGAAGGTGAAGCCCTGCTCGAAGCGGTAGCTGCGGCGTACGTCCACGGGGTCGATGCCGTTGATGGCCGCCTTCGCGAGGCGGATCAGATAGCCGTCCTTGAGGGCTATCTCACCTGCCAACCCGAGTGCCTCGTCCCGGAGTTGATGCCGCGGGACGACCTTCCAGACCGAGCCGTGGTGGTGCAGTTCCTGCGCGGTGGCGGTGCGCGAGGTGTAGTACAGGGCGCGCATAAGGTGCTGCGGCACCAGCCGGGAGAGGTGGGTGGCGGCGCCGAGCGCACCCCGGTCCAGCTCGGGCAGGCCGAAGGTGGCGTCGTCGGAGGCAACGATGGCGTCGGCGTTGCCGACGAGACCGATGCCGCCCCCGAGGCAGAAACCCTCGACGGCCGCGACGACCGGGACCTCGCACTCGTACACGGCGGCGAAGGCCTCCGCGCAGCCGCTGTTGGCACCGATCAGGGCCTGGTGACCGCCGCCGTTCGCGTGCTCGCGCTGCATCTCCTTGATGTCGACGCCCGCGTTGAAGCCGCGGCTTCCGGGCGGGGCGGCGAGGACGACGCAGCGTACGTCCGGGTCGCGTCCGGCGGCGCGGACCGCGTCGGCCAGGTCGTACCAGCCCTGCACCGGCAGCGCGTTGACCGGCGGGAAGTCGACGGTGACGACGACGATGCCCCGGTCGGAACCGGACGGGCCGGGGCGGGAGGTGGAGACACCCATGAGTGGATCAGCTACCTTTCCACCAAACATTTGTTAGGTGCGTGTTGAGTCAGGAAGGTAGCAGCGAATGGAACTGGACGGGAGGGTTGCCGTCGTCACAGGTGGCACCCGGGGGGTCGGCGCGGGCATCGCGCGGGCCTTCCTGGAGGCGGGGGCGGAGGTCGTGGTCTGCGCGCGCAGACCGCCGGAGAAGCCGGTCGAAGTGGCGGGCAGGCGGGCCGAGTTCAGGCCGTTGGACCTGCGGTCGGCGCATGAGGTCGCGGACTTCTTCGCGGGTGTGGTGGAGACGTACGGCCGGCTGGATGTGCTGGTCAACAACGCGGGCGGGACGCCGTACCGGTTGCTGGGGGAGGGCGGGACGCAGCGGCACGCGCGGATCGTCGAGCTGAATCTGATCGCCCCGATGACGGCTTCGATTGCCGCGTACGAGTACCTGCGGGCGGTGCGCGGGTCGGTCGTGATGATCGGCAGCGTGAGCGGCACGCGCCCGTCGCCCGGCACGGCCGCGTACGGGGCGGCGAAGGCCGGACTGGAGAACCTCGCGCGGTCGATGGCGGTGGAGTGGGCGCCCGAGGTGCGGGTGAACACGCTGGTCCTGGGGATGGTGCGGACCGAGCTGTCGCACCTGCACTACGGCGACGAGGAGGGGCTCGCGGCGGTCGCCCGGACGGTTCCGGCGGGCCGGCTGGCCGAGCCGTCGGACGTCGGGAACGCGGCGGTCTTCCTCGCCTCGGAGCGGGCGGCGTACGTGAACGGCGCGTCGCTGCTGGTGCACGGGGGCGGCGAGCGCCCCGCCTTTCTGGACGCGGCAACGGTCAACAAGTCTTCCGAGGAGAACTGACATGGGTATCGCTGACGGTCGTGTGGTGGTCGTGACGGGCGCCGGGCGGGGGCTGGGGCGTGCGCACGCGCTGGCCTTCGCGGCGGAGGGCGCGCGGCTGGTCGTGAACGACCTGGGGGTCCGGGCCGACGGGGCGGGCGGGTCGAGCGGGCCCGCCGAGGAGGTCGTGGCGGAGATACGTGCGCGGGGCGGGGAAGCCGTCGCGCACGGCGGCGACATCGCGACGAGTGCGGGGGCGGCGTCGCTGGTGGCGGCAGCCGTGGACTCCTTCGGCCGGATCGACACCTTGGTCAACAACGCCGGATTCCTGCGCGACCGGATGCTGGTCAACCTGGACGAGGACGACTGGGACGCCGTCGTGCGCGTCCACCTCAAGGGCCACTTCCTGCCGCTGAAGCATGCGGCGCAGTGGTGGCGGGCGGAGGCCAAGGCGGGGCGGCGGGCGGTGGCGCGGGTCGTCAACACCAGCTCCGGAGCAGGGCTGTTGGGGAGCGTGGGGCAGGGGAACTATGCGGCGGCGAAGGCGGGAATCGTCGGGCTGACGCTGGTCGCGGCGGCGGAGATGGGGCGCTACGGGGTCCAGGTCAACGCGCTCGCCCCGGCTGCGCGGACCCGTATGACGGAGGAGACGTTCGCGGAGACTATGGCGGCGCCGGGGGAGGGCGCGTGGGACGCGATGGCCCCCGAGAACGTGTCACCGCTGGTGGTGTGGCTGGGCTCGGAGGATTCGGCCGGGGTGACCGGGCGGGTCTTCGAGGCGGAGGCGGGACGGATCACGGTGATGGAGGGCTGGCGACCGGGCCCGACGGCGGACAAGGGGGCGCGGTGGACGCCGGGGGAGGTGGGGGAGGTGGTGGGGAAGTTGCTGGGGGAGGCGGGGGTGCCGGGGGCGGTTTACGGGGCGGGGTAGGTGGGGCGGGGCGCTTATCGGGGCCCGCCCCGGGCCCGGCCCCGATCCGGGTTCGGACCCGGACCCGGGGCCTCGGCTGGGGCGGGTACGGCTGATGCCGGTGGGGGCTGGGGTTCGGGGCTGTGCCCCGTGCACGGACTGCGTCCGCCGCGCGTCCTCACACGCCGGAAGGGCTGAGTGCGCAGCTTGCGGCCCACAGTCGCTTCGCGACATCGGTGTCGGCGAGGTGGGGCCAGATCGGTTCGGGGTGGGGCTTGCCGCGCAGGCCGAAGGCTCGGGGGCCCCACAGCTGCCCTCCGCGTACGTCCGGATCGAGCACTGCCCGCACCGCGGGCCACGCGCCGGCGTGCTTGCCCTGGACGAGGACGGCGGCCGGTGCCCCGCGGAGCCGTGCGCCGGCGGTACGTACATGGACCGGCGGCCGTGACGGAGTGAGCGAGTCCAGGGCGCCGCCTGGATGGGCCACCACGCTCGACACCGTGCTGTCGGCGGCGCGCAGACGGCGGTCGAGTTCGAGACCGAAGTACATCTGGGCCAGCTTGGAGCGGCCGTAGGTGCGCTTGGGCCGGTAGTCCTGCCGGGACTGGAGATCGTCCAGGTCGAGCCGTTCGGATTTCGCCGCGAAGCTGCCCATGGTCACGACGCGGGCCGCCGGTGCGGCCGACAGCAGAGGCATCAGCCGCTGGGTCAGTACGAAGTGCCCGAGGTGGTTCGTGCCGAACATGAGCTCGTGACCGTCCCCGGTCTCCTCGCGCGGCGGGTCGTCGAGCGCGACGCCGGCGTTGAGGACCACCGCGTCGAGGCACTCCACCCCCAGCTCCACCCGCAGCTCCACTTTCAGGGAGTCCACCGATGCTCCGAGCGAGGAGAGGTCGGCGAGGTCCAGCCGTACGGTCCGCACCCGCGCACCGGGTACGCGTGAGCGGATCGAGGACTCGGCGGCTGCCGCCTTCGCGGGACTTCTGCTGCCCAGTACGACAGTGGCCCCGGTAGCCGACAGCTGCTCGGCGACGAAGTACCCGATGCCCGCGTTGCCGCCGGTGACGAGGAAGACCCGGCCGTCGGCACGAGGCAGGCGCTGGACGTCCCAGGGGGAGGAGGGGGAGGGGGCGGAGGACGTGGCGGACGGCATGGCGGCGGGGTTCCCTTGCGCTGGAAGGCGACTGCTCGGCGAGATGGTTGCTCCGCAGGGTGGCTCGACGCCCACGGTCGCAGTACGCACCGACACATCGCCCACGGATCACCGACAACCCCGCCGGACAGCCGCATCCTGCAAGGACCGCGCGGCCCCTAGCGCCGCAGCTGCTCGGGGGCGAGCAGACGCTGAGGCACAGGAGGTGCGCCGGGGGCCCGCTCGGCGGGGGTGCCGCTCAGGGCTCCGTCCAGGTGTCCGATCAGTGCGGCGCCGATCGGGTCCGGCAGCGGTTTGCCGTCCTCGCCGAACCTCTCGTACTTCGTCAGGTTGAAGCCGAGCGCGACCTGGCGGCGCCCGTCCTCCGTGGACAACGCCCAGGTCTCCGCCCCGAACACGGCGCCGTTGTGGCCCCAGAACCAGCCGCCGCTGGGCATCTTCAGGGTGAACAGACCGAGGCCGTACCGCAGGCCCACCTCCTGCCCCGGATCCGGCTCGTGCGCGGGAACCGTCGTCTTCATCTCCCGCAGCTCCGCCGCGCCGAGCAGCTTCCCGCCCAGGAGCCGGCGGTAGAAGTCGTTGAGGTCGTTCATGGTGGAGACCAGAGCACCGGCGGTCCCGGCCCAGGACATGTCGTAGACGCTGTAGTCGCGCGCCGGTTCGACGGCTCCGTAGAACGACTCGTACATCTTGGCGTGCGGCCCCGAAATGCGGGCGGAGCGCGGGAAGTACGTATGCCGCAGTCCGGCCTTCCGGATGACGTTCCGGGTGATGTACTCCTCCGGGTCCTGGCCCGTGACCTTCTTCAACAGCAGCCCGGCGATGAGGTAGTTGGTGTTGGAGTACGAGTACGTGCCGCGCGGCACGGGCGGCTTGGCGGCCAGCCCGAGACCGACCAGCTCCTCGGGGGCCAGCTTGCGGAACCGCCCCTCGTCCAAGGCTTGCTGAGGGTTCGTCACCAGCTTGGGAAAGGCGGGCAGGATGTAGTCCGCGATGCCGCTCGTGTGGTTGAGCAGCATCCGCACCGTCACCTTCCGGCCCCGCTCGTCCGGCACCAGCTCCGGAAGGTAGTCGCCGATCGGGGCGTCCAGGTCGACTCGCCCCTTGGCGACCTGTTGGAGGACGGCCACCGAGGTGAAGGTCTTGGTGATGCTGCCGATCCGGTGCTCGTAGTCCGGGCTCATCGGCCGTCCGGTGCCGATGTCGGCGACGCCGGCCGCGCCGCGCCACCGTTCGGAGCCGTCCCTGACGGACGAGTACGCCCCGTACATCCCCGCCCGGTGGAACGCCTCAAGGGAAGCGCGCAGCGCCTTCCGGTCGAGGCGGGAGGTGGCGGACGTGGCGGATGCGGCAGATGCGGCGGCGGAGGCCGATAACGGGGCGACGGCCCTGGCCGGAAGCGCACCGACCGCGAGCGACAACAGTGCCGCCGATGCCACGACGGCCAGGCGCGCTCTCCGGCGGTCGCGGCGAGGGTTCGAATGGGTGTGGGACATGGGCGGATCCCCGTCTCGTCAGGTGTGCGTGGTGGATGCCTCCATCCTCTGCGCACCACACCGGCCGGCCGTACGCCCTCGGAACGACCTTGTGCACAGGAAGAGATGACGTTTGTCAGGTTTCAGCCTGTCCCGCGCAAGGCCGACGGGACCACGGAGCACGCCGAGCCGTCGGGCGGGGATGTCAGTGCGTAGTCGTGGAACGCGCGGCGGAATCGTCGGTGGCCGGTCGCGCGGGTGTGGTCCAGCTGCCAGGTCTCGACCGGCTCCGGCTCCGGATACCGGCCGGAGCGCGCACTGCAGTCGGCCTCGTCGCCCGACACGCACTCGGCTTCGTACTCAGGCTCGGCCAAGGGGTCTTGGAGGATTCCGTACGGGACGAACCGCATCACGCTGCGCCCGGCCATCAGAGGTCCTCGAACATGCGGCGGCGTGCGTTGTACTCGGTGACGCGGGCGCGCAACTCGTCGATTGGGCTTGTCTGTTCGCCGTCGTCGCCAGGGGCGGGGTCCGGGCCGGAGGTGACGGTCTCGTGGGGGACGTGCAGGGTCCCTTCCGCGCCGAACTCCGCCGTCAACGCTGCGAGCCATGCTCGTGCGGTACTGCTCATGCAGGTAACTCCTCTCCGTAGCGATTCCACTACCAAGGGGAGTCAGCGTGACTTAGGCTTGACGCGTCTTCAACTTGCACATCCTGCACGGGGAGTTGGGTGAACGCCGTTGAACCGTAAAGAGTTGGAACCGGGAAGCTCGCCAATCGCAGCCTATGGCGAACGTTTGCGCATCTTGCGGGACGAACGGGGCTGGACGCAGGACGAGCTCGGTGCGCACATGGGCTACTCGGGGACGCACATCTCGGCCGTGGAAACTGGGCGACGATCCCCAACTCCCCGCTTTTCGCGTAGTGCCGACAGGGCGCTGGGTACGGGCGACCAGTTCGAGCGTCGAGGGCAGTCCGTACGGAACACCTCACTGTTGGAGGGGTTTCCCGAGTACGTCGTGCTGGAGGTGAAGGCGGCGGAGATCAGGCTCTTCGAGCTGGGCATCATGCCCGGCCTGCTCCAGACCCCGGACTACGCGGCAGCCATCACCAGCGGCGCGGTACGGCGGGGAGCGATCACGGAACAGCAGGCGGACGAGCGGCTGACCCTGCTCGCCGAGCGGCAGGCGTCCCTGGAACGGACGCCCCCGCCCTTCATTCACGCAGTACTGGACGAGAGTTGCTTCTGGCGCCCGGTGGGCGGACCGCGAGTCATGGCCGCCCAGTTGGAACGGCTTCTCGCCTTTGCCGAACTGCCCACCACCGTGCTGCAAGTGGCCCCGTACGCCTTGGGTGAGCGGCGGGCCTTTGACCTGCCGGTCCACCTCGTCACGCTCGCGGACCGCAAGACGATCCTCTACACCGAATCCGCCCAACGGGGCCATCTCGAAAGGGAAAGTACGTTCGTGGTGCCCATGCTCACGGCCTACCATCAGCTTCAGGCTGAAGCGCTTTCCCAAGCGGAATCCGTGGCCATGATCCAAAAATTCCGAAAGGGCGCACCGTGACCGAACCGCAGTTCTTCAAGTCCTCCTACAGCAGCAACGGGGGTGCCTGCATCGAGGTCGCCGCCAACCTCGCCGCCTCGCACGGCGTGGTTCCGGTCCGCGACTCCAAGGCCCTCGACGGCCCGACCCTGGGCCTGACCACCCACGCCTTCTCCACCTTCATCACCGGCATCAAGTCGGGCGACTTCCAAGCTCGTTGAGCACCAGACCGCCGCCCCGCACCCGCGAGGGCGGCGGTCTACTGCGCGAGCCCGCGCTTGAGCCGCTGCACCACGTTAAGGAAGACGTTGAGGTTGGTGATGTCGTACGTGTTCGCGGCGTCGCCGACCGAGCGATTCCTCGCGTTGTTGAGATGAAGCCTGGCCTCGTCCGTCTCGTAGTGGGCGATCTCCGTCCAGGCGGCTGTGCGCTTCCTGCCCGTCACGCCGTGCCGGTCCACCGAGTACGCCCCGAACCGCACGCTCTCGCCACGTTCGATCCGCGCCAGGACGGACGGGAGCTGCGTCTTCGTGATGCCTTCCTGGATGTAATCGCCCCAGTCGCCCGGGTAGAGGAACGGGGGCCCGTTCAGCGCCTCGGTGATGCCGTGCATCTGTTTGTCGCCCCCGCGGAAGGTGCGGTCGCCTGGGCCTATGCTGACCCCCACGCCCGCCGGGTCGATGAGGGTGTGACAGGAATGCGTCAGGCCGCCGTTCAGCGAGCGGCGGTACACCAGGACGCGGGTGTCCGCCCACCCGCGCGTGATCTCGAAGCCGGCCCGGGTGTCGCTGATGACGACCCCGCCCGCGTAGAGGTAGAGGCGGCAGTCCTTCCACTTCCTGTACCTCAGGCCCCCGTACGGGACGTACGTCCAGCCCGACCACTGCCCCAGACCCCCCTGCGCGGCGAGGGCGGCGACGGAAGCGGTCGGCGGTTCGGTGAGATCGGGCCTCTTTGCCATGTGGTCGGTTCCCCCTGGGGCGGTGGAGGTCCAGGTGTGCCTCCAGCTCATGTACACGGCAAGATAATTCAGCTCCCGTGGGGTTGGTGTTGATTCGGCGGATATCGACTGGATGCCGGCCCCGCCCCGGTGGTGAGATGGCCCCATGAACGACCTCTCTCCCGCCCTTGACCTGGGCGATTACGCCGGGACCCGCACCCCGTGGGACGACCCCGACTGGCGGCTGCGGGCCCTCGGCTGGGCCGCACAGGCCCTCCGGAACGCCGGGCTCCGGGAGGCGAAGGACCAGGGCAGAACCGTACGGGTCCGGCCCTGGTCCGTCCTGGTCCGGTTCCCGCTGGAGGACGGAGCCGGGGCCTGGTTCAAGGCGAATCCGCCCGCCTCCGCCTTCGAGGCGGCCCTTGGAGACGCCCTCGCCCGCTGGGTGCCCGAGCACGTCCTGCACCCGTACGCCGTCGACGCCGAGCGCGGCTGGTCCCTCTGGCCCGACGGCGGCACCGTCTTCGCCGACGTCCTCAATGCCCCGGGCGCCCCCGATCCCCACGCCTGGGAGGAGCCCCTGCGCCAGTACGCGACCATGCAGCGGGCCCTGATCCCGTACGCCGACAAGGCCGAGGCCATCGGCGTGCCGAGCGTGCGGTCCGCCGTACTGGCGAAGACGTACGAGCGGATGGTGACCCGGTGCACCGCCCTGGACGCGCAGGAACGGGCCGCGCTGCTCGCCAGAACGGGACAAGTCGCCGACTGGTGCGCGGAGTTGGAGAGCTTCGGCATGCCCGACTCCCTCGACCACTCCGACCTCCACGAGGCGCAGATCTTCGCTCCCGGCGCCGCCCACCCTGGCCGCTACGCCTTCTTCGACTGGGGCGACGCCGTGGTCGGGCACCCCTTCTCCAGCCTCCTCGTCAACGCCCGCGCCGCTCGCCGCCGTTACGGTCCTGACCTGCTGCCCCGGCTTCGGGACGCCTACCTGGAGCCGTGGACCGGCGAAGGACACAGCGCCGCCGAACTCCGGCGCGCGGTGAGCCTGGCCTGCCGGCTCGGTGCCGTATCGCGGGCGGGTTCGTGGGGACGGCTGTTCCCCGGGGCGGGCACGGGGCCGGGCGAGGGGACGGACGCGGCGCGCTGGCTGCGCGAGCTGTTCGCGGAACCGCCGCTGTAGCGCCGACGGGCGTGACAGGACGCGGGGCCGGGAGCGTGGAGCCGAGTGCGCGCGTGGAGATCTCCTACGACTGATCCCCGCCCGGCGCGCACGAAGTGAACGTCCGGGGAATTCCAGGCAGTTGGCGTTGACCCCGGCACGTTCTACGCGCATCAATGAAGGCATGCGAATCCCCCCACGAATCGCCGTAATCGGCGGTGCCTTTGCCCTCACGTCCGCTCTCCTCGCAGGTGGCGTCGCCACCGCGGCCGCCCCGGCTCCGGTCGGCGTGGCCATCTCGGCGCCCGTCGCCTCAACTCCCTTCGGCATCAACGCAGTCGGGGACATCTGCTACTCCAAGCTGCCGTCCCAGGCGCACGACACCCTGACGCTCATCGAGAAGGGCGGCCCCTTCCCGTACAAGCAGGACGGGACCGTCTTCCAGAACCGCGAAGCGGTCCTGCCGAGCCGGACCAGCGGGTACTACCACGAGTACACCGTCATCACGCCGGGCTCGCCCACCCGCGGTGCCAAGCGCATCGTGACGGGTGACAAGGCGCAGGAGGACTACTACACCGCCGACCACTACGAGTCGTTCGACCTGGTCAAGTACGGCTGCTGACCAGCCCGTCCCCGCCCGTCCCCGCCCGTCCCCGCCCCGGTCCCAGCCGGGCGCGGGATTCGGGGGTTTTGGGAGGGTTGGACTTCACCGGATCCGCGGTGACGTCCACTCCAGGCGACGCCTGACCGCTTCGTCGCGTACGTAGTCGAGTGAGGCTACGGCTGTGGCGCGGCCGGCGCTGTCCGGGCCGCCGTCGGCGAGGACCCGCAGTAGTGCTGCGGCGGCCCGGGGGTCCTGGCGTACGGCCAGGCCGCGGGCGGCCTCGGCGTAGGCGGGGTCGGTGGGGGAGAGGGCGGGGAGGGCGGAGGGAGCGGAGGGGGTGGGGCATGGTGCGGGTGTGTGGTGGCTGGTCGCGCAGTTCCCCGCGCCCCTAAATGCCTGCCCCTCGGCCCCCGAGCCTTCGTGAGCCCCCGAGCCCTCGTGAGCCTCCGAGCTCTCGTGCGCGATACCGCCGTCACCTTGGGCAGCGGGGCGATCCCCCTCGCTCCCAGGCGACCCCGCTCCGACCTGCTCGGCCAGCGTTTCCCGGACCTCTGCCGTATCGACCCCCGCGCGTGCCAACGCGACCACCGCCTCCCGCCGGACCCCGAGCTCCGCGTCCCGGGCCAGCTCGATCAACGCCGCCACGGACGGCTCCCCGTAGAGCCCCAGCTGTCCCAGCACCCGCGCCACCCGCTCCCGCACCCCCGCATCCCCATGCGTCACGTGCCGCAGCACCTCCGGCAGCCCCGACGGGTCCGCATGACGGCCCAGCGCCCGTATCGCTGCCCGCGTCAGGTGAGAGGGGCCCGGCCGCGCCGCCAACTCCCGCAGCAACGGCACCGCCTGCGCCGCCGGTACCGCCCTGGCCAGGACATCCGCTGCGAAGGTTTGGTGCAGGGACGAAGAGGTTTCCGCGCACCACCGTGACACCGCCCGCAGCGTCCCCGTGTCCGCCCGCTGCCACAGCGCGGCCACCGACTCGCGCCAGTCGTTGCCCTCCGGCGACCCCGACCGCACCGCCCGTTCCGCGAGCACCTCAAGAGGCGTTTCGATGCCGAGTACGCACTCCAGGCGCGTGACCACGGCCGCATGCCCCGTCTGCTGCTCATCACCCGCCACCGGTCGGCCGCCCCGCAGCAGCTCGACCACCACTGTCGTACCGCCCTCCTCCTCCACCTCACGGGTCACGAACTCGTCCCCGTCCCGCGCTCCGTACGTCTGTTTCAGCCCCTCGCGCAGCGTGTGCTCCACGTCGTTTTCAAGCCACCACCGCGCCTCCTCCAGGGCGGCCTCCCGCGCCGCCGCACGGTGCCGCAGCAGCACCCGTACCGTCGCGGGCGAACCGCGCCGCGCCGCCAGTACCAGCGGCGGCTCACCGCGCGGACCCGGCAGGTCCGGATCGGCGCCGTGCGCCAGCAGCACCTCGGCGGTCGCGGCGTGACCGCGGCCCGCCGCCCACGCCAGCGCCGTGAACCCGAAGTCCTCGCGCAGGTCCGGCCGCGCCCCCGCCGCGAGCAGGGCCCCTACGACCTCGGCGTGACCGCCCACCGCCGCCGCGCACAGCGGCAGGTCCCCGCCCGAAGGGCCGCTCGGCCGGTCCGGGTCCGCACCCGCGGCGAGCAGCAGCCGCACCATGCCGCGGCGGTCGTTCACCGCCGCCTCATAGAGGACGGTCGTCCCGTCCTCGTCGGTGGCCTCGGCCGGGGCACCCGCCCGGAGCAGCCGTACAACAGCGTCGTCCTCGTCACCGTGCACAGCCTCGAACAGGTCCCGCAGGCCCGCTGTCGGCTTGTCTTCCATCCTTCGACCCTACGCGCCCCACCCACCATTGCCGCAGGTCAGGGGCTACGCGGGCCAGGCGGGCGGGTGAGGCGTACGAGACCTGCCGGGGCCGGGTGCGACCGGCCGGGCGCTCAGGTGTCGCAGTCCAGCACGGTGCGGCACAGCCCGCAGCGTGCCCGCAGCTCGCCGCGCACCGGCACCCGCAGGCGCTGGTGGCACGTCGGGCACGGGAACGAGACGCGCAGCGCGCCCGGTTCGCCCTCGAAGGCGTACGGGGCGAGAGGTCCCGGCTTCCCGGTCGCGCCGTGGTCCTGGGCCTGCCGCCGGTCCTTCACATAGCGGTGCCTGGCGAGCCGGCCCGCCGCCGCGAGCGGGGGCTGCTGGGCGTCCCGGCGGGCCTGCGCCATGCCCTTCGTGTACGCCGTGTACGCCTCGGCACTGGTGAACCAGGGGGCGGGGTCCTCGTCGAACGCCATCGCCCGCTTGGCCAGCACGTACCCGAACTCCTCCGGCGTGAGGTAGCCCAGCTTCTGGCTCGACGCCCCGTCCTGCCGGTACGCGTCGAGCAGCAGCCAGCCCGCACCGAGGTACGTCGTCACCGTGTCGGTGAGGATCTCGTTGTCGCCGGTGCCCGGGAAGGAGAGGTCGAGACGGTGCAGCAGGACATGGGTGATCTCGTGTGCCAGGGCGGCGCCGATGTCCTTGCGGTGGCTACGGAACCGCTCGTTCAGCTCGATGAAGTACTCGGGTCCCGCAGCCAGTTCGACGCCCGCCGCGTGCTCCATCTCCCGGTAACTGACGATCATCCGGGCGTTGGGCAGATGCAGATGGGAGACGAGGGCGCGGGCCACGTACTGCGCGCCCAGATGCGGATCCTCGTCGTCCGAGAACGCCACGTCGACCGGGAAGACGCTCGGTGCGTACGACCGCACCCCGTCCTCGCCGATCCGCCGGTACAGCGCGGTCAGTGCCGAGCGCACCGTGCCCAGGTGGGGAAAGCCGTGCTCGACTTCGCTGCCGATGCCCACGTGTCTGCCCTCTCGTGTTCTCTCATACCTTTTTGGGCTCTCTCACGGCTTCTCGTACCCCCTCGGCCAGTGGCCGAAAGGCAACCCTTGTCGGCCGGTCGATCAACTCCACATAATCCAACAGCGCGTTGACCGGCGCATGCCACCGTCGCACAGAGTGCGTCAGTGCCCGCGCCCACCCCACAGCGATTCATCAACGCGCGTCGTTGCAACCCCCCACGAAAGGCACACCCGTGAACAACGTACTCAGTGCCGTCAAAAGATGTGCAGTTGTCGGCGCCGTCGCACTCGCCGCCGTCAGCCTCCAGCCCGCCGGGGCCTCCGCGAGCACCGCCGCCGGCACTCAGCCCGTCGTAGGAGGAACGCGCGCCGCCCAGGGCGAGTTCCCGTTCATGGTCCGTCTCTCCATGGGCTGCGGCGGATCCCTCCTCGCCAAGGACATAGTCCTCACCGCCGCCCACTGTGTGGACGGCTCGGGCGACAACACCTCGATCACCGCCACCGGCGGAGTGGTCGACCTGGAGAGCCCCGACGCGATCAAGGTCAACTCGACCAAGGTCCTCCAGGCCCCCGGCTACAACGGCCGCGGCAAGGACTGGGCGCTCATCAAGCTCGCCAAGCCCATCGACCAGCCCACCCTGAAGCTCGCCACCGACGCGAGCCTCAACTCCGGCGACTTCACCATCGCCGGCTGGGGCGCCGACAAGGAGGGCGGCAGCCAGCAGCGCTATCTCCTCAAGGCCAACGTGCCGTTCGTCGACGACGCCACCTGCACCAAGGCGTACGGCGACCTCATCGCGGGCGAAGAACTCTGCGCGGGGCTCCCGGCGGGTGGCACAGACACCTGCCAGGGCGACTCGGGCGGCCCGATGTTCCGCAAGGACAACGCGGGTGCGTGGGTCCAGGTCGGCGTCGTGAGCTGGGGCAGCGGGTGTGCGCGTCCGAACTTCCCCGGTGTCTACACCGAGGTGTCCACCTTTGCGGCGGACATTGAGAAGGCGGCGGCGGGAATTTAGCCCTGCCGGGGGTTAGGGGCGGGGAGGGCTCGCGGGCGTGTGCGTGTGCGCGTCCGCGGGCTGGGGGCATTGTGCGGGTGCGTCGTGGCTGGTCGCGCAGTTCCCCGCGCCCCTAAAAGCCTGCCCCTTACCCCGTTAGCCCTCCTTGCGCGATACCGCCGTCTCCTTGGGCAGCGGGGCCGCCCCCCGGGGGCAGTGGGGTCTCCCCTGCTCGAGCGAAGCCGAGAGCTTGGGGAAGGGTGGGCAAGGGGGCGGCCCCACGCAGAGCACGCCCCCTCGCGACCGCACGCGCTCCGCCACCGCGCCCCGTGCGGCCCGGTGCACGGCTGCGCCGCGCGTCCTCAGACGCCGGACGGGCTGAAGATGCCCCCGGACGGGCCGAGCCTGCCCGTCAAGTCCTCCGCGCTTCCCTCCACCTCCAACACCCACACCTCGTTGGCCCCCTCCCTGAGCACCGCCCCCGGCACATACAGCGCCCCCTGCGGTCCCGCCCCCGGCCAGTACCGGCCCAGGCAGAAGCCGTTGATCCACACGAACCCCCTCGTCCAGCCCGGGAGTTCGAGCTCCGCGTCACCTGCGCCCGAGGCGGGGACGGCGAACTCGCCCGTGTACAGCCCCGCCGCACCCCCCACCGCCGCCCGCACCGGCACCTTCCGTACCGCCCCCGCGTCGTCGAACGCCTCCAGGCCGAGGCCCCGCGAACGCACCCCGTGCAGGTACTGCCGCTCGTGCAGGACGCCCCCGGTCAGCCCCTTCGACTCTCCGACCCGCGGCCCGTAGTTGACCCGGCCCAGCGACTCCACCCACAGCTCCACCGCAGCGGGCCCCGCCACCGGCTCCGCCAGGTACGCGTCCTCGGCCGTCAGCACTCCCGCCCGCGCCCCGTCGACGTACACCACCGCCCGGTCCCGCAGCCCGCGCACGCCCAGCGGGTACGGCCTGCGCGGCCCCGGTACGTCCACCCGGTAGCGGACCAGCCCACGGCCCACCCCCAGCTCCTCGAACGTCGCCGGAATCCCACGCTCCGTCTCCTCCCCGCCGAGCGCGTCGACCACCTCGCCCAGCGGCGCCCACCCCGTGAAGTCCACCCGTACAGGAGAAGCGAGCGCCGCCGGAGGCTCCGGCACCTCCGGAAGCGGACCCTCCGCGTACTGCTCAAGAACCTCCCGGAAGCGCCAGAACTTCTCCGTCGGCCGTCCGAACTCGTCCACCGGCGCGCCGTAGTCGTACGAAGTCACCGTCGGCTGCAGCTCACCGCCGTGCAGCTCACCGGCCCGGTTCGCACCCGCCCAGCCCGCGAAGTTCGTACCGCCGTGCGCCATGTAGAGGTTCACCGACCCCCCGGACTCCAGGATCTCGGCCAGCGCCGCCGCCGCGTCCCGCGCATCCCGTACGACCTTCTCGGCACCCCAGTGGTCGAACCACCCGCACCAGAACTCCATGCACATCAACGGCCCCGACGGCTGGTGCGCCCGCAGCACGTCGAAGGCCGCCCGCGCACCGGAACCGAAGTTCACCGTCGCCAGCACCCCCGGCACCGAACCGCCCGTCAGCATGTGGTCCTCGGGCCCGTCCGACGTGAAGAGCGGCACGTTCACGCCCACCTCACGCAGGAAACCCGCCAGACGGCTCAGATAGACCTGGTCGGAGCCGTAACTCCCGTACTCGTTCTCCACCTGCACCATCAGCACGGGCCCGCCCCGTGTCACCTGCCGCTGCACCACCTGCGGCAACAGCCGCCGGAACCACCGCTCCACCTGCCCCAGATACGCACCGTCGCGCGTGCGCACGCGCGTGCCCAGCGGGCCGGTCAGCCAGTGCGGCAGCCCACCGTTCTCCCACTCGGCGCAGATGTACGGGCCCGGCCGGACGATCGCCCACAGCCCGGCCTCCTGCGCCGCGTCCAGAAACCGGCCCAGCGCCTCCACGTCGTCGAACCGCCCCGGCGCCGGCTCGTGGAGGTTCCACGGGACGTACGTCTCCACACAGTTGAGACCCATCGCCCGCAGCATCGACAGCCGGTGCCCCCACTGCTCCTCGTGCACCCGGAAGTAGTGCAGCGCACCGGACAGCAGCCGCACCGGCCGCCCGTCCAGCAGAAAGTCCGTCCCACCCACCGTGAAGTCAGCCACGGTCCCCGCCCATCCTCGGTACGTCAACAGTGGCTCACCCTCGCCCCTGGCGGGCGGACCGGTCCATGGACAAAGATCAACGGAAGTTGGACGGTTGGGCACGACCGTGCGGTGCGCCCGTACGGAACACCGTGCGGTACGCCCGTACGGACCCCGTGCGGTACGCCCACACGGAACGCCGTGCGGTACTCCCGTACGGAACGCCCGTACGGCGGCCGTGCGGGACGAACGGATGACGAGGCAAGCGGATGTACCACACCTGGATGCGCTACTTCACCCCCAGCCCCACCCACCACAAATTGGGCCTGGTCTGCCTCGGAGTCGGCCTCCAGCACGGCGCACTGCCCACCGTCGGCCCCCGCACCCTCGACCACCACGTCGCCATCGTCATCCACTCGGGCTCCGGCTGGTACCGGGGCGCCGACGGCCGCCGCACCACCGTCACCGCACCCGCCCTCCTCTGGGTCACCCCCGGCGTCCCGCACCACTACGGACCCGACCCGGAAACCGGCTGGGACGAAAGCTTCGTCGACTTCACAGGCCCCGCCACCACCACCTACACCGAACTCGGCTACATAGAACCGGACCGCCCCGTCGTCCCCCTCGCCGACACCGCCGGCGCCCGCGCGGCCGTCGGCCGCATCGCGCGCGCCGCACGCCGCGGCAACCCCCTCCTCGAAGTGGAGACCGGCGCCGCCGTCCACGAACTCCTCGTCGCCCTGCGCCGCGCCCGCGCCGACCTCGGCGCCGACGGCGACCCCGTCCTCCAGGCCCTCGCCCGCGACGCGTTCCAGCCGCTGTCCGTCGCCGAACACGCCTCCCGGCACGGCATGACCCCCGCCGAACTGCGCACCGCCGTACGCCGCGGAGCCGGCTGCAGCCCCAAGGACTACCTCCTCGGCATCCGCCTCGGCCGCGCCAAGGAACTCCTCGCCGCCACCGAACTCCCCGTCGCCGCCGTCGCCCGCCGCGTCGGCTACGACGACCCCGCCTACTTCTCCCGCCTCTTCACCCGCCGCGTCGGGACGGCCCCCGTCCGCTTCCGCGAGCAACAGGGACGCACCGTCCCCGGCGGCTGGAGCAACCAGATCCCGGATCCCGAACACCCGCCGACGATCCCCACGTGACCGTCGTAAGCTCGCTGACCATGACCACCAGCTCCACGGGCCCCAACGACCCCGCCACCCCCGCCGCACCCACTGACGTGGACCCGGCCGTACGTGCCGAACTCGGCCGGCTCCGCGACAGCATCGACAACATCGACGCAGCAGTCGTCCACATGCTCGCCGAACGCTTCAAATGCACCATGCAAGTGGGCCACCTCAAGGCCGAACACCAGCTGCCACCCGCCGACCCGGCCCGCGAATCCCGCCAGATCGAACGACTCCGCGCCCTCGCGTCAAGCGCCAAACTGGACCCGGCCTTCGCGGAAAAGCTCCTCACCTTCATCATCGCGGAAGTCATCCGCCACCATGAAAAGATCGCGGACCAGCCGGCGGCAGAGCCGGACCGACCCGACGGGCGCGGCTGAGGACATCGTGCGGGTGCGTCGTGGCTGATCGCGCCCACGCGGCGGAGCCGCAAATCAATACAGCCCCGCGCCCCTAAAAGCCTGCCCCTCACCCCCTAGCCCTCTTGGGCAGCGGGGCCGCCCCCGGGGGCAGTGGGGTCTCCCCTGCTCGAGCGAAGCCGAGAGCTTGGGGAAGGGTGGGCAAGGGGGCGGCTCCTCCGCGGAGCGCAACCCCTCCGCGACCGCACGGCCCCGCCCCGGCCCCGCCCCCGCGTCTGCCCCGCCGCTCAGGCAGCATGTCCCCATGTCCGTACTGACGCGCGACGAAGCGCAGACCCGAGCCCGACTCATCGACGTACAGCACTACACGATCGACCTCGACCTGGACCGCGGCGACGACACCTTCGACTCCCGTACCGTCATCCGCTTCACGGCGCACACGGCAGGCGACACCTTCCTCGAACTCAAGCCCGCCACCCTGCGCTCCGTCACCCTCGACGGACATCCCCTCGACCCGGCCGCCCTCACCGAGAACCGGTTCCCCCTCAGCGGCCTCACCCCGGGCGAGCACGAGCTCCGTATCGACGCCGCCATGCACTACTCGCGCACCGGCGAAGGCATGCACCGCTTCACCGACCCCGCCGACGGCGAAACGTACCTCTACACCCAGCTCTTCCTCGACGACACCCAGCGCGTCTTCGCCACCTTCGACCAGCCCGACCTCAAAGCCGTCGTCGAGATGACCGTCACCGCCCCCGCCGGCTGGACCGTCCTCGGCAACAGCATCGCCACCCACCAGGGCGCCGGAAAGTGGACCCTCGCCCCGACTCCCCGGATCTCCACCAACCTCGTCGCCGTCGCCGCAGGACCCTGGCACTCCGTCACCACACACCACGCAAGCCTGCCCTTCGGCATCCACTGCCGCCGCTCCCTGGCCCCCCACCTCGACGCGGACGCCGACGAACTCCTCGGCATCACCAAGGCCTGCTTCGACCGCTACCACGAGAAGTTCGACGAGCCCTACCCGTTCGACTCGTACGACCAGGCCTTCGTCCCCGAGTTCAACGCGGGCGCCATGGAGAACCCCGGCCTCGTCACCCTCCGCGACGAGTACGTCTTCCGATCCGCCGTCACCGACACCGAGCGCCAGTCGCGCGGCGTGACGATCGCGCACGAGATGGCGCACATGTGGTTCGGCGACCTCGTCACCCTCCAGTGGTGGGACGACATCTGGCTGAACGAGTCCTTCGCCGAATACATGGGCTACCAGACCCTGGCCGAAGCCACCCGCTTCACCGACACCTGGACCGGCTTCGCCGTCTCCCGCAAGGGCTGGGGCTACGACGCAGACCAGCGCCCCTCCACACACCCCGTCGCCCCCGACCCCGAAGCCGTCCCCGACACCGCATCCGCCCTCCTCAACTTCGACGGCATCTCCTACGCCAAGGGCGCCTCCGCGCTGCGCCAACTCGTCGCCTGGATGGGCGAGAAGGACTTCCTGGCCGGCATCAACACCCACTTCGCCCGCCACAAGTTCGCCAACGCGACCCTCGCCGACTTCATCGACAACCTCGCCTCGGCCACCGACCGCGACGTCCACGCATGGGCCCAGTCCTGGCTCCGCACGACAGGCGTCGACACCCTCACCCCGACGCTCACCGACACGGACGCCGGCTGGACCCTCGACATCACCCGCACCGGCACCCGCCCGCACCGCATCACGGTCGGCGCATACGACCAGGACCTGGTCGACCCGGACGCGCTGGTGCTCAGGGAACGCTTCGAAGCGGACGTACCGGCAGCGGACAGGGCTCCCGGCCCGGCCCTCGGCACAGCCCCTGGCACGGCCCTCGGCACGGCTCCCGGCACAGCCCTTGGCACGGCTCCCGGCACAGCCCCTGGCACGGCTCCCGACGCAGCCTCCGGCCCGGCCCCCGACGCAGCCTCCGGCCCGGCCCCCGACGCAGCTCCCGGCACGGCCTCCGGCACGTCTCCCGGCACGGCCTCCGGCACGTCTCCCGGCACGGCCTCCGGCACGTCTCCCGGCACGGCCTCCGGCACGTCTCCCGGCACGTCTCCCGGCACCGCTCCTGGCACGGCCCCCGACGCAGCTCCCGGCACAGCCTCCGGCACGGCCCCCGGCACCGCTCCTGGCACGGCCCCCGACGCAGCTCCCGGCACGGCCCCCGGCACCGCTCCTGGCACGGCCCCCGACGCAGCCCCCGGCACGGCCCCCAGCAGGATCACCCGCCCCGGCCGCCGCCCCGCCCTCCTCGTCCTCAACGACGGCGACCAGACCTACGCCAAGGTCCGCCTCGACCCCGTCTCCTGGGACACCGCCCTGCGCGCCCTCTCCGGCATCCCCGACCCCCTCACCCGCGCCGTGATCTGGAACGCCGCCCGCGACATGGTCCGCGACGGCCAACTCCCGCCCACCGCCTACCTCGACGCCGCCCGCGCCCACCTCCCGTACGAAACCGACCTCACCGTCGTCCAGGGCGTCCTCGCCTTCGCCGCAGGCCAGATCGCCGACCGCTACCTCACCCTCACCGAACGCCCCACCGCCCTCGCCACCCTCACCAGCCTCTGCCGCGACCTGATCCGCCGCACCGAGGACGGCAACAACCCCGGCCTGCGCCTCACCGCCGTACGCCACTTCATCAACGCCGCCACCCAGCCCGACAGCATCCAGGACTGGTACGACTCCGACAGCGTCCCCGGCGGCCCCCTCCTCGACCCCGAACTCCGCTGGAGCATCCTGCACCGCCTCGCCGTACTCGGCGCCACCGACGAAGCAGCCATCGCCGCCGCACTCGGCAAAGACCCGAGCGCCACCGGCCAGGAAGGCGCCGCCCGCTGCCGCGCCGCCCTCCCCACGACCGAGGCCAAAGCCGCCGCCTGGGCGCAGCTCTTCTCCTCCGACGACCTCTCCAACTACCTGTTCGCCGCCACCGCCCAGGGCTTCTGGCAGCCCGAACAGGCCGACCTTCTCAAGGAGTACGTCGCCGAGTACTACCCGGCAGCGACCGCCCTCGCCACCCGCCGCGGCCCGGCCATCGCCGAAGCAGCCGGACGCTACGCCTTCCCCGTCCACGCCGTGTCACCGGAAGCCCTCGCCCTGGGCGAGACCCACCTCCACGACACGGACCTCACCCCGGCACTGCGCCGAAAGCTGGTCGATCAGCTGGACGACCTGCGGAGGGCATTGACGGTACGGGGCGGAGCGTGAGCCCCCTCCTCGGCTGACGGCCGACGGAGCGCGCTCGACACCCGGACCGCCGGCGGCACAGCCCCCGCCCGCCCGCCCCTTCCCGACTGAGGGCGGGACCCGCTGCACGGGTCCGAAAATCCCCAACCCGGCCCCGGACCCGGACTCGCGCAACGGGACCCGCCCCCGCCCCTCCGCATATACCAGTTCAACTCTCCTTCCCCGTACGGCAGTACCACTTTCGAGTTGAGATCGTTGTCCTCTCCGGACACTCGACCCGATCCCCGTACAGGCTGGTGTGTCTGCCTCAAGCACACACACCGAAGGACCCCGCATGAGCACGCCGCAGCCCGCCACCAGAACCGGCCCCGGCGCACCCCACCCCGATGCCCACTCCCGCACGGCCCCGGGTACGGAACCCACCCTCGACGCGGGCTCCGCCCTCCCCCCGGCACAGGCGGCAGAATCCGAGTCCTCCGACGCTCCCACTGCGCCGGAGGATGCCGCTGGGGTCGCCCTTGGCGCGAGGCCTGCGCAGGTCCATGGGGCGGAGCTCGCCGACGTGACCGGCACGGGGCCCGCCCACGGCACCGGCGCGGGCCCCGCTTCGTACACCGCTGCGGGGCCCGCCCCAAGCCCCGCCCACATCCCCGGCGCAAGCTCCACCCCGAGCACCCCCACTCACCACCCCCTCCCACCCCTCTCCGGCGGCGAAGCCGGCCCTGAGGCTCTTCGGCCCCTCCTGAGCACCGTCCTCACGGCCCTCACCACCGGCGCCGCCGCCCGCTCCGGGCCTCTCCCCGCCGGCGGGCCCCGTGCCACCGCCGAACACCTCCGTGGCGCCGCCGGTCCACTCCTCCCCACCACCGGCACAGGCCCCCACGAAGCCCTCCGCACCCTCGTGCACGCCCTCGCCGCAGGCGCCGCGGACCCCGCTCACCCCCACTGCGCAGCCCACCTGCACTGCCCGCCCCTCGCCGTCGCCGTAGCGGCCGACCTTGCCGCGTCCGCGCTCAACCCCTCCATGGACTCCTGGGACCAGGCCCCCGCCGCCTCCGCCCTCGAAGAGACCCTCACCCGCACCATCGCCGCCGAGGTCTACCCGGGCACCGCGTGCCTTGCCGCCGAGGTCCAGGGGGACCCGACACACTCCGCCGCCGGAGGCCATCCAGGCGCGGCCGACCCCGCCACCGAGGCCCACCCGAGCCCTGCACGCCTTGCTACCGACGTCCCCCCGGGCGCGGCCGAACCCGCCGAGACCCACCCCCACGCCCCCCACCCCGACGCCCTCATCACCACCGGCGGCACCGAGTCCAACCAGCTCGCCCTCCTCCTCGCCCGCGAGAAGCACGCCGGCCGCGGTCCCCTGCAGCTCGTCGTCGGTGCCAATGCCCACCACTCACTCAGCCGCGCCGCCTGGCTCCTCGGGCTCCCCGAACCCGTCGTCGTACCCGCCCCCGCCGGCACCCTCGACCTCGCCGCACTCGACGAAGCCCTCACCCGCCTCCGCCCCCCTTCCCCGGGCTCTCGGCCCCGCGCCACCCTCGTCGCCGCCACCGCCGGCACCACCGACACCGGGCAGATCGACCCGATCCCCGAGATCGCCGACCTCTGCGACCAGCACGGCGCCGACCTCCACATCGACGCCGCCTACGGCGGACCCCTCCTCTTCAGCCGCACCCACCGCCACCTCCTGCACGGCCTCGACCGCGCCCACACGGTCACCCTCGATCTGCACAAACTCGGCTGGCAGCCCGTCGCAGCCGGGCTCCTCGCCGTCCGCGACGCCACCGCCCTCGCCCCCCTCGCCCACCAGGCCGACTACCTCAACGCCGACGACGACACCGACGCAGGCCTCCCCGACCTCCTCGGCCGCTCCTTGCGCACCAGCCGCCGCCCCGACGTCCTGAAGATCGCCGTCACCCTCAAGTCCCTGGGCCGCGACGGACTCGCCGACCTGATCGACCGCACGCTGGCCGCCGCCCAGCAGCTGGCCGACCTCGTCGAAACCCACCCCGACCTGGAGCTTTACGACCGTCCCACGCTCAGCACCGTGCTCTTTCGCCGCACCGGCGCCAGCGACCACGAGACCGCGGAGGCCCGCCGCCGCCTCCTCGCCGAAGGCCGCGCCGTCCTCGGCCGTACCCACGCATCAGGCCACCTCTGGTGGAAAGCGACCCTCCTCAACCCTCACACCACCCCGGCCGACCTCAAAGCCCTGCTGGACCAACTCATCACCCCGTCCGGCGATTGAGGAAGCGCGGGCGCAGCCCGACCACCAGCCCCCACCGGCGCCAGCCGTGCCGGGTCCGGGCGCAGCCCGGGAAACGGCAACAACCCACCCCACCCCCCGAAGGGCACCTCGCCGATGACCGCCGACCACCCACCCCAGCCCCCCGCCCCCACCGACCCCCACGACCTCGTCGGCATCGGCATCGGCCCCTTCAACCTCTCCCTCGCCGCCCTCGCCGACGGCATCCACGGCGGCCTCAAGACCGCCTTCTACGAACAGCGCCCCACCTTCCACTGGCACCCCGGCCTCCTCATCGAAGGCGCCACCCTCCAAGTCCCCTTCCTCGCCGACCTCGTCACCCTCGCCGACCCCTCCAGCCCCTGGACCTTCCTCAACCACCTCCGCGACCGCGAACGCCTCTTCCCCTTCTACTTCGCCGAGCGCTTCCACATCCAACGCGCCGAGTACGACGCGTACTGCCGCTGGGTCAGCGACCGCCTCACCGGACTCCACTTCGGCCACCAGGTCGACGCCGTCCGCTGGAACCCCGAACGCATCGCCTTCGAAGTCGACTTCACCCAACTCGACACCGACGGCGAAGCCGAAGCCCTCGGCCGCACCTACACCCGCAACCTCGTCCTCGGCGTCGGCACCGCCCCCCACATCCCCGAACCCCTCAAACCCCTCGCCGAAGCCCCCACCGTCCCCGTCCTCCACTCCGCCGACTACCTCACCCACCGCACAAGCCTCACCACCGCCGAACACGTCACCGTCATCGGATCCGGCCAGTCCGGCGCCGAAGTCTTCCTCGACCTGCTGCGCGCTCGCCCCGTCGGCCGCGAAAAGCTCACCTGGCTCGCCCGTACCGAAGCCATCGCCCCCATGGAGTACTCCAAGCTCGGCCTGGAACACTTCACCCCCGACTACACCCGCTACTTCCACGCCCTCCCCGAAGGCGTACGCGACGAACTCCTGCCCCGCCAATGGCAGTTGCACAAAGGCATCGACGCCGACACCATCGCCGCCATCCACGACGAGCTCTACCGCCGCACCCTCGACGGCAGCTGGCCCGACGTCACCATCACCCCCGGAGTCCACGTCCGCACCGCAGGACGCGTCGCCAACACCAAGGTCGAACTCCACCTCGAACACACCCAGCAGGGCACCCGCTCCCGCCTCACCACCGACGCCGTCGTCCTCGCCACCGGCTACCGCGAACGCTCCGTCGACCGCATCCTCGCCGCCCTCGACCCGTACATGAAGCGCGACTCCTCCCAGCGCCCCCGCATCGACGAACAGCAACGCCTCCTCCTCGACCCCGTCGTCCAGGGCTCCGTCTACGTCCAGAACGCCGAACGCCACACCCACGGCGTCGGCGCCCCCGACCTCGGCCTCGCCGCCTGGCGCAGCGCCGTCATCCTCAACTCCATCACCGGCACCGACGCCTACCCCCTCCCCGCCCGCACCGCCTTCACCACCTTCGGCCTCCACACCCCGCCCCGCTCCACACTCCCCAACCAGCGCGAAGGCCTCGTCCAGCTGAAGGCCTGATACGGACCCGACGACGGGCCGCACCTGCCCACACGACGACGGGCCGCACGTACGGACACGGCAACGGGCCGCACCCGCCGACACGACGACGGGCCGCACCCCCTCCACGAAGGGGATGCGGCCCGCGCACGTACCACAACAGCCGCCTAGAACACCGGCGTTCCGTCCCGCGTCAGCTTCCAGTCCACCGAAGCGAACGTCTTCGGATCCACCGTCCCCTTCGCCTTCACCCACGTGATGATCGTGTTCCGGATCTCCTCCGAATTCGCCCACAGCTGCTTCGACGCCGCAATGTACGGGAACGCACCGCCACCGGACGCCCGGTAATTGTTCACCGCGAACACGAACTGCGCCTTCGGATCCAGCGGCTTCCCGTCGTACGAAAGCTTCACGATCCGCGCCCCCTTCGGCTTCGCGATGTCGATCTCGTACGTCAGACCCGAGACGACGTCGTAGTTGTAGTCCGGGGTGTTCTCCGCATTCGTCAGCTTCGACGTGTCCACCGGAGCGCCCGCCGCCGTCTGCACGTAGTACTTCGCCGAGTACTCCAGGTACTCCTTGACCTGCGCACCCGTCAGCAGCCGCGCCTCAAGCGTGTTCTCGAACGGGTACAGACCCGCCGCGTCCTTGATCGTGATCTCCCCGGCCGGCACCTTCGCCGTACGCGAGAAGCACGACGCCTGCGACAGCACCGGCAGCTTCGCGTACTCCCCGCCGGAGAGGGCCGCCTTCACCGTCTCCACCTGCACCAGGTTGATCAGATCGATCAGCGGCTCGTCCTTCCAGGCCGCCTCCGCCGTCGCCATCGCCGCCGTCGACGTACCGATCACCTGGTTCACATACGCGACCACCTTCTTGTGCTCATCAGTGAGCATCCCGGTGATACGCGGGTCCTCCGCCACGGCATTGGAATTCAGGACACTCGCCCCGACCTTCTCCACCGTCCAACGGCCCTTCCCCCACACCAGCTCGAAGTCGAACCGGGTCAGCCGCTGACCCCACTTCAGCGGCTCCGACAGCACGACCTTCTTCCCCGTCGCCTTGTTCTCGACGAAGTACTCCGGAATCTCCGTGTGCGCGTGACCGACGAGGATCGCGTCGATCCCCGGCACCTGCTCCGCCACCAGACCGGCCGCGTTCTCCACGTACGGCAGCTGATCACCGTACGAAGAAGTCCCCGACGAACCCGAGTGCGCCGACACGATCACGACGTCCGCACCCATCGACCGCAGCTTCGGCACCCACTTCGCCGCCTGCTCCTCAAGGCCCGGGAAAACCATCTTCCCCTGCACGTTCTGCTTGTCCCAGATCGCGATACCGGGATTCGTCAGCCCCAGCACAGCCACCTTCACATCCCGACCGTGCGGCGTACGAAGCCGGTGCATGCTGTACGGGCGGAAAGCCGGCCGCAGCGTCTTCGCGTCCAGCGCATTCGCCCCGAGCAGCGGGAAATCACACTGCTCCTCGAACTTCCGCAGCACCGGAATTCCGTAATTGAACTCGTGATTACCGAGCGCCGCGGCGTCATAACCCATCTTGTTCATCGCCTGCGCCATCGGATGCACCGGACCACGCTTCGCCGTGATCGGGTCGACCTTCGCGTAGTAGTACGACAGCTGGGTGCCCTGGATGGTGTCACCCGCGTCGATCAGGAGGGTATTGCGACGGCCCTTCTCCTTGCGCACCGCATTCACCAACGTCGAGACCTTCGCCAGGCCCACATCGTTGTGGTCCTTGTCGTCGAACTCCTTGTCCGTGAAGTAGTCCCAGTTGAAGACATTTCCGTGCAGATCGGTCGTCCCCATCACCGTGAAGGAGTACCGCTTCGGCGGACGACCGTGACCGTGCCCGCCCCCGTGCCCGCGCTCCGCGGCCTCCGCGGACCCCGCGACCCCGCCGGTCAGCGCCACACCGGCGCCAGTAGCAGCGGCCTGCCCCAGAAACTTCCGTCGATTCAGCGGCATTTGAACTCCTTCGTCCCCGCGTTGTCCATGCACAACGCGCGTAGATTCTGACCCAGACCCGCCACACGCGACACCCCCTACAGGTTTCGATCCGATGACTCCCCGATGTCACACCCGGATGCCACAGTGGTCCCTACGACAGCCGACAGCGCCCGTACACCATGCGCACACCACACACCTGCCCACCGAGGGAGCCCTCAGTGACCACCGAAACCCACACCCCCGCCGCCCCGTACGGCACCCCCGAAGCCCCCCGCATCGCCGTCCGCGGCGAAGCCCGCCTCGAAGTCGACCCCGAGATCGCCCGCATCGGCATCACCGTCAGCGCCCGCGGCACCGACCGCCGCACCGCCCTCGAAGACCTCACCCGCCGCAACACCGCCGCCCTCGAACTCGTCAAGGCATACGGCGACGCCGTCGAAAAGCTCGAAACAGGCGCCTTCTCCATCACCCCCGAACTCACCCGCAAAGGCCGCGGCGAACACATCCGCGCCTACCACGGCCGCGTCCACCTCACCGCCGAACTCGCGGACTTCACCTCCCTCGGTGAACTCACCACCCGCCTCTCCGACCTCGACCTCACCCGCGTCGACGGCCCCTGGTGGGCCCTGCGCCCCACCTCACCCGTCTACGGCCAGGCCAGGACCCACGCCGTCCGCGAAGCCGTCGTCCGCGCCCGCGAATACGCCGAAGCCCTCGGCACCCACCTCGTCGCCCTCCTCGAACTCGCCGACGAAGGCGCCGAGCAGGCCGCACCCATGCCCATGGCCCACGGCATGCGGATGGCCGCCTACGGAGGCGCCGGCGATGCCGCCGAGTCCGCCCCCGCCCTCGACCTCGAACCCCAGCGCCAGACCGTCTACGCCCACGTCAACGCACGCTTCACGATGGCTCCGCCCCAACTCTGAAGCCCACACTCCCAATTGCTCATCAGAGCACCCCCGCGCACAATTCAACACTTGTCAATAACCCTTCACCCAAAGGTTGTTGAGTCGTCATGCACCGCCAATTACCTACCCGCCGGTAAGCCCTAGGCTCGGAGGTATGCGCCGAGCAAAGATCGTCTGTACCCTGGGCCCCGCCACCGACACATACGACCAGATCAAGGCACTGGTCGAAGCCGGAATGGACATCGCCCGCTTCAACCTCAGCCACGGCACCTACGCCGAACACGAGGAGCGTTACCAACACGTACGCAAAGCCGCCGAAGAAACCGGCCGCAGCGTCGGAATCCTCGCCGACCTTCAAGGCCCGAAGATCCGCCTCGGCCGCTTCCGCGAAGGCCCCGTACTCCTTGAACGCGGCGACGACTTCACCATCACCGTCGAACCCATGGAAGGCGACCGCCACACCTGCGGCACCACCTACGACGGCCTCAACACCGACGTCACCACCGGCGAACGCATCCTCGTCGACGACGGCAAGGTCACCCTCGAAGTGACCTCCGTCGAAGGACCCCGCGTCCACACCACCGTCATCGAAGGCGGCATGGTCTCCGACCACAAGGGCCTCAACCTCCCCGGCGTCGCCGTCTCCGTCCCCGCCCTCTCGGAGAAGGACATCGACGACCTCCGCTGGGCACTGCGCACGGGCGCCGACATCATCGCCCTCTCCTTCGTCCGCAGCGGTCGCGACATCGAAGACGTCCACCGCATCATGCGCGAGGAGGGCCGTCACCTCCCCGTCATCGCCAAGGTCGAAAAGCCCCAGGCCGTCGAGAACATCGACGACATCGTCGCCGCCTTCGACGGCATCATGGTCGCCCGCGGCGACCTCGGCGTCGAAATGCCGCTGGAACAGGTCCCGATCGTCCAGAAGCGCGCCATCAAGCTCGCCAAGCGCAACGCGAAGCCGGTCATCGTCGCCACCCAGATGCTCGACTCGATGATCGAGAACTCCCGCCCCACCCGCGCCGAGGCCTCCGACGTCGCCAACGCGGTCATCGACGGCACGGACGCGGTGATGCTCTCCGGCGAGACCAGCGTCGGCAAGTACCCGATCGAGACGGTCCGCACGATGGGCCGCATCGTCGAGGCAGCGGAAGAGGACATCCTCGCCAAGGGCCTGCCCCCGCTGACCGACCGCAACAAGCCCCGCACCCAGGGCGGCGCGGTCGCCCGCGCGGCCGCCGAGATGGGCGACTTCCTCGGCGCGAAGTTCCTGGTCGCCTTCACCCAGTCCGGCGACACGGTCAAACGCCTCTCCCGCTACCGCTCACCCATCCCGCTCCTGGCCTTCACCCCGGAACCCTCCACCCGCTCCCAGCTCAACCTCACCTGGGGCGTGGAGACCTTCCTCGGCCCGAAGGTGGACTCGACGGACGAGATGGTCGCCCAGGTGGACGAAGAGCTCCTCCGCATCGGCCGCTGCCAGAAGGGCGACGTGGTGGTGATCACGGCGGGCTCGCCGCCGGGAGTGGCGGGCTCGACGAACCTCGTGCGCATCCACCACATCGGCGAGGACGACAGTCCCAAGTAGTGGTCGGCTGCTAGTATTTGGGCCCGACGTGGGCGTCCATCAAGGCGACGGACGCCCGTCGGGCCACCGAGATGTTCCATGCGTTGGCCTGCTTCCATGCCACGCCCAAGGCATCCAGCGTGCCGGTCAGCATGTTCCGGATGTCCGTCGACTTGTTGGTGAAGAAGTACCGCGGATACTCGTAGCGCTTGCGCTCGCCGCTGATGTGCCGCGTGGTCCAGTTGGTGATGCGGCAACCGTCCGAGTGGATGAGCCCGCGAACGAACTCCCAGGGGAAGTCGTCCACGATGCGCTGCTGCCATGGTTCCAGTGCAATGCGGCGCTCGTGCTTCTTGCCAGTGCCGTGCTGTGGGAACAGGTAGGGCCAACTCCGGCTGTAGCTGGTCACGTTGACGCAGCCCTGCCGCTGGAGGATGTACACCTTGGTCTGCGGGTGTACATCCATGATCGCCGTCCGGCATTCCTCGATGAGACCCGGCCAGGCGTCGGCACAAGCGATGCGCAGGTAGTGCCCACCGTGTGCGTGCTCGCTCAGGCAGCCGTCACCCAGGTACAGCCCGAGGAGGTAGGAGTACGCAGCCGGGTCAGCCGGAGTGTCGCGGATCGGGGCCCCAAGGATGCGGGGGAGTGGCTCGATCCGGGTCTGCCAGGAGCGGATGGCGTACCGGGATATGCCGGTTTCCTTGCTCACGGAGTTGAGGCTGCGGCCCTGAGCGACCAGCGCGAGCGCGTGCTGCCGCACGCTGAGTTCGTACATGCACCGAGCGTGCCGCTCGGGTGTCTGAATCTCGGCTCGAACGCCGGAATCTTCGCCGGGGATGGTGAAGATCACCCAACGTATTGACGCCTTCGAATCGAAGGTAAAGTGCCCCGGGTGGGACTCGAACCCACACTGAATACCTTTTGAGGGTATCGTCTCTGCCGATTGGACTACCGGAGCTCCTGCGAACCGAAGGCTACCGTAGCCCCTCGGGGACTCAAACATACATGAGGTAGGTAGGCTCTGGGGAGCTGTATCTGTCCCGTATCAAGGAGCCCCGTGACCACCCCCGAGTCGCCCCAGCCCGTCGCCGACGACGACACCACGTCGCACGTCCCGCCGCTGACGACCCGCGTCGTCATCGCCGAGGACGAAGCCCTCATCCGGCTCGACCTCAAGGAGATGCTGGAGGAGGAGGGCTACCAGGTCGTGGGCGAGGCCGGAGACGGTCAGAAAGCCGTTGAGCTGGCCCGGGAGCACAGGCCGGACCTGGTCATCCTCGACGTGAAGATGCCGATCCTGGACGGCATCTCCGCCGCCGAGCAGATCGCCGCCGAGTCCATCGCTCCGGTGCTGATGCTGACCGCCTTCTCGCAGCGCGACCTGGTCGAGCGGGCCCGCGACGCTGGTGCCATGGCGTACCTCGTGAAGCCGTTCAGCAAGAGCGATGTCGTTCCGGCGATCGAGATGGCCGTCTCGCGCTTCACTGAGCTGAAGGCCCTGGAGAACGAGGTCGCGGACCTCACGCTCCGGCTGGAGACGCGGAAGCTGGTGGACCGGGCGAAGTCGATCCTTCAGACGCAGTACGGGCTGACGGAGCCGGCCGCGTTCCGGTGGATCCAGAAGACGTCGATGGACCGTCGGCTGTCCATGCAGCAGGTGGCCGAGGCGGTCATCGAGGATGCCGAGGAGAAGAAGGCGGCGGCCAAGGAGCAGTAGGCCGTACGGCAGGAGAAGGGGCCCGGTCCGCGTGGTGAACGCGGGCCGGGCCCCTTTCCCGTACCCAAAGAGCGGTCAGTCCTCGCCGAGGTACGCCTTGCGGACGGACTCGTCGTGGAGGAGGTCCTGGCCGGTTCCGGAGAGGACGATCTTGCCGATCTCCATGACGTGGCCGTGGTCGGCGAGGGAGAGCGCCGCCTGGGCGTTCTGCTCGACGAGGAGGATCGTCGTGCCGGAGGCGCGGAGCTCGACGATGGTCTCCATGATCTTCTGCATCATGATCGGGGAGAGGCCCATGGAGGGCTCGTCGAGCATGAGCAGTTTGGGCTGGGACATGAGGGCCCGGCCCATGGCGAGCATCTGCTGTTCGCCGCCCGAGAGGGTTCCGGCGGCCTGCTTGCGGCGCTCTCCCAGGATGGGGAAGAGGTCGTAGGCGCGCTGGATGTCCTTTTCGATGCCTGCTTTGTCGGTGCGGAGGAAGGCGCCGAGCTGGAGGTTCTCGGTGATCGTCAGCCGGGGGAAGATGTGTCGTCCCTCGGGGGAGTGGGCGAGGCCCAGGGCGACGATCTTGTGGGCGGGGACGCCGTCGAGGGGTTTGCCGTCGAAGGTGATGCGGCCGCTGGACGGTTTGAGGAGCCCGGAGAGTGTGCGCAGGGTGGTGGTCTTGCCCGCGCCGTTGGTGCCGATGAGGGTGACGACCTGGCCCTCTTCGACGCTGAACGAGATTCCCTTGACGGCTTCGATCTTGCCGTAGGCGACGCGGAGGTCCTCTACCTCCAGCAGGGCGGTCACTGGGTGTCTCCTTCGGTGCGGGTGGTGCTGCGTGCATCGGCCTGGGCTTCTGCGTGTGCTTCGGCGGCTTCTACTTCGGCGGCTTCTTCGGCGCCGGGGGCGCCTTCGAAGGGGGTGCCGAGGTAGGCGGCGATGACGCGTTCGTCGCCCTGGACGACTTCGGCGGTGCCTTCGACGAGTTTTTCGCCCTGGACGAGGCAGGCGACGCGGTCGGAGAGGTTGAAGATGAAGCGCATGTCGTGCTCGATGACGAGGACGGCGATGCCCATGTCGCGGATGGCGAAGACGAGTTCTTCGGTGGCGCGGGTTTCCTGGGGGTTCATGCCGGCGGTGGGCTCGTCGAGGAGGAGCAGGCCGGGGTCGCTGGCGAGTGCGCGGGCGATTTCCAGCTTGCGCTGTTCGCCGTAGGGCAGGTTGCGGGCGAGGTGGTCGGCCTTGGCTTCGAGGCCGATGAACTCCAGGAGTTCCATGGCGCGTTCGTGGGACGCCTTTTCGGCTTTCTTGAAGCCGGGGCCGCGCAGGAGGGCGGACCAGAGGCCTTCCTTGGTGCGGGTGTGGCGGCCGACGAGGACGTTTTCCAGGACGGTCATGTTGGCGAAGAGCCGGATGTTCTGGAAGGTGCGGGCGATGCCTGCCTGGGTGACGAGGTGGGGCTTGGGCGGCAGGACGGTGCCCTTGTAGGTGACCTTGCCCTCGGTGGGGACGTAGAGGCCGGTGAGGCAGTTGAAGAAGGTGGTTTTGCCGGCGCCGTTGGGGCCGATGAGGCCGACGATCTCGCCTGCGTTGACGGTGAGGTTCACGTTGCGTACGGCGGTGAGGCCGCCGAAGCGCATGGTGACGCCGCTTGCGTCGAGGACGGCCTGGGACGCCGGTGCGGTGTCGGTGGTGGCTGTGGGAGTTGCCATGGGGTTCACGCCCCCGCCTTCGTGATGCCGACGCCGGGGCCCGGGGTGGGTTGGTCGGGTACGTCGAGTTGGTCGGTCTCGTGGTATTCGAGCTGGGCGCGCCGGTTGGCGATGAGGCCTTCGGGTCGGAAGCGCATCAGCAGGATGAGGGCGATGCCGAAGCCGAGGAGCTGGTAGTCCGCGAGGATTTGCAGCTTGGCCGGGATGAGGTAGAGCAGTGAGGCGCCGAGGAGGGGTCCGCTGATGGTGCCCATGCCGCCGAGGATGACTGCCGCGAGGAGGAATGCGGAGTTGGGGGGTACGGGTCCGGCGAACTGGTAGCTCTCGGGTACGACGGTGGTGGTGACGTGTGCCTGGACGGAGCCGGCGAGTCCGGCGAGGGAGGCGCCGAGGGCGAAGGCGATGAGTTTGACGCGGAAGCCGTTGATGCCCATGGCGGTGGCGGCGGTTTCGTCTTCGCGGATGGCGACCCAGGCGCGGCCGATGCGGGAGTTTCCTGCCCTGCGGAAGACGAGCACGACCAGGATGGTGGCGAGCAGCATCAGCAGGAAGTAGTTGGTGAATTTGGTGATCGGCAGGCCGAACAGGCTGTGTTCGGCGCCGAAGTCGTAGCCGAAGAGGTTGATCGGCGGGACGTTGGAGACGCCGTTGGGTCCGTTGGTGACGCGGGGTCCCGAGTTGCCGTCGAGGTTGTTGACGGTGAGGCGGAAGATCTCGCCGAAGCCGAGGGTGACGATGGCGAGGTAGTCGCCGCGCAGTCGCAGGGTGGGGGCGCCGATGAGGACGCCGAAGACGAGGGAGACGGCTGCTCCGCAGAGGGCGGCTGCCCAGAAGGGGAATTGGACGCCGAAGACGGAGGAGCTGGTTCCGGAGACGAGGGCCGCGGTGTAGGCGCCGACGCCGAGGAAGGCGACGTATCCGAGGTCGAGGAGTCCGGCGAGGCCGACGACGATGTTCAGGCCCAGGGCGACGGTGGCGAAGATGAGGATGTTGACGCCGATGAGCGTGAAGGTGTCGGTGCTCTGGGTGAAGGGGAAGCTGGCCGCGGCGAGGAATGCGGCGGTCATGGTGATGGAGCGGTGCTTGTAGGTGAGTGCGGTGAGGCGGGCGAGGAGTCCTGATTTGCCGAGGGCTGCTGTGGCGAAGCCGGCGGTGATCAGGAAGCCGATGAAGAGTTCGGAGTAGTCGGTGTCGATGCCGTAGGAGACGATGAAGAGTCCGACGGCGAAGACGGCGACGATGATGAGGATTTCGGCCCAGGAGGGGAGTTCCTTGGGGCGTGCGACCTGGCGGGTGTCGTCGGGGAGTTTGAACGCCAGGAGGGGGATCGCGGAGGCGACTGCGGCGAGGAAGCCGCCCGGGTCGAGGTGGTTGACGCCGCCGAGTACTACGGCGATGGCGACGGCGGTGAACCAGGTGGTGCCGAAGGCGCCGAGGGCCAGGAGGCGCAGGGCCTTGGTGGTGCCCGCGGGGGCGAGCCAGGCGAGGCCCTTGGTGCCGAGTGCGCTCAGTGCGTACAGCAGGACGAGCAGGCCGGCGGTGAGGGTGAGGATCTGGAGGCCGCCGGGGTATCCGGTGACGGTCAGATTGCCGGGGAACTCGTCGGTGTAGGTCCAGTTGAGGAAGGTGCTGGCGACGGTGAGTACGCCGCCTGCGGCGATGGCTCGCCGGAGCAGGGTGGCGTGGGCGTCGGTGGGCGCCTGGGCGGGTTCTGTGGTTTTGGTGGCTGTTGTCATCGTGATCACGCCCTGTCCGCGACGCGTTCGCCCAGCAGGCCCTGGGGCCTGAAGAGGAGGACGAGGATGAGGAGGGCGAAGGCCCAGACGTCTTTCCAGCTGCCGCCGCCGAGTTGCTGCATGCCGGGGATGTCGGCGATGTAGGCGGTGGCCATGGTTTCGGCGACGCCGAGGACGAGGCCGCCGACCATGGCGCCGTAGATGTTGCCGATGCCGCCGAGTACGGCGGCGGTGAAGGCCTTGAGGCCGAGGATGAAGCCCATTTCGAAGCGGACCTGGCCCTTGCTGAGGCCTTCCGCGACGGCGGCGACTGCGGCGAAGGCGGCGCCGATGGCGAATGCCAGCACGATGATGCGGTCGGTGTTGATGCCCATGAGCTTCGCGGTGTCGCGGTCCTGGGAGGTGGCTTGCATGGCGCGTCCGCTGCGGCTCTTGGAGACGAAGATGCCGAGGGCGGCCATGCAGACGGGGGCCGCGATGAAGACGAAGAGGTCGGCGCGGTCGATGGCCAGGCCGTCGAAGATCTTGAAGGAGGGACCGGTGAACTCGGGGAAGGTCACGGGTGCCTTGGCGCCGGGGTAGAAGCCCCAGACCAGTTGCTGGAGGACGATCGAGAGACCGATCGCGGTGATGAGTGGTGCGAGTCGCGGGGCGCCGCGCAGTGGTCGGTATGCGAAGCGTTCCGCGGCTGTGGCGACAGCCACGGAGACTATCGCTCCGCCTATGAGCATGAGGGGCAGGGCCACCACGAGTGAGGTCCCCGAGGGGAGGATCTGGTACGTGGTGAGGGCGCCGAAGCCCCCGACCATGAAGATCTCGCCATGGGCGAAGTTGATGAGCTGGACGATGCCGTAGACCATGGTGTACCCGATGGCGATGAGGCCATACAGGGCACCGAGGGCCAGACCGTCGACCAGCTGTTGCGGCAGTTCGTGCACCGCAGGGCCTCCGATGAGCGTGTCGGATATGACACCGCGCGAGGGCGCTGTTTGCGTCCTCGCGCGGTTTGGGTCGGTCAGTGCGGGTGGGTCAGTCCTTGAACGTGGCGCTCTTGACGTCGGTCCATGCGCCGTTCTTCACGGAGTAGACGGTGAGCTGCTTGTTCGTGGTGTCGCCGTACTCGTCGAAGGAGACCTTGCCGGTCACGCCCTCGAAGGAGACCTTGGACATGGCTTCGAGGACCTTGGCGCGGGCGTCGGTCGGCAGCTTGCCGCCGTTGGCCTGCACGGCTGCCTTGACGGCCTGGATGATGGACCAGGCGGCGTCGTAGGAGTAGCCGCCGTAGGCCGCGTAGGGGTCCTTGTAGCCGGCGGCCGTGTAGTCGGCGATGAACTTCTTGGCGGTTTCCAGCTTCTCGACGGGGAAGCCGACCGAGGTGGCGAGGTCGCCGTCGTTGGACTGGGCGGAGGCCTTGATGAAGGCGGGGTCGTAGACGCCGTCGCCGCCCATGAGCGGGATGTCGGCGCCGGTCTTCTTCACCTGGTCGGAGAGGAGGCCGCCCTCGGGGTACTGGCCGCCGAAGTAGACCGAGTCCGCCTGGGATCCCTTGATCTTGTTGGCGGTGGAGGAGAAGTCGGTCTCCTTGGTGGTGACGTGGTCGCTGCCTGCGATCTTGCCGCCGAGGCGCTTGAACTCTTCGGAGAAGATCGCGGCGAGGCCGGCGCCGTAGGTCTGCTTGTCGTCGACGACGTAGACGTTCTTCTTCTTGGCGTCGTTGTACAGGTACTGGGCGGCGAACTTGCCCTGGATGACGTCCGTGGTGGCGGTGCGGAAGTACGTCTTGAATCCGCGCTTCTTCTCGCCCTTGCCCCAGTTGTCGCCCTGGCTGAGCGAGGGGTTGGTGTTCGCCGGGGAGACCTGGACGAGGCCCGCGGTGTCGAAGACGCCCTGCATGGACTGGGCGACGCCGGAGTTGAGGGGGCCGACGGCGCCGATGACGTCCTTGTTGCCGGCGAACTTGGTGGCGTTGGCCTGGCCGGAGGCGGGAATTGCCTGGTCGTCGAGGGCTTCGACCTTGAATTCGACGCCCGAGACCTCTTTGTTCTTGTTGGCGGTCTTGGCCGCGAGGTCCACGGAGTTCTTGATGCCCTGGCCGAGGGCGGAAAGGGATCCGGTGAGCGGGGCGTCGACACCGATGATCACGGTGGTCGTCTTGCCCGAGCCCCCGTTGCTTTTGCCGCCTTCGTCACGCGACGAGCAGGCGGTGAGGGTGAGTGCTCCGGTGGTGAGCACGGTGGTGAGTATGAGCAAGGAACGGTGTCGCACGGTGAATCCTTTCCCTGGCGCGGCCTCCTCTGCTGAGGTGCCGTGACGCTGGCCGGGCCGAACTGGGGCGTGGTGGTGGGACGTTGCGGGACTGTTCGTGCCAGTCGCTTGCGGTCGCTTGCAGTCGTGCCCGACGGCGCGGTGACTGGCCGTGACTCTAAGCGCAGGTGAAGGACTCGGGGAGCCGGTAGCCGCAGGATGTGACTGTCTTGTTATGCCGTGGCGAGAGCTTGGTGCACAAGGAGGGTCATATCGGTCTTTTGGCCGGTGTGGCTTTTTCTCGCATGGTGAGAACTGGCAGTTCCGCTAAGGCGCTTGGGGTGATCTTGGTACTGACAGCGGGCAGAGCTCGGTGAGGACGTCTTCGAGGTCCTCGGCGTAGGTGGCGCCGAGTCCGAAGCTCACGCGTTCTTCGGTCCTTCTGTTACTCAGCGTTACTTCGAGTACGGGTAGAGAGACTCCGCGCGGAATTCCCGTGCAGGTGCCGACGGTGATCCGCAGTGCCGTAACTATGCCCCTTCCCTGCCGTATATCAAGTGGTGGTGCTGGTGTGGCGAATGTGGTAAATGCGGCGTACGGCTGCTGGATCGCGCTGACGAGGAGGTGGCTGCCGCGTGCGGGGTCAGTGGTCGTGATCTTGATGCGGAAGGTGAAGCTCCGGGCCTTCCGGTCGGGCGGCCCGGCGAGCCCCTGGTAGGAGATGCGGGTGATCAGTCCAGGCAAGGGGGGCACGGTCGGGCGCCGCCCGTTCAGGTGGCCGAGAGCGAGCACGAGGGCGAGGGCGGCGCAGGCGGCGAGAGCGGCACGGCGCCAGACGCGGTGCCGTCCGCGATGCCAAGTGGGGCCTCGGTGGGCGGAATTGGCGGTTCCGATGACTTCGTGGGCTGGCGCAGAATCCCCTGCTCCGGTGTCTGCTCCGGCTCCTGCGCCGGGCGTTGTGCCGTACTCCTCGACGGGGCCGATGGTGCTCATCGCGGTGTGTGCGGTTCCCGGGGCGCCTGTGGTTCGCGCCAGTTCTCCGAGCTGCCGGTGGCGCCCTTCTGGGCTTCGCACTTCTGCCGGACCCTGCGGTCGGCGAGCTGTTCGGCCGCGGCGGTGCCGTGTTTTTTCTGCTCGGCGCGGGCTTCGGCGAGTACGGCTTCGTGGATGCCGTACTGCTCGTTGGAAAGGCCCTTCTGCTCCCAGTCGATGCCGGCCCACTTGTTGCCCTTGAGCGCCTCCTTCACCCAGTACGAGACGAGTGAGGTGCACAGGTCGGCGGGGCGGGCGGGAGGTGCGGCGGAAGTGGCGGGGGAGCTGTCGGAGGCGGTGGCGTCAGGTGTGCCCTGCGGGCTGCACGCGGTGGCGCAGGCGAGGGCGGCGAGCAGCGCGAGGGTGTTCCTGGTGCTCGCCCGGAGGGTGTGCGTGCGACCTGAACTCACCTTCGAAGGCTACGTGTTGAGAGGTGTGCGGGCTACTGGGCGGCGGCCGAAACAGGTGGCTCGATTGCCTCTGGCGCCCCAGGAGAACCAGGGCTCTAATGGCCGCGTCGCGAACCTCCCTTCCGGGCAGCGGAGTTGTCCGGTGGGCAACGCCGATGCATGAGGTCGGTGCTGCCCTCTGGCGCGTCCGGGCCGGAGCGGCGAATGTGTACGCGCCCACCGCGTGATCGTCGCATCCCCGCACCCTCTGGAGGCAGGCACGATGGCGAGACCCACAGCTATACGTACGGTACGGAAATGGGGCATGGCGGCACTGGCCGCGTCCCTCCTGGCGGCGCTCCCGACGCCCGCCGCCGCGCGGGCGGACCAGGCCGCGCAGCCCGCCCTGAAGATCGTCAACAATCAGACGCAGCCGGTGTTTTCGCGTGCTGACGCGCTCTACCAGCAGGTCGACGTCGAGACCGAGGTGGACAGCGACGACGACGGGAAGCGCGACACGATCCGGATGCGGATCCTGCGGCCCAAGGAGACCGACGCCGGGCTGAAGGTCGCCACGATCATCGAGGCGAGTCCGTACTGGGGCGGTGGTCCCGACGTTCCGTTCCACAACGTCGATGTGGACGAGGACGGGCTGCCGTTCGGCGGGAAGTGGCCGGCCGGTGAGGCGCGCAGGCCGTCCCTCGTCGCCGCGGGCCCGGTGACGTACGGCGGGTACTACGACAACTACTATCTGCCGCGCGGCTATGCGGTCGCCCAGGTCGACAGCGTCGGTACGGGGGCGGCGACCGGCTGCTCCACCTCCGGCGGGCGCAACGAGACGCTCGGTGCGAAGGCCGCCGTGGACTGGCTGGCCGGGCGGGCCCGCGGCTGGGACCTGGACGGGAAGCCGGTCGGGGCCACCTGGTCGACGGGCAACTCCGCGATGATGGGCATCTCGTACAACGGGACGCTGCCCACCGCCGTCGCCTCTACCGGGGTCAAGGGTCTGAAGGCGATCGTGCCGATCTCCGGGATCTCCTCCTGGTACGACTACTACCGGGCCGGCGGTGGCGTCGTCGCGCCGGGCGGTTACCAGGGCGAGGACACCGACATCCTCGCGAAGGGCGTCAACAGCCGGGCGAACCCGGAGGTGTGCGCGCCGGTCCATGACGCGCTGACCGCCCAACAGGACCGTACGACGGGGGACTTCGGGCCGTTCTGGAAGGAGCGGGACTATCTCAAGGACGTCGGGAAGATCAAGGCCGGGGTCTTCGTCGTGCACGGTTTCAACGACTGGAACGTGAAGACCAAGCACGCCGGTCAGCTGTGGGACGCGCTGAAGAAGAACGGTGTGCCGCGCAAGATGTGGCTGCACCAGGCGGGGCACATCAACCCGATGCCGCTGCGGATGGAGGAGTGGCTGCGCCAGACCCACCAGTGGTTCGACTACTGGCTGTACGGGCTGAAGAACGGCGCGCTGGACGAGCCGAAGGTGGATGTCGAGCAGGCCGACTTCAGCTGGAAGCGGCAGTCGGAGTGGCCGGCGCGCGGGACGCGGAACGAGACGCTGCGGCTGAATTCCCGTGGCTTGTCGCCGTGGCCGGGACTGCCGGTCAAGCAGTCGCTGACGGACGCGGGCCGCACGGTGAAGGCCGAGCAGCTGGCGGCGTCGCCTCAGACCGCGAACCCGAACCGGCTGGCGTACACGACGGGCGCACTGGAGAAGGACCTGCGGGTGAACGGGGTGCCGAAGATGTCGGTGCTGGCCTCGTTGAAGGGGACCTCGCCGTACGTGACGGCGCTGCTGGTGGACTACGGGCAGGACACCAGGGCGACCGCGGGCACGGCGTCGGACACCTCGCAGCCCCAGGTCTGTTACGGGCAGGGCATCGAGGGGGACACGGGGTGCGCGTACCGCAGCAAGCATCGTACGGAGAGTGCCGACTTCAAGATCGTGTCGCGGGGGTGGCTGGACGTCCGTAACCGGAATTCCTTCTCCCGCCAGGACAAGGTGGTGGAGGGGCGCGAGTACGCGCTGAAGTGGGACATGCAGCCGCAGGAGTACGTCTTCAAGAAGGGGCATCGGCTGGGTGTGGTGCTGATGTCGACGGACTTCGACTACACGCTGCGGTACCCGGCCGGGACGCAGATGTCCGTCCGGGCCGGGGTCAGCAGTGTGACGCTGCCGGTCAGCCGGTGAGGCCCTCGGTGTCGCGGAGCATGCAGGTGAGGCGGGCCGTGCAGACCCGCTTGTCCTGCTCGTCGGTGATGACGATCTCGTAGGTGGCGGTGGAGCGTCCGCGGTGGACGGGGGTGGCCACGCCGGTCACCAGTCCGCTGCGGGCGCCCCGGTGGTGGGTGCAGTTGAGGTCGACGCCGACGGCGAGCTTCTTGCTGCCGCCGTGCAGCATGGCGCCCACCGAGCCGAGGGTCTCGGCGAGGACGGCGGAGGCGCCGCCGTGCAGGAGTCCGTACGGCTGGGTGTTGCCCTCGACGGGCATGGTGCCGACGACGCGGTCCGAGGATGCCTCGATGATCTGCACACCCATGCGGGTGCCGAGGTGCCCGGCGGAGAACATCGCGGCCAGGTCGACGCCGAGCGCGGCGTACTCGTCGACGACGTCCTGCGGGAACTTCGCGGTGGACTGCTCACCCATGGGCCAGGCTCCGTTCGGTGTGTGACCGTGTGGTCCGGTTGTCTCAGCGACTTGTCTGAGCGACTTATCTGAGCGACGTGTCTGAGCGACGTGTCTGAGCGACGTGTCTAAGCGAACGCTCATACGGGCGGTGATTGTTCCAGACGGACGACGACCGACTTGCTGGTGGGGGTGTTGCTGGTGTCGGCCGTCGCGTCGAGCGGTACGAGGACGTTCGTCTCGGGGTAGTAGGCGGCGGCGCAGCCGCGGGCGGTCGGGTAGTGGACGACGCGGAAGCCGGGGGCGCGGCGCTCGACGCCGTCCTTCCACTCGCTGACCAGGTCGGTGTAGCTGCCGTCGGCGAGGCCGAGCTCGCGGGCGTCCTGGGGGTTGACGAGGACGACGCGGCGGCCGTCCTTGATGCCGCGGTAGCGGTCGTCGAGGCCGTAGATGGTGGTGTTGTACTGGTCGTGCGAGCGCAGGGTCTGCAACAGCAGCCGCCCGGCGGGGAGTTCGGGGTACTCGACGGGGGCCGCGGTGAAGTTGGCCTTGCCAGTGGCGGTGGGGAAGCGGCGCTCGTCGCGCGGGCCGTGCGGGAGGGTGAAGCCGCCGGGTGCGGCGACGCGGGTGTTGAAGTCCTCGAAGCCGGGGACGACGCGGGAGATCCGGTCGCGGATGCGCGCGTAGTCCTGCTCGAACTGTGCCCACGGGGTGGTCGATCGCTCGCCGAGGGCGGCCTGTGCCATGCGTGCGACGATGGCGGGCTCGGACAGCAGGTGCGGGCTCGCGGGCGGGAGGTTGCCGCGGGAGGCGTGCACCATGCTCATGGAGTCCTCGACCGTCACGAACTGCTTGCCGCTCTTCTGGACGTCCTTGTCGGTGCGGCCGAGGGTGGGCAGGATCAGTGCGCGGGTGCCGGTGACGACGTGCGAGCGGTTGAGCTTGGTCGACACGTGGACGGTGAGGCGGGCCTTGCGCATGGCGGCCTCGGTGACGTGGGTGTCGGGGGTGGCGGCGACGAAGTTGCCGCCCATCGCGAAGAACACCTTGGCGTCGCCGTCGCGCAGCGCCTGGACGGCGCGGACCACGTCGTACCCGTGGTGGCGGGGCGAGGTGATGGAGAATTCCTTGTCGAGGGCGTCGAGGAAGGCGGGTGCGGGCCGCTCGAAGATGCCCATGGTGCGGTCGCCCTGGACGTTGGAGTGGCCGCGGACGGGGCAGACTCCGGCGCCGGTGCGGCCGATGTTGCCGCGCAGCAGGAGGAAGTTGACCACTTCGCGGATGGTCGGCACGGAGTGCTTGTGCTGGGTCAGGCCCATCGCCCAGCACACGATGACCCTCTTCGAGGCGAGGACCATGCGCAGCGCCCGCTCGATGTCGGCGCGATCGAGGCCGGTCGCGGTCAGTGTGTCGTCCCAGTCGGCGGCCTTCGCCGCGGCGGCGAACTCCTCGTAACCGTGGGTGTGTTCCCGTACGAACAGCTCGTCGACCGCGCCGTTCGTCTCCAGTATCAGCTTGTTGAGGAGGCGGAAGAGGGCCTGGTCGCCGCCGAGGCGGATCTGCAGGAACAGGTCGGTGAGGGCCGTTCCCTTGAGCATGCCCTGCGGGGTCTGCGGGTTCTTGAAGCGCTCAAGTCCCGCTTCGGGCAGGGGATTCACCGAAATGATCTTTGCGCCCGCATGCTTGGCCTTCTCCAGGGCGGTCAGCATGCGCGGGTGGTTGGTGCCCGGATTCTGCCCGGCGACGATGATCAGGTCGGCCTGGTGGAGGTCCTCCAGGCTGACGCTGCCCTTGCCGATGCCGATGGTCTCCGTGAGGGCGGAGCCTGAGGACTCGTGGCACATGTTGGAGCAGTCGGGCAGGTTGTTCGTACCGAACTCGCGGGCGAAGAGCTGGAGCAGGAACGCCGCTTCGTTGCTGGTGCGGCCGGAGGTGTAGAAGACGGCTTCGTCGGGGGAATCGAGTGCCCGCAGCTCGCGGCCGATCAGGCCGAAGGCGTACTCCCAGGTCACCGGCCGGTAGGTGTCCGAGCCCTCGTCGAGCAGCATCGGCTCGGTGATCCGGCCCTGCTGGCCCAGCCAGTACCCGCTGCGCTCCGTCAGGTCGGAGACCGGGTGCGCGGCGAAGAAGGCCGGGGTGACCCGGCGCAGGGTGGCTTCCTCGGCGACGGCCTTCGCGCCGTTCTCACAGAATTCGGCGGTGTGCCGCTTGTCCTCCTCGGGCCAGGCGCAGCCGGGGCAGTCGAAGCCGTTCTTCTGGTTGACCTTGAGGAGGGTGCGGGCGGTGCGGACCGTGCCCATCTGCTGCTGGGCCATGCGCAGGGTGTGCGCTATGGCGGGCAGGCCGGCGGCGGCGTGCTGGGGGGCCGCGACCTGCGGTGCGTCCTGGACCGGGTCCCCTGCGGGCGGCTTCGCTGCCATGGCGCTCCCCTTCGAGCGGTGGATCTGCGGATCTGTGAGGTCTTCGATCCTGTCACGAGGCACTGACAGTGAGGACGGGCGGGGCGTTGCGTGACGGCTCCGCGGACCGGATTGTCAGTGGGGCGGCCTAGGATCGGACACGTGGCAAAAACAGCAGCGAAGACCGCAGACAAGACTCCTGAGACCGCCGGGGCGCGTCCCCGCCTGCTCCTCGTGGACGGGCACTCCATGGCCTACCGTGCGTTCTTCGCGCTGCCCGCGGAGAATTTCACGACGGCGAGCGGCCAGCCGACCAACGCCGTGTACGGCTTCATGTCGATGCTGGCGAACACCCTGCGTGACGAGGCGCCCACGCACTTCGCGGTGGCGTTCGACGTGTCCCGCAAGACGTGGCGCTCCGAGGAGTTCCCGGAGTACAAGGCGAACCGTTCGAAGACCCCCGACGAGTTCAAGGGGCAGGTCGAGCTGATCGGCGAGGTGCTCGACGCGATGCACGTCGAGCGGTTCGCGGTCGACGGGTTCGAGGCGGACGACGTGATCGCCACGCTCGCCACGCAGGCGGAGGCGGCCGGGTTCGACGTGGTGGTCATGACGGGCGACCGCGACTCGTTCCAGCTGATCACTGAGCACACCTCGGTGCTGTACCCGACCAAGGGTGTCTCCGAGATGACCCGGTTCACCCCTGCGGCGGTCGAGGAGAAGTACGGTCTGACCCCGCAGCAGTACCCGGACTTCGCGGCGTTGCGCGGCGACCCGTCGGACAACCTGCCGGGCATCCCGAAGGTCGGCGAGAAGACCGCCGCGAAGTGGATCAAGGAGTTCGGTTCGTTCGCGGCGCTGATGGAGCGGGCCGACGAGGTCAAGGGCAAGGTGGGAGAGAGCCTCCGGGACCACCTGGACGCCGTGAAGCTCAACCGCAAGCTCACCGAGATGGTGCGCGACGTGGAGTTGGCCAAGGGCCCCGCGGACCTGGAGCGCGCTCCGTACGACCGGGAGGCACTGGCCGGCGTCCTGGAGGTGCTGGAGATCCGCAATCCGTCGCTGCGGGAGCGGCTGCTGGCCGTGGACCCGGGCGCCGTGGAGGAGGAAGCGGCGGCTCCGGCCGCCGGGATCGAGCTGGACGGCGTCGTGCTGGGCTCCGGCGAGCTCGCCCCCTGGCTGCAGGAGCACGGCGCGCAGCCGCTGGGTGTGGCCACGGTCGACACCTGGGCGCTGGGCTCGGGCAACGTCACGGAGATCGCGCTGGCCGCGGCGGACGGGGCGGCCGCCTGGTTCGACCCCGCCGAGCTGGCCGAGGGCGACGAGAAGGCGTTCGCCGCGTGGATCGCGGATGCGGACCGGCCCAAGGTGCTGCACAACGCCAAGAGCGCCATGCGGGTCTTCCCGGAGCACGGCTGGCAGGTCGCCGGGGTCACCATGGACACCGCGCTCGCCGCGTACCTGGTGAAGCCGGGGCGGCGGTCCTTCGCGCTGGACGCCCTGTCGGTGGAGTACCTGGGCCGTGAACTGGCCCCTGCGGCGGTCGCCGACGGACAGCTGGCCTTCGGGTCGGAGGAGGACGAGCGGGCCGAGGCCGATGCGCTGATGGGGCAGGCCCGCACCATCCTCGACCTGGGTGAGGCGTTCGGCGAGAAGCTCAAGGAGGTCGGCGCGGCCGAGCTGCTGCATGACGTGGAGCTGCCCACCTCGATCCTCCTTGCCCGCCTTGAGCGGCACGGCATCGCCGCCGACCGGGACCATCTGACCGCCATGGAGGAGCAGTTCGCGGCCGCGGTGCAGCATGCCGTGGGCGAGGCGCACGACGCGGCGGGCCGCGAGTTCAACCTCGGTTCGCCCAAGCAGCTCCAGGAGATCCTCTTCGGCGAGCTGGCGCTGCCCAAGACGAAGAAGACCAAGACGGGGTACACGACGGACGCGGACGCCCTGGCCTGGCTGGCGGCGCAGACCGAGCACGAGCTGCCGGTGATCATGCTGCGCCACCGTGAGCAGGCCAAGCTGCGGGTCACCGTCGAGGGCCTGATCAAGACGATCGCCGCCGACGGCCGTATCCACACCACCTTCAACCAGACGGTGGCGGCGACCGGACGGCTGTCCTCCACCGAGCCCAACCTGCAGAACATTCCGGTGCGTACGGACGAGGGCCGCGCGATTCGCCGCGGCTTCGTCGTCGGCGAGGGCTACGAGTGCCTGATGACGGCCGACTACAGCCAGATCGAACTGCGCGTGATGGCCCACCTGTCGGAGGACGCGGGCCTCATCGAGGCGTTCAAGTCCGGTGAGGACCTGCACACCACGGTCGCCTCGCAGGTGTTCGGCGTGGAGCGTTCCGCGGTCGACGCCGAGATGCGCCGCAAGATCAAGGCCATGTCGTACGGCCTGGCGTACGGGCTTTCCGCGTTCGGTCTCTCCCAGCAGCTGAACATCGACGCGGGCGAGGCGCGCGGCCTGATGAACACGTTCTTCGAGCGGTTCGGCGGGGTGCAGGACTACCTGCAGCGCGCCGTCGAGGAGGCCCGCGCCACGGGCTACACGGAGACGATGCTGGGCCGCCGCCGCTACCTCCCCGACCTCAACAGCGACAACCGTCAGCGCCGTGAGATGGCCGAGCGGATGGCGCTCAACGCCCCGATCCAGGGCACCGCGGCGGACATCGTCAAGGTCGCGATGCTGAATGTGGACGCGGCGCTGGAGAAGGCCGGGCTCACCTCGCGGATGCTGCTCCAGGTGCATGACGAAATCGTGCTGGAGATCGCGAAGGGCGAGCGGGAGAAGGTCGAGGAGATCGTCCGCCGCGAGATGGCGGGCGCGGTCGAACTGCGGGCGCCGCTGGACGTGTCGGTGGGTGTCGGTGCGGACTGGGAGTCGGCGGCGCACTGACCCTGCGGGGCTTGCGGAGTGTGTTCCGGCGAGGCCCGTCCCCGTGTGCGATCAGTGCGATCGGGTACGGGGGCGGGCCTCCGCCGTGTCGTCGTGCATCGGGGAGGATTCGGCCGAGTCGTGCATTGCGGAGGGTTCCGCCGAGTCGTGCATTGCGGAGGGTTCCGCCGAGGTGCTCCGCCACCGGCCCACCAGCACTGCGTACAGCACCAGACCCACCAGCAGCCCCGCCCCGGCGCCGAAGCAGGCCGTCGGCACGTAGTCGAACGGCCGCAGGGGGAGGCTCTGGTGGGCCGCCCAGATCACGCACCGTCCCACCGCGCCCAGTGCCGCGCACCCCAGCAGCAGGGCGATCCCGGCGGTCCGCCGCCGTACGTCCAGCAGGGGTACGCCGGTGAGTGCGGCTCCGTCCGGCCGGCGTCGCAGCGCCGTCGCCAGGAACCAGCCGAGGCCGACGGCGGCCAGCGCCGAAGTCCCGTACTGCGCATAGGTGTAGAGGGGGAAGCCGGCGTACGTCTGCCCCAGGACCGGCAGCAGCTCCATGCCGAGGCGGCCCGGATGCGTGAAGAGGTCCCAGCCGACGTGGGTGAGTGATCCGGCCACCGCCGACAGCGCGAACTTCCCCGCCAGGGACGGCGACACGGCGTCCCAGCGCTCCCCGCGCAGGAGCCTGTACACCCGTGGCTGCCAGGTGCGCGGCAGCAGGGCCGTCAGCGGTTCGCGGACCAGCAGCCACAGCCCCACCAGTAGGGCGGTGCACAGGACGTCCACGGTGACGATGCCGGCCGCCGAGTGCGTGAAGTCGCCGAACGCCATCCCGCCGGGGACGACGGACGCGGCGTAGTACGTCAGGTCGGGGGCGAAGGATCCGGCGACGAGGGCGGACGCCAGGAACGGGCCGCGGCCCGTGCCGTTCCGGCGGATGCCGGGCAGTACGGCAGCGGCGTGGCTGAGTGTGAACGGCACCGGTGTCCTCCTGGACGGCCCCGACTGGGCGTTGTGGACGGCCCCGACTGGGCGTTGGCCGATTTTGATCAATAACGCTCAGTATGCGGGACTGCTGAGACGCCTCTTGCGGGGGATACGGGGGGATACGAAGGTGTCGAACTGGTGAAAAGCGTCCAGAAGCCTGTGTTCCGGGGCCAAGAGTTGTCGTAGTGTCACGTGGGTCTTCGCGCTGGGGAGCGCGTCTGCCGCCGATGGGGAGGGACCACTCGCATGGCAGCACAATTCGGTCGCCGTTTGCGCAAGGGGGCGACCACGACAGCGGTCGCGGCGATAGCCGTGGCAGCCCTGTCCGCGTCGCAGGCTCCAGGGGCGGCGGGGAATCCGGCCACCGGGCAGGCGGCGGCCGGTGCGAAGCCGTCGCCGGACAGCGCCGCCACCGGCAACTCCCCGTACTACACGGACCTTCCACCGCTGACCACCCCCGGTGTGCCGGACGCGAGCATCGGCCTGCCCGGCGACGGCACCACCACCCCGGTCGGGGCGGCCGAGGCGGGTCTCCCCGCGACCGTGCTGGACGCGTACAAGAAGGCGCAGACGGCCATCGAGACGGCCGATCCCTCCTGCCGTCTCCCGTGGCAGCTCCTCGCCGCCATAGGCAAGGTGGAGTCCGGTCAGGCGCGCGGCGGCCAGGTCGACGCCCAGGGCAACACCACCAAGCCGATCCGCGGGCCCGTCCTCAACGGCATCGGCTTCGCGAACATCTCGGACACCGACAAGGGCGAGTTCGACGGCGACGCCACGTACGACCGGGCGATCGGCCCGATGCAGTTCATCCCGTCGACCTGGGCGCGCAGCGGCAAGGACGGCAACGGGGACGGCCGCAAGGACCCCAACAACATCTATGATGCGGCGCTGGCCGCCGGGCACTACCTCTGCGCGGGCTCCCGCGACATGACGAACCCGCAGGACCGCGACAAGGCGATCCTCAGCTACAACCACTCGCAGGAGTACCTGCGGACCGTCCTGTCCTGGTTCGAGTACTACAAGCGCGGCACCCACGAGGTCCCGGACGGCTCCGGCGTCCAGCCGACCACTCCCGACCCCGACAGCCACCGCAACACCCCTTCGGGCACCGGCAGTACGACCCCGACCACTCCCACCACCCCGGCTCCGGGCGCCACCAAGCCCCCCGTCGCGACCAAACCGCCGGCCAAGCCGCCGACCACCACCAAGCCGCCCACCACACCGGCCGGCCCCGTCAAGCTGCAGCAGACCAGCGCCCAGAAGCTGGCCGCCGTCGCGGGCGGGAACTTCACAGGCCGCCCGGCCGTGCGCGCGCTCAACGCGGCGGGCAAGCCGGTAGCGGGCGTCAAGGTCGACTTCACCGTCATCGGCGCCACCGGCGCCCGCTTCCCCGGCAACGCCCTGCGCACCACCGTCACCACCGGCAAGGACGGCACCGCCACCGCGCCGGTCCTCGCGGCGGGCCGGCAGGCGGGATCGTTCGTGGTCCGGGCGACCGCTCCCGGCACTCCGGCGGCCGAGTTCTGGGCGACGGTCAAGGCCGCGCCGGCCCCGGCGCCGAAGGCCGACGCACTCGCCCGTACGTCGCAGGCCGCGCTCAAGGCCGAGGCCGGTGCCGCGTTCGCGACCGCCGTCGAGGTGAAGGCGACCGCCGACGGCAAGGCGCTCGCGGGCGCCACGGTGTCCGCGGTGATCACCGGCACCAAGGGCCCGTACTTCAAGGCCGCGGACGGCACGGCGGTACGCACCGTGGGCGGCCTCACCACGGGCGCCGACGGCACGGTGACGCTGCCGAAGCTGTACGCGGGCGACACGGCGGGCACGTACGTCCTGCGGATCGTCGCGGACGGCGTCGCGCTGAACGTCCAGCTCACGGTCACGGCGGCACCGACGACACCGCCCACGACCCCGCCGACCACCCCGCCCACCACACCGCCGACGACGACCCCGACCACACCGGGGACGACGCCGACGGGGAGCCCTTCGGGGACGGGCACGCCGAAGCCGTAACCGGGGGAGCGGACCGTATACGGGAGGGGGCCGGAGTCACCGGCCCCCTCCTGGGGTGTCCGGCCCCGGGAAGAGCCTGCGACCGGCCCGGGGGAGTGCCTGTGTCCGGCCCCCGCGAAGAGCCTCTGTCCGGCCCGGGGACGAGCCTCTGTCCGGCCAGGGGAGAAGCCCCCGTCCGACCTGTTCCCCTCTCGCGCGGCCGTTGCTACGGTGCCCCCTCCCCGACGTCCCTGACGGAACGTCAGAAACCTTTACCGGGAGGGAGGCGGGCCATGCGCGCCCTCATCGCCGCCGCCATAGGGCTGGCCGCCGCATTCGCCCTGGTCCTCGCCATCACGGCCGTCGGCACCCCGACCGGCGAAACCTCGCCGAAGCCGCTGCTGACCACCGTCCCGGGCCCGAAGAAGTAGCGGGGCGGGAAGCAGATGCGACGCAAATCCAGCCTGGTCCTGCTCGCCCTCGCGGTGTTCTTCACCGCCCTCTCCCCGCTCCTGCGCTGGTACGCCTTCCCGCGCCTGGCCAAGATCCCGCCCAGCCAGTACCAGGAAGCGGTCCTGGAGGCCAAACCGGCGACGCTCGTCGACTACGGCACGATGCAGTCCAAGCAGGTCGAGAGGCTCACCATCGTGCAGACCCTCAAGGGCAACGTCGAGGAGTCCGAGAAGATCGAGGCGACCGCGGACCGCGACGTCGTCGTCTGGGACGCCCTGTCCTTCGTCGCGGGCCCCGACGGGAAGATGGTCTCCACCATCCCCGAGCGCTACATCTTTGATGCGCACTCGCAGGACCCCGTGCACGCCACCGGCGAGATGGTCGACGGCGATGCCGTGCAGCGCCGCGGCATCGAGTTCAAGTGGCCGTTCCTGACGGAGAAGCGCGACTACGAGTACTACGACTCCAGGGCCCGCCGCACCGCGCCCATCCACTACCGGGGCACGCAGGAGTTCCGGGGCCTGGAGGTCTACTACTTCGAGCAGACCATCCCGTGGACCAAGGTGCCCTACCCCAAGCAGATGCCGATGCCAGGCATCGACTCCACCAAGCTGGAGAAGCAGACCGGCACGAGCATGTGGTACACGACGAAACGGATGTTCTGGATCGATCCCGTCACCGGCGCCCCCGTCAACGGCGAGGAGATCCACCAGGAGGAGCTGCGGGGCGGCAGCCTGCTCGGCGGACGCGACAAGGTCACGGCGTTCGCGGGGCACGTCAGGATGCGGGCCGACTACGTCGACTCCACGGTTGCCCTCGTGAAGTCCAACCGGACACTGATCCTGCTGCTCACGGCGTACTTGCCGTGGGGGTTCCTGGGGCTGGGTCTCGCGCTTCTCGCGCTGGCGCTGTGGGTGGAGGCGCGGGGGCGGGGAGTGGGGCCGGCGGGTGCGGGTCCTGTGGACACCGTGCGGGTGCGTCGTGGCTGGTCGCGCAGTTCCCCGCGCCCCCAACTGCCTGCCCCTTAGCCGCCTTGGGCGGCTGACGCCCCCGACACCGCCCCTACCTCTGCAACCGTGCCTTCGTGAATCGCGTCGCCTCGAAACTCCCCGGATCCTCCGGCCACGGATGCTTCGGGTACCGCCCCCTCAGCTCCGCCCGCACCGCCCGGTACCCCTCCTTCCAGAACGACGCCAGATCCGCCGTGACCGCCGCCGGACGCCCCGCCGGCGACAACAGGTGCACCAGCACCGGCACCCCCGCCACGCCCCCCACCCGCGGCGTCTCGGCCAACCCGAACATCTCCTGCACCTTCACCGCCAGCACGGGCTGTCCGCCCCCGTAATCCACCCTGATCCGCGACCCGCTCGGCACCTGGATCCGTTCCGGCGCCAGCTCGTCCAGCCGCGCCGCGTCCCCGCTCGCCCACGGCAGCAGCCGCTGCAGCGCCTGCCCCGCGTCGATTCGTCCCAGGTCCGCCCGCCGCCGCGCCCGCGACAGCTCCGGCTCCAGCCAGTCGTCCGTGTGCCCGGACAGAGCCTCGTCCGACATGTCCGGCCAGGGCGCCCCCAACTCCCGGTGCAGGAAGGCCAGCCGCTCCCGCAGGGACTCCGCGTCCCGCGTCCACCGCAGCAGCCCGACCCCCTCGCGCCGCAGCCCCTCCAGGAGCGCCTCGTGCACGCGCGCGCGTGGCGCGTCCTTCAGCGGCCGTACGGTCAGCTCCACGGCGCCCAGGCGGTCCACCCGCCGGGCGACGACGTCCCCGTCCTCCCAGTGCACCTCCTCCCCGGACACCCGCAAGTGCTCCGCCGCGAGCAGCGCCGTGTCCTCGTCGACGACGGCCGCGAGCCGCACCCTCGCGGACGCCGAGTGCGAGGGCCGGTCCGCGACCGCAACCGCCAGCCACGGCGCACTCCGCAGCCGTGACCCCTCACCCACCTCCGCCCCGGTCCCGGACGCCATGAGGAAGGCGCCCGCACCCCGCGCCCGCGCCACCCGCTCGGGAAACGCGAGCGCCGCCACCAGCCCCGCCACCGCGTCGTCCCCACCACCGGAGCCACCGGAGCCACCCGAGCCACCAGAGGTGCCGGCACCCCCGACCCCCGACGCCAGCCTCCGTGCCTCCTGGCGCCACCGCGCCCCGTACCCGTCGCTGCCGCGCCGCGCCGCCCGCCACGCGCCCGCCAGGTCGTCCCCGTACTCCCGCGGCGGCTCCTCGCTCAGCAGCGCCACCACCTCCGCCGCCCGGCGCGCGCCGACCTCCCGGGCGCCGTCGAGCAGCGCCCGGCCCAGCCGGGGGTGCAGCCCGAGCCGTGACAGCCGTACGCCCCGCTCCGTCGCCCGCCCCTGCGCGTCGACTGCGCCGATCGCGGACAGGACCTCCCGCGCCGCCGCCATCGCCCCGGTCGGAGGCGTGTCGAGCAGGGCGAGGCCGGACGCGTCGGGATCGCCCCAGCAGGCCACCTGGAGCGCGAACGCCGTGAGGTCCGCCACCTTGATCTCCGGGTTCGGGAAGCGCGCCAGCCGGACCTCCTCCGCCTCGTCCCAGCAGCGGTAGGCCGTCCCCGGGGCCTCGCGCCCGGCGCGGCCCGCACGCTGCCGTCCCGCCGCGGCCGACGCACGTACGGTCGTCAGCGCACTCAGCCCCCGCGCATGGTCCGTACGCGGCTCACGGGCGAGCCCGGAGTCCACCACGATCCGCACCCCGGGCACCGTCAGGCTCGACTCGGCGACGGACGTGGTCAGGACGACACGACGCCCCGACGAGGAAGATCCCGCGAGTACGGCGTCCTGCACCGCCGCGGGGGCACGTCCGTGCACCTGGAGCACCTCGGCACCCACGCCCCCCAACTGGCCCGCCACCCGGGCGATTTCGCCCACCCCGGGCAGGAAGCACAGCACGTCGCCCGCGCGCTCGCCGAGCGCCCGCCGCACCACCGACGCCGCATGCGTCAGCTGCGCGGGGTCGACGCGCATCCCGTGCGGCGGGCGCACCGGCCGTGCCGGCGGCACCCACACCGTTTCGACGGGGTACGACACCCCCTGCGCCTCCACCACGGGCGCACCGCCCAGCAGCTCGGCCCAGCCCGCCGCGTCCGTCGTCGCCGACGCCGCCACAAGCTGCAGCTCCGGCCGCAGCGCGGCCCGTACGTCCAGCAGGAAAGCGGCCACCGTGTCCGCATCAAGATGCCGCTCGTGGCACTCGTCCAGGACGACGACATCGACGCCGGGCAACTCCTGATCGCGCTGCAGCCGCTGCAGCAGCACTCCCGTCGTGACGACCTCCACGACGGTCCGGGCACCCACCGTGCGCTCGCCCCGCACGGTGAAGCCGATCCGGCCGCCGACCTCCTCGCCCAGCAGCCACGCCATCCGCCGGGCCGCCGCACGGGCGGCGATCCGCCGCGGCTCCGCGACGACCACCCGCCGCACCGGACCCCCGCCCACCAGCCCGGCGAGCACCAGCGGTACCAGGGTCGTCTTGCCGGTGCCGGGCGGCGCGCACAGCACCGCGGTGCCGTGCGCGCCGAGCGCCTCTTTGAGGGCGGGCACGGCGGAACGGACGGGCAGCTGGTCAAGGGCGTCGGTGCGGATCACGCCCCCAGTGTCGTACGGAGCCGGGCGCGCCGGTCAGCCCCCGTCCGGACGAAGGCCGCTGCCCCTTGGATCAGTCCCGTACGCAGACGAAGATCGCCGACCCCGGGATCAGGTTCCCCCGCAGCGGGGACCAGCCGCCCCACTCCGAGCTGTTCCACGCGGGCCACTCCGGCTCCACGAGGTCGACCAGCCGGAAGCCGCCGGCCACCACGTCCCGGATGCGGTCGCCGAGCGTCCTGTGGTGCTCGACGTACACCGCCCGCCCCTGCTCGTCCTGCTCCACATAGGGGGTGCGGTCGAAGTACGAGGCGGAGACCGAGAGCCCCTCGGGGCCCGGCTCGTCCGGGAACGCCCAGCGGATCGGGTGCGTCACCGAGAACACCCACCGCCCGCCGGGCCGCAGCACCCGGTGCACCTCGCGGAACACCTTCACCGGGTCCGCGACGAACGGCACCGCGCCGTACGCCGAGCACGCCAGGTCGAAGGAGCCGTCCCGGAACGGCAGCACCCCGGCGTCGGCCTGCACCAGGCCCACCCCGTCCTCGCCGCCGCCGATCCGCAGCGCGTGCTGGAGCTGCCGGTGCGAGAGGTCCACCGCGACCGGGCGGGCCCCCTGGGCGACCAGCCAGCGGGAGCACTGTGCGGCGCCCGCGCCGATCTCCAGCACGTCGAGCCCCTTGAGGGAGTCGACGGGGCCGAGCAGCTCCGCCTCCACCTCGTCGAGGCCCTCGGGACCCCATACGAAGCGGTCGTCCCCCAGGAAGGTCCCGTGGTCCTGCTGGTACTCGTCCGCGTTGCGGTCCCACCAGCCCCGGCTGGCCCGGCTGCTCTCCGCCTCCCCCGCGTCACGCCGGGTGGCCTCGGGCTCGGTGTCGTCCTGGACGTCCAGTGCGTCCAGTGCGTCCAGTGCGTCGCGAGGGGCGAAAGCGTCTGAGGCTTCGTCTTCGTGGATCATTGCGCCCGTCTGAATCGTCTGAGTAGGCTCCGCGGAAACCCTCCCCGGGTACTTTCCGGCGGACGTGCCAGAAGTGGTCGAGGGGGAGCCGGGCGGCCATGGTGGCCTCGCCTAACCTGAGTTGTGCCGGGTATGAGGCGTTCCGCCCCGGGTGTGTGCCTTCGCGCATTGACCCTGCCCGGCAGCCCCCGTATGCTACAAGTTGCGCTGCGAGCCTGCGCGCCTCAGACCTAGCAGGCCGCGCTCGTATCTGCATGTATGTCTCCTCGGTTTTCGAGGCGCCTGGCGATGTTCTCAGTCCGGTGCTTCTTCGGCTGTCCGGCTTCTGCAGAGCGACAGGCTCACGGCGTAGCAGTACCTACGATTTCTGTCCGTACCGGAGCCCTTTCCCACATGACGAGCAGCACCGAGACCACCGCCACCGCCACCACCCCGCAGGTTGCGGTCAACGACATCGGCGACGCGGACGCGTTCCTCGCGGCGATCGACGCGACGATCAAGTACTTCAACGACGGCGACATCGTTGAGGGCGTCATCGTCAAGGTCGACCGCGACGAGGTTCTCCTCGACATCGGTTACAAGACCGAAGGCGTGATCCCGAGCCGCGAGCTCTCGATCAAGCACGACGTCGACCCGAACGAGGTCGTCGCCGTGGGTGACGAGATCGAGGCCCTGGTTCTCCAGAAGGAGGACAAGGAAGGCCGCCTGATCCTCTCGAAGAAGCGCGCTCAGTACGAGCGTGCCTGGGGCACCATCGAGAAGATCAAGGAAGAAGACGGCATCGTCACCGGTACCGTCATCGAGGTCGTCAAGGGTGGTCTCATCCTCGACATCGGCCTCCGCGGCTTCCTGCCGGCCTCGCTCGTCGAGATGCGCCGCGTCCGCGACCTCCAGCCCTACGTGGGCAAGGAGCTCGAGGCCAAGATCATCGAGCTGGACAAGAACCGCAACAACGTGGTCCTGTCCCGCCGTGCCTGGCTCGAGCAGACCCAGTCCGAGGTCCGCCAGACGTTCCTCACGACCCTCCAGAAGGGTCAGGTCCGCTCCGGCGTCGTTTCCTCGATCGTCAACTTCGGTGCCTTCGTGGACCTGGGTGGCGTCGACGGTCTCGTGCACGTCTCCGAGCTGTCCTGGAAGCACATCGACCACCCGTCCGAGGTTGTCGAGGTCGGCCAGGAAGTCACCGTCGAGGTCCTCGACGTCGACATGGACCGCGAGCGTGTCTCCCTGTCGCTGAAGGCGACGCAGGAAGACCCGTGGCAGCAGTTCGCCCGTACGCACCAGATCGGGCAGGTCGTTCCCGGTAAGGTCACGAAGCTCGTTCCGTTCGGCGCGTTCGTGCGCGTCGACGAGGGCATCGAGGGTCTGGTCCACATCTCCGAGCTGGCCGAGCGCCACGTGGAGATCCCGGAGCAGGTCGTCCAGGTCAACGACGAGATCTTCGTCAAGGTCATCGACATCGACCTCGAGCGTCGCCGGATCTCGCTGTCGCTGAAGCAGGCCAACGAGGCCTTCGGTGCCGACCCGGCCTCGGTCGAGTTCGACCCGACGCTCTACGGCATGGCCGCGTCGTACGACGACCAGGGGAACTACATCTACCCCGAGGGCTTCGACCCCGAGACCAACGACTGGCTCGAGGGCTTCGAGTCGCAGCGTGAGGTCTGGGAGACCCAGTACGCCGAGGCGCAGACGCGCTTCGAGCAGCACCAGGCCCAGGTCATCAAGTCCCGCGAGGCCGACGAGGCCGCCGCTGCCGAGGGTGCGGCCGCTCCGGCCGCCGCCGCCGGTGGCAGCGCCAGCGCCGGTATCTCGGGCGGTTCGTACTCCTCGGAGTCGGACGACAACTCCGGCGCCCTGGCGTCGGACGAGGCCCTGGCTGCCCTGCGCGAGAAGCTGGCGGGCGGCCAGAGCTGAATGCTCTGACCCTCACCGGTCGCGTGGCCGACTGACCTGTCACAGGACGGCGGCCGACAGCTGAACTGGCTGAACAGCGAGGCCCGTTCCCCTTCGGGGGAGCGGGCCTCGCTGCGTTGTGCCGCCCAACGGCGGTTCCCGTTCGTGGGATTGTCCACTCGTCCGAGGGATGACGGCACAGGTGGGAATGCCTGTGCCCCGCTGCACGTTCTTCTCTGTGAAACGCGAGGAGGTAGCGGGAATCGTGCTTGATCCGCAGGGTTTGTACGCATGGGAGCCGAAGGGGCTTGCCGTCGTCGACATGGCGCTGGCCCAGGAGTCGGCCGGACTTGTCATGCTCTACCACTTCGACGGCTACATCGACGCGGGCGAGACCGGCGACCAGATCGTCGACAAGCTCCTCGACACACTGCCCCACCAGGTCGTGGCGCGCTTCGACCACGACCGGCTGGTGGATTACCGGGCGCGCCGGCCCCTGCTGACGTTCCGGCGCGACCAGTGGACGGACTACGAGACGCCGTCCCTTGAGGTGCACCTGGTGCAGGACGCCACGGGCGCCCCGTTCCTGCTGCTCGCAGGTCCCGAGCCGGATGTGGAGTGGGAGCGGTTCTCGGTGGCTGTGCAGCAGATCGTGGAGCGGCTCGGGGTGCGGCTGGCGGTGAACTTCCACGGGATACCGATGGGCGTCCCGCACACCCGCCCCGTCGGCCTCACCCCGCACGGCAACCGCACGGACCTGGTGCCCGGACACCGCAGCCCGTTCGACGAGGCGCAGGTACCGGGATCGGCGGAGTCGCTGGTTGAGTACCGGCTGGCGGAGGCCGGGCACGACGTGCTCGGCGTCGCCGCCCACGTGCCGCACTACGTGGCGCGCTCCGCCTACCCGGACTCGGCGCTGACCGTCCTTGAGGCGATCACCGCGGCCACCGGCCTGGTGCTGCCCTCGGTGGCGCACGCGCTGCGCACGGAGGCGCGGCGCACCCAGGACGAGATCGACCGGCAGGTCGGCGAGGGCGACGAGGAGCTGGTCGCGCTGGTCCAGGGACTTGAGCACCAGTACGACGCGGTGGCGGGTGCGGAGACGCGTGGCAGCCTCGTCGCGGAGGCCAAGGACCTGCCGTCGGCGGACGAGATCGGCCTGGAGTTCGAGAAGTTCCTCGCGGAGCGGGAGGGCGACCTCTAGGGGCCGCGGCGGGCGCTCTAGGCTGCCGGTCATGCTGAGAGTTGGCCTGACCGGTGGTATTGGCGCCGGCAAGAGTGAAGTGTCGCGGCTTCTCGCGTCGTACGGCGCGGTTGTCGTCGACGCCGACAAGATCGCGCGTGAGGTCGTCGAGCCCGGGACTCCCGGGCTCGACGCCGTGGTGGCCGCGTTCGGCGAGGGGGTTCTCGCGGCGGACGGCACACTGGACCGTCCTGCGCTGGGCGCGATCGTCTTCGCGGACCCGGAGAAGCTCAAGACCCTCAACGCGATCGTGCACCCGCTGGTCGGGGCCCGTTCGGCGGAACTGGCGGGGGCCGCTGCGGCCGATGCCGTCGTCGTCCACGACGTGCCACTGCTCACCGAGAACGGGCTGGCGTCGCTGTACGACCTGGTGGTGGTCGTGGACGCGTCGCCCGAGACCCAGCTGGACCGGCTCGTACGACTGAGGGGGACGAGCGAGGCCGACGCGCGCGGGCGGATGGCGGCGCAGGCCACGCGCGAGCAGCGGCTCGCCGTCGCCGACCTGGTGATCGACAACGACGGGCCGCTGGAGGCTCTGGAGCCGCAGGTGCGGAAGGTGTGGCGGGAGCTGGAGGAGCGGACGGGGCAGGGGAGTTAGCCCTCCCGGCTGGTCCGACGGGTGCTCCGGCTTTGGCCCGTGTGTGCTTCGGCACGGGTCCGTGCCCGTGTGTGCTCCGGCCTCGGCCCGTGTGTGCCTTGGCACTGTCCGTGCCCGTGTGTGCTCCGGCACTGGTCCGTGCCCGTGTGTGCCCCGGCCGCACCTCATAGAGGTGTGGCCGGGGCACAGGTCATGCGGGGAGTGTGGCCGCCTCCCGCATCGTGGCCGTCAACTCGCCCCGCAGGCGGGCGAATTCCGGGGCGGCGCGCAGGGCCGCCGGATCCGTGCCGGCGTCGCGGGGCAGATCCACGGGAAGTTCCGCGACGATACGGCCCGGGGCGCCCGCCGGCGCCGCCATCACCAGGACCCGGGTGCCGAGCAGCACCGCCTCCTCCGCGGAGTGCGTCACGAACAGCACCGTCGTCCCCGAGGACGCCGCGAGGGTACGGACCTCCTCCTGAAGGCGCTCGCGGGTGAGCGCGTCCAGGGCGGCGAACGGCTCGTCCATCAGCAGCAGCCGGGGCTCGCCCGCCAGCGCACGGGCGATCGCGACCCGCTGCTGCTGACCGCCCGACAGCTCCCACGTACGGCGCCGGCCCATGCCCGCGAGCCCCACCCGATCCAGCAACTCCGCGATGCGGGAGGGGCGTTGCTCGCGGGGGACGCCGTGTCTGGCGAGGGCGAAGGCGAGGTTGCCGCCGACGGTGCGCCACGGGAAGAGGCGTGGCTGCTGGAAGACGATGCCGGTGCCGCCGCCCGGGGCGGGCGCGGCATCCCGTACGAGAGCGGCCCCTGCCGAGGCCCGCTCGAAGCCGGCGACGACGCGCAGCAGGGTCGTCTTGCCGCAGCCGGAGGGGCCCACGAGAACGGTGAACTCGCCGTCCACGAGGGTGAGGGAGACGTCCTCGACGGCGGTGGTCAGGGCGCGTGCGTGGCGGCCGTAGCGGACGGTGACGTCTTTCAGTACGACCTCGGGCTGCGTCTTGGGGTCGGATGTGGGCCCAGCCTGCTGCGTCGTTTCAGCCTGCGGCACGGGACAGCTCCTCCACGGCGAGGGCCTTCTGGAAGTCGGCGAGCGCAGGCACCGCGTCCACGGCCTTCTGCCCCTTGAGGAATCCGGCGGCGTCGCGCAGGTTCACGGCGAGCCTGCCCGGTGCGCCGGGGCGGCCCAGATAGGCGGGCCCCGTCTGCTCCTTCGCGCTGAGCAGAACCAGCTGGCCGAGCTGGCGCCGGGCGTCGGCGGGCGACACATTGAGTTCCTTGCCGATGGACGCGGCTGCCTTCGCGGGGTCCGACTTGGCCTGGGCGACGGCCCGGTCCTGGGCCCCCAGCCATGCGGTGACGATCTCGGGGTGGCTCTCGGCGAAGGCGTTCGTGACGATGCCGAGGTCGGCGGTCGGTTTGCCCGCGTCGGCGACCTTCCGGCTGGTGGTGAGGACCTTGCCGTCCTTGGTGAGTTCGCCCAGGGTCGGGGTCCACACGTACGCCGCGTCGATGTCGCCGCGCTTCCAGGCGGCGAGCGCGTCCTGCGGCTGGAGGTCGAGCAACTGGACCTTGTCCGCCGGTACGCCCGCCGACTTCAGGGCGGCGAGCAGCGAGTAGTGGGAGGTCGAGCCGAAGGGGGTGGCGACCTTCTTGCCGGCCAGGTCCTTGACGCTGCCGATGCCCTTCTTCGCGACGAGCGCCTCGTTGTCGCCGATCAGGTCGTGGATCCAGAGGACCTTGTACGGGATGTTGAGGGGCGCCGACAGACCCTTGGTGACCAGGCTGGAGCCCGCGAGCCCCAGGTCCACCGATCCGGCGATCACCGCGGTGTTGACGTCGCCGCCGGAGTCGAACTTGACCCACTTCACGGACACGTCGGGCAGCGCCTTCTCCAGCAGCCGCTGGTTCTTCACCACGAGGTCGGCATTGGGTATCGCCTGGTAGGCGATGCGGACGACCGTCCTGCCCGACGCGTCCGTACTGCCCGTGCTGTCGGACCCGCCGAAGCCGCAGGCGGTCGCGGTGAGGGAGGTGAGCGCGGCGACGGCGGCCAGGAGGACGGTGCGGCGGAGGTACGGGGGCGGGGGCATGGCGGGGCTCCGGTGGGTGAGGTGGGTGAGGTGGGTGAGGTGGGTGAAGTGGGGGCGGAGGGTGAGGTGGGTGAAGTGGGGGCGGTGCGTGTGCGGGGGCGGGAGGCCGGTGTGCGCTGCGTGCGGGGTCACTTCTGGCCGCGCCAGGGAACGAGGCGGCGTTCGGCCGTCCTGAGCAGGGCGTCGAGGAGGATGCCCGACAGGCCAATCGCGATGAGGCCGACGATGACGACGGCGGTCTGGTTGTAGCGCTGCGCGTCACGGATCATGCCGCCGATGCCGGGGACGCCGTTGATGGTCTCGGCGGCGACCACCGAGGTGTACGCGACGCCGACGGCGATCCGTACCCCGGTGAGGATTTCGGGGAGCGCGGCGGGAAGCCGTACGGACAGCAGCAGCGACAGCTGTCCCGCACCCAGTGCGCGCGCCGCCTCTATGAGGTGCTCGGGAACCGTCCGTACGGCTGCGGCGGTAGCGGCGGCGATCGGGGGCAGGGCGGCGATGATCAGCAGCCACACCTTGGGCGACTCGTCGATGCCGAACCAGATGACGAGCAGCGAGAGGTACGCGAGCGGTGGCAGCGTCCGCAGAAACGTCACGGCCGGTTCGAGTACGACGGCGACCGGGCGGACCGCGCCGATGAGAAGCCCCAGCGGCACTCCGGCGAGAACCGCGTACCCGGTGCCGATGCCGATCCGGCGCAGGCTGACGCCCAGGTGCTCGATCAGGAGATGGCCGCTCTGTCCGCGCACCCCGTCGTGAACGGTCGACGACAGCAGGAACTGGTGCCACACCTCGCCGGGCGAGGGCACCAGCACCCGTGGCCACACCTCCGCCAGCACCACCAGCTGCCAAGCGGCAAGGAGCACCGCCAGGGCGACGGCACGCAGCGCGGCCCAACGGAGGGCGGCGAAACGGGGGTTGCCGCGGACGGCGGGGGACGCGGCGGCGGGTTTGGTGACGGCCGCCGTCCCGGGCGGTGCGGTGAGAGTCATGCGCCCGCCGCCTCTTTGATGCGTGCTGCCTCTTTGATGCCCGCCGCCTCTTTGGTGCGTGCTGCCTCGTCCTTGGCGCCTTCTGCTTCGTCCTTGGCGCGTACCGCTGCGTCGACGAGCGCGCGCAGCCGGGGTGCGACCTCTTCGCCCACCCGGTAGGCCTCTTCGAGGTGCGGATAGCCGGACAGTACGAACTCCTCGACGCCCAGCGCCCGGTACTCGTACAGCCGCTGTGCGACCTCGTCGTGCGAGCCGACGAGCGCGGTGCCCGCCCCTTCCCGTACGAGGCCGATGCCCGCCCAGAGGTTGGGGGCGATCTCCAGCTTCGCGGCGTCGGGGGAGCCGCCGTGCAGGGCGGCCATCCTGGCCTGCCCCACGGAGTCCATGCCGGCGAACCTGGCCTGGCTGGCGCGTACCGCATCGGGGTCGAGCCGGGACAGGATCCGGTCCGCCTCGGCCCATGCCTCGGCAGCGGTGTCGCGGGCGATGACGTGCAGCCGCAGCCCGAACCGCAGCGAGCCGTGCCCGCCGCGCACCGCCTCCGTTTTGGCCCGCAGCCTCTTGATGCGCTCGTCGATCGCCGACGGCGGTTCTCCCCACAGCAGTTGTACGTCGGCGTGGCGCGCGGCGACGTCCTCTGCGGCGGGGGAGGCGCCGCCGAAGTACAGCGGTACGGGGTGCTCCACGGCGGGGTCGACGAGCCGCGCCCCTTGGAGGTGGAAGTGCGCACCCTCGCGGTCGGCGACCCTGCCGTCGAGCAGGGTGCGCAGGGCCGCCATGAGCTCGGCGGTCCGTGCGTACCGCTCGTCGTGCGCCAGGTGGTCGCCGTACGCCCGCTGCTCGGCGGGGTCGCCGCCGGTGACGACGTTCAGGCGCAGCCGGCCGCCGGCGAACCGGCGGAACGCGTCCGCCTGCTGGGCGAGCAGGGTGGGACTGGCGAACCCGGCCCGGAAGGCGACCAGGAAGCCGATCCGGTCGGTGTGCTGGGCGAGGGCGGCGGTGAGTATCCACGGATCGACGCAGCCGAGGCCGACGGGCGTCAACAGCGAATGGAACCCGGCCTGTTCGGCGGCGCGTGCCACCTGGGAGAGGTAGCCGATGTCGGCGGGGCGCCGGGTGGCGGATCCGGTCCTGCCCTGCACGGCGGTGACGCCGCCGGGGTCGCGGCCGTCGCCGCCGGTGGGCAGGAACCAGTGCAGCAGGGGCTGGGCAGGGGCGCCGGACGGGATTTTGGGCACGGCTGCGGGCACGGTGGTGGGCATGGGGAGACCTCGGAGGCAGCGGGGAACCCTGCACGGCACACGGGCGCGGCGGGATTCCGTACGAAGAAGAAGACGGGAACGGGCGACGGCCCCGGGCGGGACGGCTCAGGGCAGGCCGGAAGGGGAGAACAGCCTCTGCTGCCGACGCGCGGAATCCCTCTCCTCTATGAGGAGAGCTCTATGGAGCGACCTCTATGAGGAGAGCGGCGGGACGGGACGCGTCAGTGGAGGCGATGCGTCAGCAGCCGGACGTACGGCAGGAGAAGGCCCGACAGAGCATGGTCGAGACACGGAGCAGATCCACGTGACGACGCGATACGAGAACAGGGGCCATGCCCGCATCCTCGCCGCCCGTGGTGCTGCCCGACAACCATGGTCCGCATGGTGGATGCGTACGTCTCACCGACTGGATATCAATGCCGGTGCGCACCGCGGTGGCCCGGGTGATGATGGGACTTCGCGCAGGGCGACGAAACAGGGACGGCGAGGGGTGGCTCACATGGTGGCCGTACGGGAAGTGCTCCGGTCGGACGTGCACTTGGCGGAGTGGCTGAAGAGTCTGGAGGCGCTGGAGGGGGCCGGGTCCGAATCCGGGACCGGGGGTGAGGTCTCCGGGACCGGGGCTGAGGTCGAGGCCGTGCTGCCGACGGCTGACGAGCTTCCCGCCGTACTGCTGGACCTGGCCGTTCCGCACGAGGACGTCAATCCGCTGGTCGCGCTGCGGCGCACGATGGCGGAGGACCCCGAGTGGCGGTGGCTGCTGGGGCGCTGCGTCCGGGGCCTGGTGCGGGACATGGGGGTGCCGGACGGCGGCGTGGAACTGCCGCTGCTGCCCGCCGAGTTGGGGGAGGCGGGCAGGTACTTCCCGGTGTACGTCTTCGTCGCGGCGCTGGAGCACGCTCGTGCGTACCACCGCGGCATCGGAATTCCCGAGGAGGTGTCCCGGCGGACCCTGGCCGATCTCGGGCGGAACATGGCAGTGCACCGCAGGCGGGAGGGGACGGGCGGACTGCTGGTGCCGTACTGGATCAGGCTCCATTTCCGGGGCGAGATCTACCAGTTGGGACGTCTGCAGTTCCAGCGGACGGTCATTCGGGGAAGGGCCGCGGCGTCCCTGGCCGAGGCGGGGCGGCCCGGCGAGGCGGACGACCCCTGCCTGAGCATCCACATTCCGGACTTCTCCGGCCCGCTCTCGCCGACCGCGTGCGAGGAGTCACTGGCCGCCGCACGCGCCTTCTTCCCCCGCCATTTCCCCGAGGAGGGGCACCGGGTCGCCGTCTGTGAGTCCTGGCTGCTCGATCCGCGGTTGCGCGCATGCCTTTCCGGCCGGTCCCGCATCGTCCGCTTCCAGGACCTCTTCGAGCGGGTCGCCGCAAGGGACGAGGAGTATGACAGCGGGACGCTCGCCTTCGTCTTCGGCACCGCGGACATCCCGGTGGCCGAACTGCCGCGCCGTACCTCGCTGGAGCGCGCGGTGGGAGACCACCTCCGTGCGGGCGGGCACTGGTACGGCGGCGTCGGGTGGCTCACGCTCTGAGGGGACGGGGGCTGCCGAGTCTGCTGCGTGGGCGCGCGGCGGAACGCCTCCTCTTGAGGTGAAGGGCGTGCTCCGGGGCACGGATCGTCCTACGGTTGCCTGACGGCGTACGAAGATTTCCAGCAACACCCCAAGGGGGAACAGTGGAACCGGAATTGGTGGCACTGGCGACAGCGGGCGCGACCGCCCTGGTGCAGCAGATGGCCACGGACGGATGGGCCCAGGTACGGGGCCGGCTCAGCGGATTCTTCTCGCGGGGCAACGGCACCACGGACGAGGAGACGCTGGCGGGAGAACTGGAGGCCACCCGGGGCGAGCTGACCGCCGCGCTGGCCGACGACGACCGGCAGATGGCCGCCGACCTGGAAGGCGCCTGGCGGCTGCGCATCCGCCAGACCCTGGCGGCGGACCCGGCGGCGGCGGACCGGCTGCGCGAGATCCTGGCGGAGCTGAAGCCGGTGGAGACGGGGGGCGGGGTGCGGGTGCACTCGGTCCACAACGAATTCTCGGGCACGGCAGAGAGTGCCCCGGTCATCCAGGCCGGTGTGGTGTCCTCGCTGACGACGGGGCGTGGCCAGGGCTGAGGGGCTCCGGGACGGGGCTGAGGGGCTCCGGGATGGTGTTGAGGGGTTCCGGCGCGGGGCCACGTGCGTTCATCCGTCGGGGGGCGGGCCGGGAGGTTCGGTCTGCCGCCTCTACTGGCCGGGGCAGGGCGGTCGGTGCGTCCGGGCCTTCGGGCCTTCGGGCCTTCGGGCCAGGGTGGTCGGTCCGTCGGGTGTTCGGGACATCGGCCTCCGCCGATCCCGGGCCCGCGCAGCGCCGTGAAGGCTTGTCCCGGCGCCGTGTCGCCCCGTCCCATTCCGGGACCGTGACGCGTCGCCGCGCCCCTGTGCCGTGATACTTCGCCCCGGCCGGGTCGGGCCGCCCCGGCCGTGACGCCTCGCTGCACCCCGGACGCGGTGCGTCGCCTCGTACCGGGGCGTGATGCCCGGCTTCCTCCCAGCGCCGCACGTCGCCACCCCGCCCCCACTGTCAGACCCCGCCCGTACACTCGCAGGTCCACGCAGAAAACCTGCGCCCACCTGCGCAGATCACACCCGGACGGGAGGCGGCGCCGCGATGGTCACACTGCACACACCCCATGCGTCGCCCCGCCGCCTGCCGCCGTACGCCGCCGCGCTCTACTTGCCCGCACCCCTGCCCCGGGACGGCCGTATCGCCCTCTGGGCCCCGGACGGCACCCCTCTGTCCGGGGTCGGTGACGTCCTCGGCGCCGCCTCCGGCTCCCTCAGCGTCGTCCGCCGGCACGGCGCCGTCGTCCGTACCCGCACCGTCCCCGCCCTCCTCCTCCCGCTCGCCGATGCCCTGCCGCTGCTCGCCGCCGCCCGGCACGATTCCCTCGCGCATCCGGCGACCCGTTGCTGGGGCGCCGCCGCCCTGCACGCCCTGCACCTGGCCGCGCGCGGGCTGCTCCTGCCCGGCCTCACCGCGTCCGGCGACGACGCCTGGCGGGCGGGTCCGCCCGACGCCGCGGACATCGCGCACCTGAGGGCGATCGCCGCCGCACTGCCGCCCGAGGGGTACGCGGTGCCGTTGCCCGACCGCACACCCCTCCAGGTCCCCGACCCCGCCCACCTGGTGAAGTCCTTCGTCGATGCCGTCGCCGACACCCTGCCGCGCACGCCTGCGGCGGCCCTCGCCCTGGGCGGCCCCTTCGCCGCGCGCGAGGCCCAGCACCTGCCAGGGCTGCGGGAGTGGGCCGCCGAGGTCGCGGCCGGGGCGGACGCGGGGGTACGGGTATCGCTCCGGCTGGACCTCCCCGCGTACAGCCTCTTCGACACCCCCGACGAAGACGCCCAGGGCAGCCGGGACGCGGGCGGGCGCCGTGCGGGCGCCGCCGTCGTGCAGGTGCACAGCCTCGCCGACCCGACCCACCTCGTGGACGTGGCGGACCTCTGGGACGGCGAGGGCGGCGACCACTTCGGCCCGCGCGCCCGCATCGACACCGTCCTCGCCCTGCGCCGCGCAGGCCGCGTCTGGCCGCCGCTCGCCCGGCTCCTGGAGCAGCCCGTCCCCGACGTACTGCCGCTGTCCGACGACGAGTTGTACGACCTGCTCGGCGCAGCCTCGCACCGGCTGGAGGCGGCGGGCGTCGCCGTCCACTGGCCGCGCGAGCTGGCCCGTACGCTCACCGCCACCGCGGTGGTGCGCCCCGCACCCGGCTCGGCCACCGACGGCACCCCCTTCTTCGAGGCGGACCAGCTGTTCGCGTTCAGCTGGCAGCTGGCGGTCGACGGGGAGGAACTCACCGAGGCGGAAATGGACGCCCTGGTCGAGGAGCACCGCCCGGTGGTCCGGCTGCGCGACCAGTGGGTGGTGGTCGACCCCGCGCTCGTACGCAAGGCCCGCAAGCGGCAGTTGGGCCTCCTCGACCCGGCCGACGCGCTCGCGGTGGCGCTCACCGGCACGGCGGAGGTCGAAGGGGAGCGGGTCGAAGCGGTTCCGGCCGGTGCGCTGGCAGCCCTCCGCGACCGGCTCGCCCGGGGCGGCGCGGACACGCTCCCGCAGCCACCCGCCCTGAACGCCACCCTGCGCGACTACCAACTGCGCGGCCTGGCCTGGCTCGACCTGATGACCTCGCTCGGCCTCGGCGGCTGCCTCGCCGACGACATGGGCCTCGGCAAGACCATCACCGTCATCGCCCTCCACCTGCACCGCGCCCGCACCGCCCCCACCCTGGTGGTCTGCCCGGCCTCCCTCCTCGGCAACTGGCAGCGCGAGATCGAGCGCTTCGCGCCGGGCGTGCCCGTCCGCCGCTTCCACGGCACGGCCCGTGCGCTGGACGACCCTCTCGACTCGGACGCGGGCGACGGCGGCTTCGTCCTCACCACGTACGGCACCATGCGCACCAGCGCGGCCGAACTGGCCACCCACCGCTGGAACATGATCGTCGCCGACGAGGCCCAGCACCTGAAGAACCCCCGCTCGTCCACGGCGAAAGCCCTCCGCACGATCCCCTCCCCGGCCCGGATCGCCCTCACCGGCACCCCCGTCGAGAACAACCTCTCCGAGCTGTGGGCCCTCCTGGACTGGACCACCCCCGGTCTGCTCGGCCCACTCACCACCTTCCGGGCCCGGCACGCGCGCGCCGTCGAGAGCGGCGAGGACCCGGAAGCGGTGGAACGCCTCTCCCGCCTCGTCCGCCCCTTCCTCCTGCGCCGCAAGAAGTCCGACCCGGGCATCGCCCCCGAGCTGCCGCCCAAGACGGAGACCGACCACCCCGTCTCCCTCACCCGCGAGCAGGCCGCGCTCTACCAGGCGGCGGTGCACGAGACGATGGCCGCCATCGAAGCGTCCGAGGGCATCGCCCGCCGCGGCCTGATCATGAAGCTGCTGACCTCCCTCAAGCAGATCTGCAACCACCCCGCGCAGTACCTCAAGGAGAACCCCGCCCGGCTCACCGCCCGCTCCGGCAAGCTCGCCCTCCTCGACGAACTCCTCGACACGATCCTCGCCGAAGAGGACTCCGTACTGATCTTCACGCAGTACGTGACCATGGCCCGGCTGCTCTCCCAGCACCTGTCCGCCCGCGCGATCCCCTCCCAACTCCTGCACGGGGGCACGCCGGTGGCGCACCGCGAGGAGATGGTCGACCGCTTCCAGTCCGGCGAGGTCCCGGTCTTCCTGCTCTCCCTCAAGGCGGCGGGCACCGGCCTGAACCTCACCCGTGCCGCCCATGTCGTCCACTTCGACCGCTGGTGGAACCCGGCGGTCGAGGAGCAGGCCACCGACCGCGCGTACCGCATCGGCCAGACCCAGCCCGTCCAGGTCCACCGCCTGATCGCGGAGGGCACGGTCGAGGACCGTATCGCCGAACTCCTCGCCTCCAAGCGGTCGTTGGCGGACGCGATCCTCGGCACGGGCGAGGTCGCCCTCACTGAACTCACCGACCGCGAACTGGCCGACCTCGTCTCCCTGAGGAGGCCGTCGTGACACCGCCGCCCCCGCCCCCGCCCCCGGCAGCCCAGGCGGACCACCGGCGTACGTTCCCCCCGTCCCCGGAGACGAGCGGCCCCGCCACCACCTGGTGGGGAAAGGCCTGGGTGGCCGCCCTCGAAGCGCTCTCCCTCGACCCGGCCCGGCTGGCCCGCGGCCACGCCTACGCCGACGCGGGCCACGTCGACACGATCACGGTCACCCCGGGCCGGGTCGTGGCGTACGTACGGGGCAGCCGTGCCCGCCCCTACCGCGCGGACCTCCGGCTGCGCACCCTCGCCGACGACGACTGGGACACCTTCCTGGACGCGGCGGCCGAGCACCCGGCCCACCTCGAAGCGCTTCTCGCCAAGACCATGCCGCAGGCCCTGCTCGACCCGGACTCACCCCTCTCCGACGTCCCGCTCCTGCCCGCCACGGCCGGCGACCTGCTGCCCAGCTGCACGTGCCCGGACGCCGGCCGCCCCTGCAAGCACGCGGCGGCCCTCTGCTACCAGGTGGCCCGGCTCCTCGACGAGGACCCGTTCCTCGTCTTCCTGCTCCGCGGCCGGGACGAACGCGAAATCCTCGACGCTCTCTCCCGCCGCAACGCCGCCCGCACCGCCACGGAAACCCGCGAACCCCCGTCCGTCCCGGCGATCGGGGCCCGCGAAGCGCTCGAGCAGGCCCGCCTGCCTGGCCTGCTCCCGGCACCCCTCCCGCCGCCCGCCCACCCGGGCACCCCGCCCTCGTACCCGCAGACCAGAGGCGCCCCCGACCCACTGGCCCTGGACCACCTGGCCACCGACGCGGCGATCCGCGCGCACACGCTTCTCACCACCGGCGCCGACCCGATCGCCGGTCTCACCCCCTGGCAGGACGCGGTCCGCATCGCCGCGGCCCAGCCGGGATCCGGTCTGACCGCGGCGACCCGCTCCCTCTACACGTCCCTGACCAGGGCACTCGGCCGCACCCCCACGGAACTGGCCAAAGCGGTCGCGGCCTGGCGGCAGGGCGGGGCCACCGCCCTCGAAATCCTCGACGAACCCTGGGACCCGCCCGCCGGCCCCTTCGACCGCGCCCGCTCCGCCCTGCTCGCCCTCGGCCACCAGGACTTCCGCCCCTCACGCAACCGCCTCACCGCCGGACGCTTCCAGCTCCGCTACGGCCGCGACGGACTCTGGTACGGATACGAGTCGGACAGCGGCAGCGACGACTGGTGGCCCGGCGGCGCGGCGGGAAACGACCCCGTCCACGTACTCGATCTCCTGCGATGACACTCCGTCAATACGCTTGGAAGCAGGCCGTGTTCCGCGCCCAGGCCGCTGCGCCTAGAGTGGCCGCGTGCCGGATCAGACGTGGAACAGCGTGGGTGGGCAGGCCAGGGTGGGTACGGTCGTCCAAGCCGGCCACATCGGCGAGCTGAACACCCACGACGAGCACCATCACCATCACCACCATGGCGATCCCGTCGTGTCTCCTCCCGCCGGGATCCCGTACCAAATCCCCCCGGAACCCCGCCACTTCGAGGACCGCACCGCCGAGCAGGAAGCCTTCCGGCAGCTCGCCGCGGATCGCCCTTCCGCCGGCCTGCTGGTAGTCAACGTCTTCGGCACTGAAGGCGTCGGCCGCACCGCACTCGCCGCCCGGCTCGCCCGCAGCCTGCGGGAAAGCTGCCCCGACGGTGTCCTGCACATCGACTTCGACGACCACCGCACCTCCGGCGACGGCGGGGTCGACCGGGCCGCGGTCCTGACGGAACTCCTGCACGCGTTCCAGGTGTTGCCGCCCTGGCTGGGCACCACGCCCGAGGTCCTCGGCAAGCAGTACCGGACGCAGACCGGGCGGCGGCGCCTCGTCGTCGTACTCGACAACGTACGCACCGGGACGGAGATCACGGACTGTCTTCCCGCAGGCCCAGGCAGCGTGGCGGTCGTCGTGAGCCAGGGGCTGCTGCACGACTTCACCGACGGCCCCGTCCTCGAACTGCCGCTGGGGCCGCTGGAGGGCGCCGACTCCGTACGCCTGCTGCACCACCTGGCGGACGACCCGCGACTGACCGCGGAACCGGCAGCGGTACTGGCGCTCGCCCGCGCCTGCGGAGGGCTTCCCGCAGCGCTCCACACGGCCGCCCAGTGGCTGCGCAAACGCCGCAACAGCCGCATCGAGCGGCTGGTCGCCGAGCTGAAGGGGAAAGGCCTCTCCATGGTGGAGAACGTCTGGACGGCCGCGTACGAAAGCCTGCCCGAGCAGACCCGCCGGCTCTACCGGGCGCTGGCGGTCCACCCCGGCCCGCACCTCACGGCAGGTGCCGCGGCCGCTCTGCTCGGCACGGACCAGGACGACGCCGACGCCGCCCTCGACGCGCTGGAGAACACGGGCCTGCTGCTGCGCGGCGCGGGCGGCCGCCTCCGCCTCCCCGACCTGCTGCGCGACCACGCACAGCACACGGCCGACCGCGACAGCGTTCCGGGCGAGGCGGCTGCCGCCCGTGGCCGCCTGCTGCACTGGCACCTGCGGCAAGCACAGCGTGCCGACGAGACGGCGGCGGGCCTCCGGATGACGTTCGGGCCACCGGTCCCCGTACTTCCGCTTCCGTACGCCGCCGATGTGCCGTTCGAGGACAAGGCGGCCGCACTGGAGTGGCTGCGGGCCGAACGCCTGGTCCTCTCCGGCTGCGTACGCACGGGATACGCACACGGCCTCGACACCGAGACGTGGGCGCTCTGCGAACCGCTGTGGACCTTCCACCTCGACCACCCGCACCCCACCGAGACGACCGAGGCGTTCCGCACCGGAGTAGCGGCGGCCCACCGGGCCGGGGATCAGCGGGCGGTGGCCAGGATGCACTGCCAACTCGCCCGGCTGCTCTGGGAGCAGGGCGAGTACGGGCAGGCATCGCAGGAGCTGGAGCGGGCGGTGGAAGCCGCGGCCACGACGCCGGAGCGCAAACTGCAGGCCTCGGTGGCCGAGTTCCGGGGCAAGCTCCTCGCCGTGCAGGAGCAGTGGGCGGAGTCCGTCCCGTACTTCGAGGAGTCCCGCCGCATCCACCACGAGATCGGCAACGCCTACGGCGCCATGCTGCAGACCTACCTCCTCGGCCGATCCGCCCAGGGCATGGGCGACCCCGGCCTGGCTGCCACCCTCCTCGGCGAGGCGCACACGGCGGCCCGCGCCCTCGGCCGCGAACGGATGACCGCCCGCACCGGCTTCGCACTGGGCGGCGTACTGCACGGCCTCGGCCGCACCGACGAGGCGCGCAAGCTGTACGAGGCCGCGCTGGACAGCGCACAGCTGCGCCACTCCACCTTCGACGAGGCCCGGGTGCACGAGGCGCTGGCGGCGCTCGCCACCGACACCGGCGACACTGAACGGGCAGCGGCGCACGCCGGATCCGCCGCTGCGATCCGGAAGGCGGCGGGCGCGCTGGAGCCGTAGGGACGTGTCAGCAGACTCTGTCGGCCATGTCGTCACCGGCGGGGGAGAGGTCCGCCTCATAGCTGCGCCCCGCCACGACGCACCGGATGCGCCGGTGGGTGGAGCCACTCCCGAGCAGTGCGTGCACCGCCGACAACACGGCGGCGGGGTCGGTACGGAACACTCGGCCGTCCTCCCGGCAGGGAGCCACCCGCACCTCCCACAGCGGCCCGCCGTGCCGCCGGACCGCACAGTGCCCGGGGCCGAGGACGACGGCGGCGGTGCGCCGAGCCCCGTACTCCTCAAGCGTCCGGTCGATCCAGCCCCGCACGGTCCACTCCTCCCCGTACCGGTCCTCAGGAGCGGTTGCGGCGCGCCGGAACAGCAACCCGGCACTCTGCGACTGCCGGGTCGTCGCCCGGTCGACCTCGGCGGCCAGATGGTGCACACCGTCGCGCCCGCCCGCGTGCGTCCGCTCGATGTGTACGACGCCGCCGTGCTGCTCGATCCGTACGGCGAAGGCGGCGATGTCCCGCCCGGTGGAGACGGGGGCGGGCAACGGCCTGGCATCCACGGCCCCCGCTCCGCCGGGCGGCACCAGGCCCAGCAGGCCGTACAACTCGTGGCGCAGCCGCTCCAGCACGCGCCCCTGCCCGGCGAAGGCGGGTGAGGCGAGGCGGCGCACGTCGACACCGCTGCTCGCGTAGGCGTCGAGGATCTTGCCGAGGTCGCTCGTGTCGCCCGGGTTGCCCGGGTCGCCCAACATCGGTATTCGGTACAGCACTTCCGCCATCGGGCTGCCCGGGATCAACTCGTTCCCGCCGTCGCAGGCGGCGACGAGCGGGGTGCCGAGCGCTGCCGCGTACAGGGCGGTGGAGCCGTGGTCGGTGAGGACGGCGTCGGCGGCGACGAGCAGCGCACCCCACTCCTCGTACGTCCGGGCCTGCACCATCCCCGCGTCCAGGGCGGGGGCGAGGCGCTCGGTGAACTCCCTCGCGCCGAGGCGGCTGTGCGTATTGGGGTGGGCGATCAGCGCCAACTGGTAGGCGTCGCAGGGCAGTGCGCGTGCCAGTCGGCCCGGAAGACCCGGATGTCTGCCGAGCAGTGACTCGGGCCCCCAGGTGGACGTCAGCACGACGAGCCGGCGCCCGCCCGTCGCCAAGGCCGCCCGGTAGCGGCTGCGCTGCCCGGCCGAGGCCAGCATGCGCTCCAGCGTCGGGTCGCCCACCACGGCCACGCGCCCCGCGACGGCCGGAACGGCGCGGGTGAGCCGTGCGGCCTGATCGGGATGGGCGAGGGCATGGAGTGCGGCAACGGGCTCGCCGTCCTCGCCGACCAGAAACGCGGGATCGAAGCCCGAGGCCTGCCCCGCGGTCCCCTCCCAGGGGAGCGCCTTGCTGAAGCCGGCCCCGTGCGGCAGTAGAACCTTGGGCCCGCGCAGCTGCCCCAAACCGCCCTTGGGACTGGCCGCCACCACCAGGTCGTGCGTCTCCGCGAGCGCCACCTCCCACGGAACGCACAGCCCGCCGAACCGCTCGACGGCCTCCCGCGCGTCCCGGCCGAACTCCGAGCCGGGAACGAGCGTGAAGCGCCGCCGTATCCGGGAGTCCCCGGCGAACACGGGCAGCACATCGAAGAGCCGGTGCAACGCCCCCGCCGACCGAGCCGCGAACAACACCGCCTTCTCACCGCTGCCCGCTGCCCGCTGCCCGCTGCCCGCTGCCCGCTGCCCGCTGCCCGCTGCCCGCTGCCCGCTGCCCGCTGCCCGCTGTGTAAGGGTTAATCCTACTTCGCCCCGTTCCGCCAGGCAGTGCCTTTCCCGCAACTGCCCCCTCTCGCGAGGAGGTTTTGGGCAGGTCCGACGGCATGGCGAAGATCGTACGCGTCACGAAGGCGGCACGACCCCCAGCGCCCGAACTACAGCAGCCGCCCACCGGGCCCCACCCCCCGCTCCCTGAGCTGCCGCCGGCACTCGTCGGCGAGCCGCGGATACCGGGCGGCGATCGCCCCGTACACCCGGATCCTGAGCAGCTGCTCCGCCTCGGCCCGCCCCGTCACGCCGTACAGCCCGTCCAGCAGGTCGTCGTACCGAGTCAGCGCATGGCGCAGATAGTTGACCTCCCACCTCACCAGGGCGTCCGGTTCCGCATTCGCCACCGTCGCAGGTTCGGGATGGTGGTCGCTGCGGTACTCGGCCCGCAGTTCGTCCAGCTGATTGCGCCGTCGCACGGCTCGCTCGGCCAGTTCGCGGTCGGCCATCCGCGGAACCTCGATCTCCACGGCCCGTACCGCAGCGAGCACGGCCTCCCGTCTCTTCCCCGCAGCCGCCCTCCCGGCGGCAGACCTCCGCTCGGCGGCGGCCCGCGCCACCTCGAACTCCTCGCTCCGCTCCGCCTCTTCGACCCGCGCGACCGCATACAGCCGTATCGGCGGCGCCGACCGGTAGTAAGGATTCAGCGCCCGCTTGTCCGGCTCGCCCAGCAGATCCCGCACCATGGCACGCGTCCAACCCCGTGCAGCCAGCCCCGCCAGCGACACATGGGTCGGCACCCACCCCTCACGCCCACTGCTCTCCGTCATCAGTCCCCCCGCAATGCTCACGGATAGTGATGACTTCAGTGAAGCGCACACCACTGACAACGCCTGGCCGGGCTTCGCAGAGGCCCGGCCAGGGATCCTTATCCGGCGGGCACCGGCGGCGTCGACCGCCCGGCGGAGCTCCGGGTCGTCCCAGCGGTGCTCCGGGCCACCTGGGTCACCACACCCAGATAGAAGTGGGCGACGGCCGCATCCACGGAGCGGATGAATCCGGTCTCGGCGTTGCCGCGCGTGCTGCCCGCGCTCTTGGAGAGCGACAGCCGGAACCCCGTGAGGGGAACGGCCCCCTTCGGGAGGAGGTCTCCCGGCTCCCGGCGCAGCTTTTCCATGGTCCCGCGCGGGCCGGTTCCCTCGCCGTCGACGAGCGTCTGGACGTGAAGATCGGCCGGAGCACCGTCCAATTGTTTGATCAGGCGCTTTGCCCAGCTCAGGGGGTACCCCTGCTCCGGGACCGGAACATCGACGGACGTGCGGAGCTTCCCCAGCCGCAGATCGGCGGTGAGCGAGAGGATGCCGACCGCTCCGTCGACCCGGATCTCCGCGTGCAGCCGGCCGTCCTCACAGAAGCGGTCGGCGAGTTCGGCCCGGCGCGGCTGGGGTTCCGAGCCCCGTTTGGCCCGCTGGACGGGGATGACCTTCACGCCGAGCTCACCGCCGAGCCGCAGGCACACCTGGCGGACGAGCCGTTCCCAGCTCTCCACCACCCGTACGGTGCGCGGGTCGCCCGGGCAGAGGGTTTCCTCGTCGATCCCGTTGCGTACCGGGACCCAGAAGGGGCCCATGTTCTGGAACCCGTGACACCCGGAGTTCTCGTGCTGGAGGTAGCAGAGGAGTTCCTGGAGGAGCCAGGCGTGCGCTTCGTGCGCGACACCCTCATGGCGGATCAGCATCTGTGCCTGGTGGGCCACTTCGGCCCAGGAGAGATGCCACAGCGCCACTTTGTTCTTGCGCCGGCCGTCGATCTTCACGTCGACGAGAGGGCTGCCTTCGAGTGCGACGTCGTTGGAGAGCGTGATGACGGCCTCGTACCCGCGGCGGGCCGCGATGTCGACGTAGGCCTGGATCTGTTCGCTCTTCAGCGGATTGCCGTTCGTCTTGGTCTCCACCAGGGCGGTCCAGAGCTTTCCGGCACGCTCGACGCGAATGACTCCGTCGGGGCGCTTCGGGCTCTCGCCGTGCGGCAGGGACACCTCCGTGAAGGATTCCATGCGGCCTGCGGGAGCGCCGAACGCAGCCGTCAGACGCCGCCCGAACTCGGGTACTTGCGCCATCACCGACAACAGGACGGAGGTCGCCCTCGTCTCACGTTCCCTGTCGCTCTTCAAGGAGGAAGCGGGGAAGAGCCGGGAAGGGTTCCAGGTGTCGTTCTCCGCCAGAGACGCCTTGGTGATCTTGGGCAGAGTCACCTTCTTCTTGGCCGTACGCAGCCGGCGCGGCGGGGCAGTCGGGGCCTCGGCAGCCGGCGGGGACGGGGGTGCTGTGGGCGGGGCCTCGTCCGGAGCGGCGGGGCCGGGGCCCCGCGGCGGGCTCGCTGGCTCAGCCGTGGCTTGCGCGGGGAGGAGCGGACGGGGAGCGGATTCCTGTACGGATTCCTGTACAGCTTCCGGTTCCTGCACAGCTTCCGGTTCCTGTCCAGCTTCCGGTTCCTGCACGGATTCCGCCAGTGCCTCCGAATCCGGCAGCACCCCCGTGGCAGGATCCGCGTCCGCGTCCGTCTCCTGCCCGTCGTCCTCGTCGATCTCGATCCCGTAATCAGTGGCCAGCCCCGCCAGACCGGTGTCGTAGCCCTGCCCCACCGCACGGAACTTCCACTCCTCGCCGCGTCGGTACACCTCGCCGAAGACGAAGGCGCTCTCCGTGGTCGCGCCGGTGATGGCGAAGCGGAGAACGGCCTCGCCGGTGCTGTCGGCGAGCTCCAGCGCCAGATTCTCCAACTCGCCGAACGCGGCGCGCCGGTGGCGGCTTGCGGCAACGACCAGCCGGACGACATCGGAAGGCAGCGCCGAAAGGCAGAGCTGGATCCTGTCCTCGTTGCCGGTGTCGGTCGGCGTCAGCCCGAGCAGCTGCACGCTTCCGTCGGGCGCGGTCGGGTTGTTGTAGAAGAAGAAGTCGTCGTTGCTTCGCACTTTGCCGTCCGCGCCGAGCAGCAGTACCGAGACATCGGCGTCGCCCTCGCCGCTCTGGCTGGTCCAACTCAGGCTGACCGCGAAGGATTCGTTGTGCTCACTCAGCGCCGAAAGAGAGACATTGGCACCTTTGATCATTTCGTGCATGAGAAATCCCCCCACGGGACGGAGACAGTGCGGCGAGAACGAGTCCCGCAGCGCTCCTGGACCGACTGGACCGACTGGAACGAATGGAACGAGATGAGATGGAAGCTCCTCCCCAAGGAGCGTGCAGGGAGCGTATCTTGGCGGGCTGCCTCCCCGGGGCATATCCGCAGTACGTCAGCCGGGGGCGCCGATTCCATGGTGCGAGAGCCATACGGACCGTCAAGTAGCTTGTGAGTACTGGTGGTCGGGTGGCGACACGGGGCGGGGCAGACATGCATGACGAGGTCGGCAGGACCGTGAACGAGGTCGGTGGGACCGTGAACGGGCCGGTTGTGCAGGCGCGGGACATACACGGGGACGTGGTCATCCGGAGCGAGCCCCGCGAGAGTCGTGCACCGGTGACACCCAGGCAAGTGCCACGCGGTCCGCGGAAGTTCGTTGGGCGGGAGCAGGCGCTGGCCGTTCTCGACGGTGGCGGGGTGGTGGCGCTGAGCGGGCTGTCGGGGGTGGGGAAGAGAGCGGTGGCGCGGTGGTGGGCCGAGGGAGTGCAGGAGCGGTTCACCGGGGGTGATGTGTACGTCGACTTCGCGGCTCTGGGCGCTGAAGGGCCGGGGTGGGCGGGGGTTGACGGGCCGCAGTTGGCGGGGGCCGATGTGTCGGCTGCGGTGAGCCAGTGCCTGCGGGGGCTGGGGGTCGAGAACGCCTGTCTTCCTGCTTCGCTCGGGGAGCTGAGCGCGCTGTTCCGGACGCGCACCACGGGGAAGCGGGTGCTGGTCGTACTGGAAGGCGTGCAGGAGGCCGCGCAGGTCCGGGCGTTGATTCCGGGAACAGGGCCGAGTGCGGTGGTGGCCATCGGTCGGGGGCGGTTGGCGGGGCTCATGATGGACGGAGCCGACTTCGTACATCTGGACCCGCTGGAGCCGGCACACAGCCGGGAGCTGTTGGAGCATTTGTGTGGTGCGGATCGGGTGGCGGCCGAGCCGGAGGCTGCAGCGCGGATCGTGGAGTGGTGCGGTGGGCTGCCCGTGGCGCTGCATGTGGCCGCCGCCCGGCTGGTGGTGCACCGGCGGCTGACGCTGGGCATGCTCGCTGGTGAACTGGCCGACGAGAAGCGGCGGTTGAGCGCGCTGAAGATACCGGGGGAGAGTGTCGTGGCGGTGTTCGGGGTGGCGTACGAAGGGCTGCCGGAAGAGGTCCGGCGGGTGTACCGGTTGCTGGGGCTGTATCCGGGGCGCAGCTGGGAGGTGGGGCTCGCCGCCGCCCTCGCCGGGGTCGATGGCGGGTCGGCGCAGGACGCCCTGGACGTACTGGAGGAAGCCAGCCTCGTCGAGGTGGTGGACGGTGGGCGCTACGCCTTCCACGACTTGGTGCGGCTGCACGCCCGGAAGGTTGCCGAGGACGCGCGGGAGGACGCCGGGCAGGTCGTGGAGTCGGCCCTCGGGCATCTGTTGCGACTCGCCGCCCATGCGGATCTGGCCGTGATGGGCGGGCGGATGCGGGCCGGGCGGTATGCGGAGCGGGTGGCGGCGGAGGCTTCCCCGTTCAGGGACACGACGGGGAGCGGGGACGGGGGCAGGGGTGAGGCCCTGGACTGGCTGGAGGCCGAGCGTGCCGAGATCCTCGCCGTACTGCGGGAGGCCGCATCCCGTGGACTCCACCGGGATTGCGCCGAGTTGGCCGAGGCGCTGACCGCTCTCTACCTCAATCGGCGGTACGTCGCCGACTGGCTCGCCTCCGGTGAAATCGGCGTGCGGGCGGCGGAGGCGGCCGCTCTGCCCGCCTCCGAGGCCCGGCTGCGCGCGCTGCTGTCGCGTCCGCTGATGGACCTCGGGGAGGAGGAGCGGGCGCGCGTGGAACTGGAGACGGCCGTGGTCCGAGCGGACGAATCGGGGTGGCTGCTGCTGCGTGCTTCGGTACGGGAGTTCCACGGGCGGTGGTACGACCGGTACGCGCCCGACCGAGCCGTGGGGGTCTATCGGGAGGCACTGGCGCTGTACGAGGAGGACGGCGATCCGCGCGGCATCGCCATCGGGCTGTACTTCCTCGGGTGCGCGCAGGATGCGGCAGGCGAAGCGGAGGCCGCTCTCGCGACCCTGCGCGACGCCGGTGCGCGGTTCGCGGCGATCGGCGACCGCCGCATGGGCGCCCGAGCGCGCGCGGCCGAGGGGGACGTACTGCTCGGGCTGGGGCGCAAGGACGGGGCGGTCGCCGCACTCACCGAGTCGGCGGATGCCCTGCGACAGGCCGGTGCGGTGCACTACGAGGCTGTGCACCGCGAGACGCTGCACCGACTCACCGGTGAGGGACGGCAGTTGGAGCGCGCACTGGAGATCTACGAGGCTGCGGGCAGTCCGCGCGCCGAGGTCGTGAGGTCACTGCTGGAGGGCCCGGGGGAGCATGCGTAGCGACGTCTTCAGGTCACTGCTGGACGGCTCAGGGGAGCACGCGTAGCGAGACGTCCTCCTCGCGGTCCGCGACGGTCACCGTGACGAAGCCGTCCAGCGGGACGCCGCCGAGCAGGCAGGCGTGCACGACCGCCGCCGGAATGCCGGGGTCCGGGGCGGTGCGCGGGTCGGCCCCCGTGATCGCCGCCTCGACCGTACGGCCGTCGCGTACGTGGATCCGGTACGTGCCGGGGGCCACCGGTGCCGCAGCCAGCACCGCCCCGGGGAAGTCCGCGAAGACGCCACGGGCCCAGGTCGCTGCGGCGGTGCCGCTCTTCGGGGTGCGGCTCACCAGGACGGACGCGCTCTCGCGGAGCGACCGGTCGCGTTCGTCGTCCGGGCAGCTGAGGTGGTGTTCGTCGGCGGGCGCAGGGGCTGTGGCGACGGCCGCCGGTATGCGTGCGATTCGGACGTGAGGGCTCGCGCCGCCCTGGCACTCCCGCCCGGTTCTCAGCCGGGTGGTCACCGAGAACGCCGTGCAGAGGTAAGGGGCCGGGACCGGGCGGGGATCCTCCGGCGCGAGGGGCGCAGGTGCCGGTGCGGCCGGTTCGGGGAGGCCCATCAGGTCGTACGCCGTCTTCCGCAGGCGGCGCAGCGCGTGCCCGGGGTCGGCCAGCGCGGTCGAACCCAGCTTGCGCAACCGGTCGGAGTCCGGCGCGCCGAGGGCCGCCTCGATCTGGGGGAGCAGGGGCGCGTACGGGTCGAGGCGCGGGGCCAGCCGGCCCAGTTCCGCCATGGGGGTCCCGGCCACCGCCTCCTGGTCGCTGAACGCACCGAGGAGTACGGGGACGCCGAGCGCGGCCCCGTAGAAGGTGACCGAACCGTGGTCGCCGACGAGGAGATCGGCAGCGAGCAGGCCGGCCTGCCAGCCGGACTCGGGCGGTATGCGGATCAGGCCGGCCGCGCGGGCCGAGCCCAGCAGGTGTTCGAGCTGGCCCGCTCCGTGCGCGGAGATCACGTTGGGGTGGGTGACGAGCGCGACGGCGTACGCGTCGGCGGGCAGTGAGGCAAGCAGCCGGGCCGGGAGGGACGAGTCCTGGCCGAGCGCGGACTCGTCCCGCCAGGTCGAACTGATCAGGACCAGGCGCCGGCCGGGCGGTACGCCGAGGGCCCGGCGGTAGCGCTCGCGCGAGGCACTTCCTGCTGCGAGCAGCGAGTCGTGGCAGGGGTCGCCGATGAGCAAGGGGTGTGCGGAGGGCGGGAGTTGGTGTGCCTGGTCGAGGTGTGAAACGGCGGTACGCACCCTCCCGCCGGCCAGCAGCTCCCGCGGGACCAGTCCCGCGAGACGCTCGCCGGGACCGCGGGCGTCCGGAACGTACTTGTGGAAGCCGACACCGTGCGGGAGGACCAATACGGGGGCGGTGTGCCCGGCGTCGGTGAGGACGGCGTTCTCGGTGGCGGTGACGATGAGGTGCGGTGCGGACGCGCGGAACTGCTCCCAGGACATGATGAGCGCGCCGCGCTCACGGAGGTACGGCAGGACGCCTTCGCCGAAGGCGGAGCCGGGGTCGTACGCGAAGACCAGGTCGACGCGGGTGTCGTCGCGAAGTACGGGGGCGAGGACGTCCAGGACGCGGACGGCGGAGGTGACCGTACGCACCACGGCGACCAGGAGACGCTCACCGTGGAAGGTCAGCCAGCGGTCGGCGTCGGGAGAGACGGGGACGGGCAGGCGGAGGGGCTCGGGACCGAGGGGTTCGGGGCCGGGGGTGGGGGAGGGGAGGCGCGGAGAGCGGGGCGCCAGCCAGGTGGCAGGAGCGAACCGTGAACCGCGTGCTCTTCGCGGTTCGCGGTTCGCGGTTCGCGGTTCGCGATCATGGTCCGAATAGCGCGTATCACTCGGGTCCACAACCCCTTGACGTCAGATCGTTTCGCCGCCCCCCGGCTACGACACGGTATGACATCGCACCGTACGACAGTGGCCGGAGGGCCGGAGGGCCGGAGGGGGCGGGAGCCGGGCTCAGCCTCCCGAAGTCGTGACCTCCTCCTTCGTCTCCGGTGCCCACGCCACCGAGGCCACCGTGCCGAGCAGCAGTACCCCCGCCAGCCAGTACATCGACCAGCTCAGGCCGATCGACTCCAGGCTCACGGGCAGGACGAACGTGCCGACCGCCGAGGCGATGCGGCTCGTGCCGTTGAGGAAGCCGACGCCGGTGGCGCGCAGGTGGGTGGGGTAGAGCTCGGCCGGATAGACCTGGGTGAGGTTCGAGGCGCCGGCCATGACGAAGGTGTAGACGAGGAACGGGATCATCAGGGCCGTCGTCGAGGCGTGGGTGAGCGCGCCCATCAGGGCGAGGGCGGCCGTCATGATGCCGAACGTGGCGATGACGAGCGGGCGGCGGCCCATGCGCTGCAGGAACCACAGGCCGGTTACTCCGCCCGCCAGCAGGAAGAGATTGAGGAGGAGGTTCTGGAGGTCGGCGTCGTCGACGTTCAGGGCGAGGAGGATCGTCGGCATGAAGGTGTAGATGGCGAAGTAGGGGAGGACCTGCGCGCTGTAGAAGATCAGGCCGAACCAGGTGCGGCGGGCCTGTCCTGGCGCGAAGAGCTCGCGGTACGCGGCCCAGGAGGTGGTGCTGGGAGCGGGGCCGACGTGAGCCGTCGCCGCTGGGTCGACTGTCGCTGTGGGTCCGGCTGTCGCTTCGGCCGTCGCGGGTCCGGATGTCGCGGGTCCGGCCGTGGGTCCGACCGTCGTGGGTCCAGATGTCGTGGGTTCGGCCGTGGGTCCGGCTGTCGTGGGTCCGGAAGTCGTGGGTCCGGAAGTCGCTCCGGCCGTCGCGGGTCCGACCGTCGTTCCGGCCGTCGCTCCCGCCGTCGCAGTTCCGGAAGTCGCGGTTCCGGCCGTCGCCGGTCCCGGCGTCGTCGATCCAGCCACTGCCGGTTCGGCCACCGCCGCCCCGCCAGTCGCCGTCGCGGCGCCCGTGCCTGCCGCCCCCGTCGCGCCAGTTGCCGAGGCCGCACCCGCGCCCGCCGATGTCGCCGCCCCGCTCGCCCCGGCTCCGCTCGCCCCGGTTCCACCCGCCCCCGCTCCCCCCGAGGCCCCCTCCGCCATCTCCCCCAGCTCGCTCCTCAGGTACCTCCGCGCAATGTCCCTGGCCTCCTCGACCCTCCCCTGGCTGACCAGCCAGCTCGGTGATTCCGGGGTGCCGATGCGGACCAGGAGGACCAGGAGGGCGGGCAGCGCGCCCGTCGCGAGCAGGACGTACGCCATGTCCTCCGTCTTGCCGAGCCAGGTGCCCAGGATGCCCGCGAGCACGTACCCGACCGTCCACATCACCGTGAGCGAGCCGAGCAGCAGCCCGCGCAGCCGCTTCGGTGCGAACTCGGACAGCATCGTGGGGCCCACCGCGTAGTCCGCGCCCAGGCCGAAGCCGATCAGGAGGCGGAGGGTGAAGAGGACCGCGGGGTCCTTCGCCCAGAGCTGGAGGGCGGAGGCGACGGTGATGAGGACGAAGTTGTAGATGTAGAGCTTCTGGCGGCCGATGATGTCGCCGACCCGGCCCAGCACGATGCTGCCGAAGAAGAGGCCGATCAGGGCCGAGGCGCCGAGGAGCCCCTGCCAGACGCCGGACAGGTGCCGGGCGTCGGTGAGGGTCGCCAGGACCGCGCCGATCATGCCCAGTGCGTAACCGTCGGAGAAGTTCGCGCCGAACGTCGTCGCCGTCACCCGCAGATGGAAGGGGCGCAGGGGCGCGTCGTCGAGCGAGGCAGCGAGCGCCACCCCGTCGCGGGGACGTGCGGCAGGGGTGGGCATCGGCTGGAACCTCGCCTTTGTGTCGTCGTGTCGTTGTGTCAACGTGTCGATGTGCCGGAGAAGAGCCATCCTGCCCCGGTACGACCGTTTGTCACGACACCTCAGGGTGTCACGGCACTTCAGGCGTGGTGTGCCACCCCTCCAGGACCCTCTCGATCGCCTGCGCCACCCGCGTGCGCGCCTCCCGCCTGGGTACGCCCGCCATCAGCAGGGCGTCGTACGGGGTGTCCTCATGCCGTACGGACGCACGCACCGCCGCCGTGACCGCGCCCTCGTCCAGTGCGCGGCCCGCCGCGCTGCGGCCCACCCGGCCGCTGCCCCTGGCGGAGGCGTGGGCGGCGATCGCATAGGCGCGTTCGGGCGGGCAGCCGGGGAACAGGGCGGAGACGGCCGCGGCGAAGGCGGCCGTGAAGCGGGTGTCGTGGACGGCCCTGCGGTCCGCGTCGCGCGCCCGCCGCCGGGCGCGGGCGTCGGCGTCCGCGAGGCAGGCGGATTCGGCACGGGCGAGGGCCGCCTCCTCGACGAGCAGGCCCTGACGCTCGTACCGCTTGCGGCGCTTGTGGTGACGGATCACGACCGCCCACAGCGAACTCCCCTCGCGGGCACGGCGGGTGAGCGCCGCGTCGCCGCGCGGGAGGAGAACGAGGTGGCCCAGGTCGGCGCAGTCCAGACAGCGCGGGGCGTTGTACTCGAGGATCAGGAGGCGGAGCGGGCCCTGCCGGCACTCCGCGCAGTGGACCCGGCGCAGGGGTTCGACGACCACGAGGGGAGCCACGAGGTTCATGGAGAGGGGATACCGCCGATTCCACGTGGGGCATAGAGGGAATGACGATCGCGTTGAATGTTCGGTTTTCGTTCCACCGCCCGGCTGCGGGTGAGGAGTTCGAGTGCCGCTTTCGTCGAGGCGTACACGGAATTGCCGAGCCAGGCGCGCTGGACGGCGGAGGTGCTGACGTTCACGATCACGCCGCCAAGGTCGCCGAACGCGGGCAGTACGGCCTGCGTCAGCAGCACCGGGGCGATCAAGTTCGTGGCGAACTGCGCCTCGATGCCGGTGCCGGTGCGGGTGAGCGTGCCGAGGGCGCCGCCGCCGACGATCCCGGCGTTGTTGACGAGCACATCGAGCCGTCCGTACGTGCCGGTGGCCTCGCGCACGACGGCCTCGGCGGTTCCGTCCTCCGTGATGTCAGCGACGAACGGTACGACGCGGGAGGGGCGGGCCTTGACGCCCATGGCAAGGTCAAGCGGCCACCCCTCACCGGGTCGGCGGACCAGCGGGCCGGCAGGCCAGGTGCCGGTCCCATCGGCGACCATGGCCGTATGCAGCTCCGACCGATCACCTGGGGACGCCTCGCCGACACCCTCGCCGGCCACCTCGACGCCCGGGTGCCCGCCGACGGCAGTCCCTGGATCAAAGCCGCCGTGGACGGGGCGCCGGCGGCGCGTACCGGTGAGCTCGCCGGGCAGATCGCCGCGGAGCTGCGGCTGCGCGGGCGTACCGTCCATGTAGTCGACACCGGGGGATTCCTGCGGCCCGCCTCCCTCCGCTTCGAGTACGGCAAGCAGGACCCGGACACCTACTTCGACGGCTGGTTCGACACCAATGCCCTCTGGCGGGAGGTTTTCGGACCGCTCGAAGCGGGTGGCAGCGGCCGTGTCCTGCCCGACCTCTGGGACCCGGCCACCGACCGTGCGACTCGCAGTCCGTACGTCCAACTTCCGCCCGGCGGCGTGCTGTTGGTGCACGGCCCGCTGCTGCTCGGCCGCTGGTTCCCGTTCGACCTGACGGTGCACGTGCGGCTTTCGAGGGGTGCCCTCGCCCGCCGTACCGACGAGGGCGAGCAGTGGATGCTGCCCGCCTTCGTACGGTACGAGGACGAGGTCGGCCCGTCGGAGGCCGCCGATGTGGTGGTACGGGCGGACGATGCGCGGCACCCGGCATGGGCGGGGCTGCCGTCCGCCTGAGCGGGGCGCATGCGTAGGCGTTCGTATCTACCGGCGCCTATATCGGCATGCCTACCGGTGGCTCCGGCTGCGGTCGCCGGACTTGAAGCGGTCCAGGGCGGCGACACCGAGCGCGGCGAGACCGATCTGGATCAGCCACTCGATCCAGTCGACCCCCTTGGTGTCGTTCACGCCGAACGCCTCGGCGATCGCCGCGCCCGCCAGCGCAGCGATGATGCCGACGGCGATGGTCCACAGGATGCCGATCCGCTGGCGGCCCGGGACCACGAGCCGGCCGAGCACACCGATGATGATGCCGATCACGATCGCGCTGATGATTCCCGAAATCTCCATGGCTGTAGCTCCCTGTAGCAGTAGCTCCCTGTAGAGGCCCGTGCCCGTGCTGGCGCACCTTCCTTGTGCCCGTCGTACGCCGGGGCACGCCTGCCTGGATTGCCGGTTTCCGCCGCCTCGGAGAACATCTGGGGTGTACGCGGCGGGGGGTTACGGGCGTCCGCCGCCGGTTCTGAAGGGACACCGTCATGGCCAGTGCGCCTGGGAGTGCGCCGGGTAGTGCGCCGGGTATCGATCTGCACCGCGTCTTCGATGCGCCGCGGGAGTACGTCTACCGGGCCTGGACCGAGCCGGAACGCTTCGCCGCGTGGTTCGGGGCCGACCTCGACGTACCGGTGGACGGGGTGCTCCTGGACGTCAGGGCCGGCGGGGCCTGGCACGCGACGATGATCACGCCGGACGGCGGTGAGCTGCCGTTCTGGGGCGAGTACCAGGAGGCCGTACCCCCGGAGCGGCTGATGTTCACCCTCGCCGACCGGAGCTCCGACGACGGTGCGGAGGGGGAGCTGGTGAGTGTCGCTCTCACGGAGCTGGGTGACGGGCGGACCGGGATGAGGTTCCAGCAGCTCGGCGGGAACCTCACCGCTGAGCAGTACGCCGCGGCGGAGGCGGGCTGGTCCGGCTTCTTCGACCGGCTGGCTTCGGACCTGGCTTCGGGCCTGGCTGAAGATTCGGGCCCGCCTTCCGACCCGGCTTAGGGCCTGGCTTCGGACCCGGCTTAGGGCCTGGCTGAAGAGGGGCAGGAGAGCGGCGCTAAGGTGACCGGCCATGACGACAATTGATCAAGTTCCTGCGGTTCCCGCCTCTTTCGCCGTGCACATCCCCGACGCCGAGCTGGAGGTCGAGCCGCTCGATCCGGAGCAGATCGTCTCCGGCGATCCGGTGGTCACGGGCAAGGTGCTGTGGGAGTCCCCGGACGGCAAGCAGCTGCGCGGAATCTGGCAGATCACGCCGGGTGTGGTGACCGACACCGAGGCCAACGAGCTGTTCGTGGTGGTCAGCGGTCGCGCCACCGTCGCCGTGGAGGGTGGCGCGACTCTGGAGATCGGTCCCGGCGACGCGTGCGTGCTGCGCGAGGGCGACCGGACGACCTGGACGGTGCACGAGACGCTGCGCAAGGCGTACCACATCAGCCTTTGAAGCCCTGAGTGCTCGCACAGTTCAGTCGGTGCGGGCGCCCGTTTTCGTACGGGGCTCGGCCCGGTTGTTCGTACGGGCCGTGAACAGCGCCAGCACCGCCATCGGCAGCAGCAGAAGGGCGCCGGCCGCGTTGAGCCAGCCGTAACCGGCCTGCGCGACGATCAGGCCGGCCGCCGCACCGCCGATGCCCGCCGCCGAGTTCATCGTCAGGTCCGACAGGCCCTGCACGGCGGCGCGGGCGGGCTGCGGCACGGAGTCCGTGAGCAGCGCGGAACCCGAGACCAGACCGGCCGACCAGCCCAGGCCCAGTACGAAGAGACCGGCAGCGGTCTGCCCGTGGCTGCCGCCGGACGTGCCGGCCAGCAGCGCGGCCAGCGACAGCAGGCCCGCCGCCAGGCCGATCACCGAGAGCCTGCCCAGCCGGTCCGACAGCCAGCCCATCACCGGCGAGAACGCGTACATCCCGGCGATGTGGCCGCTGATGACCAGGCCGACCAGCTGAATCCCGGCACCGTGGTGGCCGAGGTGGACGGGGGTCATCGTCATGATCGACACCATCGCGGTGTGCGTGACGGCGACCGTGACGAGGGCGAGCCGGGCCCGCGGGGACGCCTTCACCGCGGCGATGCCCGCGCGCAGGGAACGGCTCGCGGCGGACTGTTCCTCCTGCGGGGCGAGCGCCCGCGCGGTCAGGAGGGGGTCCGGGCGCAGCAAGACGGCGACGACCACGCCCGTGACCAGGAAGATGACGGCGGCCCACAGGAACGGGGCGGCCGTCACGGGTATGGAGGTGCCGGAGAAGACACGGCCCGCCGGGGCCGCGATGTTCGGGCCCAGGACCGCGCCGATGGTCGTCGCCCAGACGACCGTGGAGATCGCCCTCGCCCGCCGGTCCGGGGCCGCCAGATCGGCCGCGGCGAACCGGGCCTGGAGGTTGGCGGAGGAGGCGGCGCCGAACCCGGCCATGCCGACGAGCAGCAGTGGGAAGCTCTTCGTCATCGCCGCGACCACCACGAGGGCGGCGCCCAGCGCGCCGATCAGATACGCGAGGACCAGCCCGGGACGCCGCCCGCGCGAGGTCATCAGCGAGGCGAGCGGTACGGACAGCAGCGCCGTGCCGACCACGGAAGCGGTGGGGGCCAGCCCGGAGACCGCCTCTGTGCCGCTGATCTCCGTGGCCAGTACGGGGGCGAGCGCGATGCCGATGGGGACGCCGAGGCCGCCCAGTATCTGGCTGGTGATGAGCACGGCGGTGGTACGCCGCTGCAGCGCCGGCAGATCCCCGGCGGCCACCGGGGGCACGGGCGCGGGCGGGGATACGGGTGCAGGCGAGGGCGGCAGCACCGGCGCGGTGTCCGCGGCGAGCCCACCGGCGCCGGGCCCGGGGTCGCCGGCCCCGGGCAGCACCTCTGCGTCCGGCTGTGGGCCCGTGTCCTCGGCCTTGCTGTTCCTGTCGGTGGTGCTCACTTCGTACACGCCCCTCCGCCGTCGAAGCCGGCTGCCATGCCCGGGATACGGGGTGTGTACTCGTCAAAGATTGTCGTCACCGCCGCAGTGTGCCAGCCCGTACGCCTCCAGAACACCGGGAAATCTGCCCCGCCGTGCCCTGCCCAGCCGCACCCCGGCTTCCCCGCATCCCCGCTCAGAACAGTGGCTGCGGCAGCACCCCCTCCAGCGCCAGAAGCACCCGCTTGATCTCCAGGCCGCCGCCGAACCCGCCGAGACCGCCGTCGCTCTCCACCACCCGGTGGCACGCCACCACCACCGGCAGCGGATTCGACCCCATCGCCGCCCCGACCGCCTGCGCCGCGCCCGGCTGCCCGACCCGGGCGGCCAGGTCGCCGTACCCGACGACCGTGCCGTACGGAACGTTGTCGTTCAGTTCGCGCAGCACCTGCCGGTTGAAGCCGGACGTCAGCGACCAGTCCAGCGGGAGATCGAACTTCCGCAGCGTGCCCGCGAAGTAGGCCGCGAACTGGCGGACCGGCTCGGCCAGCCGGCTCGACCCGGATATCGGCTCGGGTACCGCGACGAGCTCGGCCCCGAGCCGCGACGCCAGCATCTCCAGGGCCTTCCCGCGGACCTTCTCGTGCGCGTGGAAGACCACGCTCACCAGTCCCTCGTCGGTCGCGGCCAGCAGGAGCGGGCCGATGTCGCTGCCGACGACGGCCCACTCGACACAACTCGCACGTGGCTCCATGCTGTTCACGTCCACCACCGTAAGGCGGGGCACTGACAACCGGCCCCGACCTGCGGAAAGAGGCTGGTCAGCCCCCCGCTCAGCCCCCACTCAGCAGCCGTTCAGCAACTGCTCAGCGGCGTACCGCGTCCCGTACGACGTCCGGCTTGTTGCTGATGATCCCGTCCACGCCGAAGCCCTTGACCTTCTTCGCGTTCACCGCGTCGTCGACGGTCCAGGTGTTCACCCTCAGCCGCTTGCCGTGCGCGCCCTTCAGCCGGTGCACGGCCGCCACGTACTCCTTGGTGATCGTCCCGTGCTGCGGGTTGATCTGGTCGGTGTACGCCGCGAACTTCCGCAGGTCGGCCACGCCAGGCGTGCCCAGGAACCCGGTGGTCACGTCGGGCCGCTGCCGGTGGACGGCCCGCACGCTCGCCGCGTCGAAGCTCTGCACGACCAGCCGGGACCGCACGTGGTCGCGGTTCAGCCAGCCCTCCTTGCGCAGCACCTTGAGGATGTCCTTCTCGATGCCGGGGTAGAGGGCCGGGTTCTTGACCTCCATCAAGAGCTTCTGCCGGTTCTTGTCGAGCCGGTTCAGATACTGCTTCAGCGTCGGCACGCGTGTGCCTGCGTAGTGCGCGCCGAACCAGCTGCCCGCGTCGAGTCTGCGGACCTCGGCGGCCGTGAAGTCCTTGATCTTCCACGGGGCGCGCCCCGGGAAGACCTGCTCCACATTGGTGGTGCGGGCCAGGGAGTCGTCGTGGACGATCACCAGCTCGCCGTCCTTGGTGCGCTGGACGTCGTTCTCCACCCAGTCGATGCCCAGCCGGTCGGCCCGGTCGACGGCAGCCAGGGTGTTCTCCGGCGCGTAGCCGGAGGCGCCCCGGTGGGCGATCACGGCGGGCCCGCCGGAGGCGGCGCGGGCAGCGGCGGCGGGCCCGGCGGCCTGCGCGGTGCCGGGCAGGGCGAGTGCGGCGGCCCCGACCACGAGTGCGGTCGCGGTGGTGGCGGCGAAAGTACGTGCGTGCACGGAGTTCTCCTTGCGCGAGACGTCACGGACGGCCAGAGCGTGACAGCAGAGCGCCAACGCGGAACAGGCGAAGAATGGCCATGCGGTGAACGACGCACCACGGGGCCGGATCACGTGCCGTGACAGATCCGATACACAACAAACCGGTACACAACGAACCCGCGCCGCGGACCCCTCGCCCGGGGCCGCCGAGCCGTGATCACCGCGTGAGTGTCAGTGGTGGGTCGTACGGTGGTTCCATGCGGCCCGTTTCCAAGATCGAACGTACGGTGGCGCCCTTCGAGGTCGTCAGTCCCTACCAGCCCAGCGGTGACCAGCCGGCGGCCATCGCCGAGCTGGAAAAGCGCATTCGCGCAGGTGAGAAGGATGTCGTCCTGTTGGGTGCGACCGGCACCGGCAAGTCGGCGACGACCGCCTGGATGATCGAGAAGCTCCAGCGCCCGACGCTCGTCATGGCGCCCAACAAGACCCTCGCCGCCCAGCTGGCGAACGAGTTCCGCGAGCTCCTGCCGAACAACGCCGTCGAGTACTTCGTCTCGTACTACGACTACTACCAGCCCGAGGCGTACGTCCCGCAGTCGGACACCTACATCGAGAAGGACTCCTCGATCAACGAGGAGGTCGAGCGGCTGCGCCACTCCGCGACGAATTCGCTGCTCACCCGCCGCGACGTCATCGTGGTCGCCTCCGTCTCCTGCATCTACGGCCTGGGCACCCCGCAGGAGTACGTGGACCGCATGGTCTCCCTCAAGGTCGGCGACGAGATCGACCGCGAGGCCCTGCTGCGCCGCTTCGTCGACATCCAGTACAACCGCAACGACGTGGCGTTCGCCCGCGGCTCCTTCCGGGTGCGCGGCGACACCATCGAGATCTTCCCGGTGTACGAGGAACTGGCCGTCCGCATCGAGATGTTCGGCGACGAGATCGAGGCCCTGTCCACGCTGCACCCGCTCACCGGCGAGGTCATCAGCGAGGACCAGAGCCTGTACGTCTTCCCGGCCAGCCACTACGTGGCGGGACCGGAGCGGATGGAAAAGGCGATCAACGGCATCGAGAAGGAGCTCGCGGACCGCCTCGCCGAGCTGGACAAGCAGGGCAAGATGCTGGAGGCCCAGCGGCTCCGCATGCGCACCTCGTACGACCTGGAGATGCTCCGCGAGATCGGCAGCTGCTCCGGCATCGAGAACTACTCGATGCACTTCGACGGCCGTGAGCCCGGCACGGCCCCGCACACCCTCATCGACTACTTCCCCGAGGACTTCCTGCTGGTCCTCGACGAGTCGCACGTCACCGTCCCGCAGATCGGCGCGATGTACGAGGGCGACGCCTCCCGCAAGCGGACCCTGGTCGAGCACGGCTTCCGGCTGCCGTCCGCGATGGACAACCGGCCGCTGAAGTGGGAGGAGTTCCAGAAGCGGATCGGCCAGACCGTCTACCTGTCCGCCACCCCGGGCACGTACGAACTCTCGCGCGGCGACGGCTTCGTGGAGCAGATCATCCGCCCGACGGGACTCGTCGACCCGGAGGTCGTCGTCAAGTCGACCGAGGGCCAGATCGACGACCTGGTGCACGAGATCAGGAAGCGCACCGAGAAGGACGAGCGCGTCCTGGTCACCACGCTCACCAAGAAGATGGCCGAGGACCTCACCGACTACTTCCTCGAACTGGGCATCCAGGTCCGCTACCTGCACAGCGACGTCGACACGCTGCGCCGCATCGAGCTGCTGCGCGAACTGCGCGCCGGTGAGTACGACGTCCTGGTCGGCATCAACCTGCTCCGCGAGGGCCTCGACCTGCCCGAGGTGTCCCTGGTGGCGATCCTCGACGCCGACAAGGAGGGCTTCCTGCGCTCCGGGACCTCCCTGATCCAGACCATCGGCCGCGCGGCGCGCAACGTCTCCGGCCAGGTCCACATGTACGCGGACCGGATCACCCCGGCGATGGCGAAGGCCATCGACGAGACGAACCGCCGCCGCGAGAAGCAGGTCGCGTACAACAAGGAGCGCGGGATCGACCCGCAGCCGCTCCGCAAGAAGATCAACGACATCGTCGCGACGATCGCCCGCGAAGAGGTCGACACCGAGGAGCTGCTCGGCACCGACTACCGGAAGCCGAAGGCGGGCAAGGACGCCAAGGCCCCGGTCCCGGCGCTCGGCGGCAAGGCCGCGAAGGCGGCAAAGGGCAAGAAGGGCGCCGAGGTCCTCACCGACCGCCCGGCGGCCGAACTGGCCCAGCAGATCGAGGAGATGACCGACCGGATGCGGGCGGCCGCGGCGGAGCTCCAGTTCGAGGTGGCCGCGCGGCTGCGCGACGAGGTCGGCGAACTCAAGAAGGAGCTGCGGATGATGAGGGAGGCGGGTCAGGCGTAACGGGGGAGCGGGACGAGGCCGTCCGGTGCGTGCGGGGGGCTCCGGTGCGCCGCGAGGCGGCTGCGTCGCGGAGTGTTGCAGGACCGACACAAAAACGCACCGGAGTTGCGACCCCCTCGGGCGGACTGCGTAGGGTGCTGCACAACCGCACACACGGGCGGCAGTGGGGTTTGTGGAGAGGGGTAGCGCGTGACGGTCAACATGACCAAGGGCCAGGCCATCAGCCTGCAGAAGAGCGACGGGGGAACCCTGACCGCGGTGCGGATGGGGCTCGGCTGGCAGGCGGCGCCGCGCCGCGGTCTGTTCGGCTCGCGCACCCGTGAGGTCGACCTCGACGCGTCGGCGGTGCTGTTCGCCGACAAGCAGCCGGTGGACGTCGTCTTCTTCCGGCACCTGGTCAGCGACGACGGATCCGTCAAGCACACCGGTGACAACCTGGTCGGCGGTGCGGGCTCGGGCGGCGACGACGAGTCGATCCTCGTCGACCTGGCGCGCGTCCCGGTGCACATCGACCAGATCGTCTTCACGGTGAACTCCTTCACCGGCCAGACGTTCCAGGAAGTGCAGAATGCGTTCTGCCGCATCGTCGACGAGACCAACGGCCAGGAACTGGCCCGCTACACCCTCGACGGCGGCGGCCAGTACACCGCCCAGATCATGGCCAAGGTGCACCGCTCCGGTGCGGGCTGGCAGATGACGGCCCTCGGCAACCCGGCCAACGGCCGCACCTTCCAGGACCTGATGCCGTCGATCCTGCCGCACCTGTAGGCACGCACGGTTCCACGGAAGCCGGGTGCTACGACAGCCCGGGTTCCACGGCGCCACGCAACACGGCAACACCGCAGCTCCCGGAGGCTTCCAGCCGTCGGGAGCTGCACCGCATGCAGCAGCGAAACACCGACGGCGGGGGAGAAAGACGATGACGGCCGAGCTGGTCCGGGGACAGAACCACCCCTTGCCCCAGGCCCGTTGCGAGATCCGGATCTCGGCCGGCCAGCCGGTCGTCGCCGGAGCCACTCTCGGCGACGAGCAGGGCACCGTGCGGGGCGTCGAGCGGGTGGCCCACCCCGGCTCCCACCAGCTGCCGGGCCTCGAAGTGTCCCGGCAGGCCGCCGCCGACCACCGGCTCGCCGTCGACCTGGGCGCGCTGCCCGAGGACGTGCACCGGGTGAACGTGCTGCTCGCACTGCCCTCCGCCGCGGGCTTCCCGGCCCGCTTCGGCGCCGTCGCCGCGCCCTTCGTCGCCGTGACCGGCCTGGACGGCACCGAGGTCGCCACCTTCACCCTCACCGGTCTGGACGCCGAGTCCGCCGTCGTCGCCCTGGAGCTCTACCGCAGGGGCGACGCCTGGAAGGTACGGGCCGTCGGCCAGGGATACGCGGGCGGCCTCGCCGAGATGCTCGCCGACCAGGGTCTCCCGCAGGCCCGCGAGCTGGCCGCCACCATCCAGGAGGCGGTCGGCCGGGGCCTCGCCCGCTCGGTGGCCGCGCCCCCGCCCCGTACCTCCGACGGCGACCGGGCTCGCCGCACCCCGCCCGCGGCCCGCCAGGGGGCGGCGCCCTCGGACGCGGTGCGCCACGAGGCCGACGGCGTCGAGCCCACCGCTCCCGCCGCCGGGCCGCAGCCCGCCCCCGGAGCACCGTCCGCACCGGTCCCGCCCGAGCGCCCGGCCGCACCGCAGGGCCTGCCCTCCCGGCCCGGCGGCCCCGTCGACTACAGCCACCCCCGCCGCAAGCCTGCCGCGCGACCGACCCCGCCCCCGGCGGCCCCGCCCACGCAGCCGCCCGCGCCCACCCCGTCGAACCAGCCGAATCAGCCCCCGCGCCCGGTGGCAGGCGACGCCTCCGGCTGGTCCATGGAGGAGCGGCTCTACAACCAGGTCTGGGGCATGTTCGAGGACCTGGCCCGCAGCGCCGCCGCTTACCGCAGCGCCGTCGACTTCGCCGAGTCCCGCATGGAGCAGGAGCTCGACAAGGTCCTCTCCGACCCGCGCAGCCGCATCGGCTCCACCGGTGACCTGGCCAGGGAAAGCGCCCGTACGAAGCGGGACGCCCTCGTCGAGCAGGCCCGCGCCGTTCTCGACCGCGACATGGCCCAGCTCGTCGCCGAGTCCGAGGTCGTCGAGCCCGCCCTGCCGCCCTCCTTCGCCCGCTGGAACAGCCCCGCCTGGCACGCCTACCGGGTCCCCATGGAGATCCCGATGGCGCTGCGCATCGGCGACCTGCACCTGCCCGAGCGCCCCGACCTGCACATTCCGCTGCTCGTCCGGCTGCCGCTGGAGCGCGGTCTGTGGATCGACGCCGGACGGACCGGCTGCGAGGCGGCGATGATGATGGACACCGACGAGCTGCGCCGCCTGTCCATGGACACCGCCGTCGCGCACGCCGCCCGGCTCCTTGGGGCCTACCCCGCGGGCGAGTTCACCGTGCACGTCATCGACCCGGCGGGCTCCGCGACCGCCGCGCTCGCCCCGCTGGTCAAGTCCGGCGTGCTGGACGCGCCGCCCGCGGCCGGTGCCCAGGGCGTGGCGACCGTCCTGGCGAAGCTGACCGAGCGCGTGGACCTCGTACAGATGGCGGTCAGGGCAGGTGCCTCGGACGCGCTGCCGCCGCACCTGGACACCGCCGAGCAGCTCCTGATCGTCAACGACTTCCCGCACGGCTTCGACGACCGCGCCGTCACCCAGCTGCGTTACCTCGCCGACGAGGGCCCCTCCGTCGGCGTCCACCTCATGATGGTGGCCGACCGGGAGGACGCCAGCGCGTACGGGCCGGTGCTCGACCCGCTGTGGCGTTCGCTGCTGCGCCTCACCCCGGTGCCGGACGCGCACCTCGCCGACCCGTGGGTGGGTCACGCCTGGACGTACGAACCGCTCCTCGCGCCGCCCGCGGGGCAGGTGCTGTGGAACGTGCTGAGTCAGGTGGCCCAGGCCCGCAGGGCCCTCGGCAGGTAACCCGTCGGATCCCGACGGAACGGCCCTGACCTGCACTCTTGAGGCTTGTTTACCAATTCCTTTACCTTCCCTTGGTGTTTCCTGTACTCTCGAGGCAGCGGAGGGGAGTACTCCCGGCCTGCGATGTTCCCGTCAATACGGACCGCCATCGGTCCCGGGGCATCGGCCCGTTGCACGCCACAGAGCGGCTCGGGTGGAAGAGACCTCCGGCAGCGACGACGCTGATTCGAGTAGCCGTAGCTATCTGCCGGAGGCGCAGTGGACGTTTCAATGACCATGTGGGTCCTCACCATCCTGGGGCTCGCAGCCCTGATCGGTGTCGACTTCTTCATCGGGCGCAAGCCCCACGACGTATCGATCAAGGAAGCGGGTATCTGGACGGGCGTCTGGATCGCGCTGGCCATCCTCTTCGGGCTCGGCCTGCTGCTGTTCGGCGAGAGCCAGGCGTCCGGCGAGTTCTTCGCGGGCTTCATCACCGAGAAGTCGCTGAGCGTCGACAACCTCTTCGTCTTCGTCCTGATCATGGCGAAGTTCTCGGTCCCCTCCCACCTGCAACAGCGGGTGCTGCTGGTCGGCGTACTGATCGCACTGGTCCTGCGGGCGATCTTCATCGCCGCCGGCGCCGCGGTCATCGCCAACTTCTCGTGGGTCTTCTACATCTTCGGCGCGTTCCTGATCTACACCGCCTGGAAGCTCATCCAGGAGGCGCGCGCAGGTGAAGAGGAGGAGGAGTTCGAGGAGAACCGCCTGCTCAAGAAGATCGAGACCAAGTTCGGCGTCGCCGACCAGTACCACGGCACCAAGCTCTTCATCCAGAAGAACGGCAAGCGGATCCTGACGCCGCTGATGGTCGTGATGCTCGCCATCGGCATGACGGACGTGCTGTTCGCGCTGGACTCGATCCCGGCGATCTTCGGCCTCACCCAGGACCCGTACATCGTCTTCACCGCGAACGCGTTCGCGCTGATGGGTCTGCGCCAGCTGTACTTCCTGATCGGCGGCCTGCTCAAGAAGCTGGTCCACCTCAGCTACGGGCTCTCCGTCATCCTCGGCTTCATCGGCGTCAAGCTGGTGCTGCACGCCCTGCACGAGGGCGGAGTGGACGTCCCCGAGATCTCCATCCCGTTCTCGCTCTCCGTCATCTGCGGCGTCCTGGTGATCACCACGATCACCAGCCTCATCGCCAACAAGAAGACCGAGAAGCGGGAGGCGGCCGAGGCCGCCGGGAAGTCCGACAAGGCCCCGATCGACTCCTGACCCCCACAGGTCTCCGGGCAACGGTGGTGGAAGCGGCGTACGGGCCGCCTCCACCACCGTTTTCGTACCTGCCTCTTCCACCACCGTTTTCGTACCTGCCGCTTCCACCACCCCTTTTCGTACCTGCCGCCCGTGCTCCGGGAGCGCACCCCGGCGGGCGGCTCATTCCATGGGCAGTGTGAACTCGTGCCGCGTCCCCCAGCGCTGCCCCGTCACCAGCGTGACCCTGCCGCTCTTCAGGCCGTACACGACGGACCACTGGGTGTGCGCCTGGGCGACGGTGCGCAGCAGCCCGAAGGACCGGTCAGGACCGAGCACGCCCCGCGCCCCGTTGAGGATCCTGGCGGCCGCGCCGTAACGGCGGTCGGCCGGCCGCTCGGCCGCCGGGGTGTGGGCGAAGGTGAAGTTGACGGCGCCGTTCCACGGCTGCCTGCCGCGCTCGGCGACCACGACCCTGCCGCCGACGAGCTCCACCACGGCGGAGTCGCCGGTCGCGTCGGCGAGGAAGTAGTGCAGCGGCGGGCTGTCGGTGAAGTCGATCTCGTACCGGTCGAAGAGCTTCAGGGCCTCGGCGACGGTGGCGGCCTTGTCGAGGGCGATCCGCAGGATGCGCGTGCTGCCCACCTTCGTACGCCCCTTGGGCCCTTCGGCCCGGTCGACGGAGGCGAAGCCGGCCGCGAGTCCCTTGCTGTTCATTCCGTCGAAGGGCAGCAACGGGGCCTGGAGGAGCCCCCGTTGGGTCCGCGGGTTCTCGAAGTCCGCGTTCTGCCGCAGCCCGAGGTAGCTGGTGTCCACGACGGACACCGAGGCGTACCCGTCCGGCGGGTCGGTGAACAGCAGCAGGGCCGGGCCGTGCTGCCAGTCGAAGTTCCGGGCGAACTGCGGGTCGGCGCGGTTGCCGTTCGCGAAGAAGAGCGAGCAGCCGAAGCCCGCGTCGGGAGGAACGGTGGGGGAGACGGCCTGCTGCTCGCGGTGGTACGCCCCTTCGAACCGCAGCTGCCACAGCGGATGGTCGTCCACTTTACGGAGCGACTTCAGCTTCGCCGCGTCCTGTGCGGACAGGGGCCCGGAAGCCGCTGTTCGCGTCGGAACAGTGGGCCGTACCGGAGTTGACTCGTCCGTGCACCCCGAGAGCAGAACGGCCAGTGCGAGGAACGAGGCGGTGACAGCGGCGGCCCGGGACGTCTTCATGGCGCGGCCCTCCCTTTTCCCGTCCACTCTCCCCGAGGAGGGCGGACGTCCGGGAGGGCCGTGCGGTCACGACTGGGTGAAGGGTCCGGGCGACCTTTCCCGAGAGGCAGCTCTCGCGAGGACTACCAGCCCCGACCGCGCCACTCGGCGAGGTGCGGGCGCTCGGCGCCGAGCGTGGTGTCGTCACCGTGGCCCGGGTAGACCCACGACTCGTCCGGCAGGCGGCCGAAGATCTTCTCCTCGACGTCGTCGAGCAGCGACACGAACGCCGCCGCGTCGCCGGACGTGTTGCCCACCCCGCCGGGGAAGAGACAGTCGCCGGTGAAGACGTGCGGGTGGCCGTGCGGGTCGTCGTAGACGAGGACGATGCTGCCCGGGGTGTGGCCGACGATGTGCCGCGCGGTCAGCTCCACGCTCCCCACCCGCACCGTGTCCCCGTCCTCAAGAGGCACGTCGGTCGCGACGGGGATGCCCTCCGCGTCGTACCGCCCGGCGAAGGTGCGTGCACCGGTGACCGCCACGACCTCTTCGAGGGCCTGCCAGTGGTCGTCGTGCCGGTGGGTGGTGACGACGGAAGCGACGGAGTCCTCACCGATCAGCGACAGCAGCGTGTGCGGCTCCGCAGCAGCGTCGATCAGCAGCTGCTCGCCGGTGTCCCGGCAGCGCAGCAGGTAAGCGTTGTTGTTCATCGACCCGACCGCGACCTTCGAGATCATCAGGTCCTTGAGCTCGTGCACATCCGCCGGTCCGCCGACCTTCACCACTCCGCTGTACGTCATACCGCGCACCCTATAGCGGCAGCTACAGCGGCGGCAGTACGGGGAGGGGGCCCCCGACGGCCGTCAGCGCGGCGCCGTCGCGGCGGCCGGAGAGCCACCCCAGGAGGTCGGCGGCGCTGCCCGTCACAGTGACGGTGACGTCCCCGCCGCGGCCGGTGGTCCACTGCCGTCCGTCGGCGGCGGTGAGGTTGGTGGCGGCCACGCCCGCGTTCCCCGAGAAGCGGTCCGCGAGGAAGGCGCACTCGCGCCCGGTGAACTCCTCGGAGAGGTCTTCCAGCTCGTACCCGATCCCCAGGTCGACGTGGTGCAGCTCGACCTCGATCAGCCGGCGGAACGGCACCCGTGACGCCGAGTCGGTCACGCCGTTGCGCAGCTCCACGGTGCGGCCCCAGTCGGCGCGCTCCTCGGTCGCCTGCCGGAAGCGCTCCGCCATCGTACGCACGTCGTCCAGCTGTACGCCGAGGGGGCGCGGGGCGTCGCGCGCGATGTCGGCGTCACGGGCCTCGGCGCTCCCGTACATGGGGCGGCCCGCGAGGACGTTGAGCAGGGCGTCGGCATTGCGGGCCAGGTGGGCCAGTACGTGGCCGCGGCTCCAGCCGGGCAGCCGTGACGGTTCGGCGACGGCGGCGTTGTCCAGCTTGGCGGCGGAGGCGAGCAGACGGTCGGTCGCGGCGTCCAGCAGGGCCAGATCGTGTACGTGATCACTCATGGGGCCGACGATATGCGGCTGCCTCCGGCCCCGGCCACTCGTTCGGGTGAAGACGGCAGGCGAAGTCCGAGAATCGAATGTACGTGCTATACGCTCGATGGGAACAACGGAACCTCAGGCATCCTTGAAACAACAGCAGGCATCCTCAGGACAACGCTGCACGGACCCCCCTAGGCTGAGATGCCGAATCCGGCCGACCGCCGGACCGGGGCCCCAGCACCCTGCTTCTTCTCCAGAAAGGTGCGAACCGGCGTGGCCGACCGTCTCATCGTTCGTGGCGCTCGCGAGCACAACCTCAAGAACGTCTCGCTCGACCTCCCCCGCGACTCCCTGATCGTCTTCACGGGGCTCTCCGGCTCGGGCAAGTCCTCCCTCGCGTTCGACACGATCTTCGCCGAGGGGCAGCGCCGGTACGTCGAGTCGCTCTCCTCGTACGCACGGCAGTTCCTCGGCCAGATGGACAAGCCGGACGTGGACTTCATCGAAGGCCTGTCGCCCGCCGTCTCCATCGACCAGAAGTCGACCTCGCGCAACCCGCGCTCGACGGTCGGCACCATCACGGAGGTCTACGACTACCTCCGCCTGCTCTTCGCCCGCATCGGCAAGCCGCACTGCCCCGAGTGCGGCCGGCCGATCTCCCGGCAGTCGCCGCAGGCCATCGTCGACAAGGTCCTGGAGCTGCCCGAGGGCAGCCGCTTCCAGGTGCTGTCGCCGCTGGTGCGCGAGCGCAAGGGCGAGTTCGTCGACCTGTTCGCCGAACTCCAGACCAAGGGCTACAGCCGTGCCCGGGTCGACGGCGAGACGATCCAGCTGTCCGAGCCGCCGACGCTCAAGAAGCAGGAGAAGCACACCGTCGAGGTGGTCATCGACCGCCTCACCGTCAAGGAGAGCGCCAAGCGGCGTCTCACCGACTCCGTGGAGACCGCCCTCGGGCTCTCCGGCGGCACGGTCATCCTCGACTTCGTCGACCTCGACGCGGACGACCCCGACCGTGAGCGGATGTACTCCGAGCACCTCTACTGCACCTACGACGACCTGTCGTTCGAGGAGCTGGAGCCCCGCTCGTTCTCCTTCAACTCGCCCTTCGGCGCCTGCCCCGACTGCTCCGGCATCGGTACGCGCATGGAGGTCGACCCCGAGCTGATCGTCCCCGACCCGGACAAGTCCCTCGACGAGGGCGCCATCCACCCCTGGTCGCACGGACACACCAAGGACTACTTCGCCCGCCTGGTCAACGCCCTGGCGAGCGAGCTCGGCTTCAGCACCGACATGGCGTGGGCGGGACTGCCGCAGCGCGCCAAGAAGGCCCTCCTGCAGGGTCACAAGACGCAGATCGAGGTCCGCTACCGCAACCGGTACGGCCGCGAGCGCGCCTACACCACCTCCTTCGAGGGCGCGGTGCCGTTCGTGAAGCGGCGCCATTCGGAGTCCGACAGCGACTCCAGCCGGGAGCGCTTCGAGGGCTACATGCGCGAGGTCCCCTGCCCCACCTGTGAGGGCACCCGCCTCAAGCCGCTCATCCTCGCGGTCACGGTGATGGGGAAGTCCATCGCCGAGGTCTCCTCGATGTCGATCAGCGAGTGCGCGGACTTCCTTCTGCAGCTCACCCTGAACGACCGCGACAAGAAGATCGCCGAGCGTGTCCTCAAAGAGGTCAACGAACGCCTGCGCTTCCTCGTGGACGTCGGCCTCGACTACCTGTCGCTGAACCGCCCGGCGGGCTCCCTCTCCGGCGGCGAGGCACAGCGCATCCGGCTCGCCACCCAGATCGGCTCCGGCCTGGTCGGCGTGCTGTACGTCCTGGACGAGCCGTCCATCGGCCTGCACCAGCGCGACAACCACCGCCTCATCGAGACGCTGGTGCGGCTGCGCGACATGGGCAACACCCTGATCGTCGTCGAGCACGACGAGGACACGATGAAGGTCGCCGACTGGATCGTCGACATCGGCCCCGGCGCCGGCGAGCACGGCGGCAAGGTGGTCCACAGCGGCTCCATGAAGGGCCTGCTGGCCAACAAGGAGTCGATCACCGGCCAGTACCTGTCGGGCAAGCGGGCCATCCCGACCCCGGACGTACGCCGCCCCGTCGACCCGTCGCGCCACCTGACGGTGCACGGCGCCCGGGAGAACAACCTCCAGGACATCGACGTCACCTTCCCGCTGGGTGTCCTCACCGCCGTCACCGGAGTCTCAGGCTCCGGCAAGTCGACGCTGGTCAACGACATCCTCTACACCCACCTGGCACGCGAGCTGAACGGGGCGCGCAGCGTCCCGGGACGGCACACGCGTGTCGAGGGCGACGACCTCCTCGACAAGGTCGTGCACGTCGACCAGTCGCCCATCGGCCGCACCCCGCGCTCCAACCCGGCGACGTACACCGGAGTCTTCGACAAGATCCGCAAGCTGTTCGCGGAGACGACGGAGGCGAAGGTCCGGGGCTACCAGCAGGGCCGGTTCTCCTTCAACGTCAAGGGCGGCCGCTGCGAGAACTGCTCCGGCGACGGCACCATCAAGATCGAGATGAACTTCCTGCCGGACGTCTACGTCCCGTGCGAGGTGTGCCACGGCGCCCGCTACAACCGCGAGACGCTCGAAGTGCACTACAAGGGCAAGAACATCGCCGAGGTGCTCAACATGCCGATCGAGGAGGCCCTCGGCTTCTTCGAGCCGGTCACCTCCATCGCCCGCTACCTGCAGACCCTCAACGAGGTCGGCCTCGGGTACGTACGCCTGGGCCAGGCCGCCACGACGCTCTCCGGCGGCGAGGCACAGCGGGTCAAGCTGGCCGCGGAGCTGCAGAAGCGGTCCTCCGGGCGGAGCGTCTACATCCTCGACGAGCCGACCACCGGTCTGCACTTCGAGGACATCAGCAAGCTCATCAAGATCCTGGACGGTCTGGTCGACAAGGGGAACTCGGTGATCGTCATCGAGCACAACCTTGACGTCATCAAGACCGCGGACTGGGTCGTCGACATGGGCCCCGAGGGCGGAAAGGGCGGCGGCCTGGTCGTCGCCGAGGGCACCCCGGAGGAGGTGGCGGGGGTCGCCGCCAGCCACACCGGCAAGTTCCTGCGGGACATCCTCGACCCCAGCCGGATCAGCGACGCGAGCCCGGCGGCGCCGAGGAAGAAGGCCCCGGCGCGGAAGGCGGCGACCAGGACGGTGGCGGCCACGAAGACAGCGGCCACGAAGACGGTGTCCAAGAAGACCGTCGCGGCGAAGTCGGCCGCCCCGGCTGCGAAGAAGGCCGTCGCGAAGAAGGCCGTGGCCAAGAAAGCCGCCCCGGCCAAGAAGACGGCGGCACGGGCCCGCAAGGCCTGAGAGCAGTCGGTCGTACGAGTCGGCAGTACCGCCGTACAGGAGTCCCGCGATGCGGGAGATGCGGGCCGGACCCCTGGTGGGTCCGGCCCGCACTGCGTGTCCCGGCCGCCGCTCACAGGCCGACCCGAGGGGTCCGCCTCGTGAAAGGCACACGGGGGATGCACAGACGCGGCGCTGCGACCGCCCTTGCCGCCGACCGGGCGCCCGTCCCCGGCGACGAAGGACTCGGCTCCCTCGTGTTCCACTCCGGCGGCCCCGGCGCGTCCGGGCTGACCACCCTGGCCGAGGCACCGGAGGTGGTGCAGGGCGTGTAGGCGGCTGGTGCCGCCGTTGCCGCCGCCCTGTGGGCAGCGGGGCCGCCCAGGGGGCGGAACGGGTGGGCACAGGGCGGGCGGCCCCCGGCGGAGCCGCCCCCCTTGCTCCCGCATGCGCTCGCCCCTGAAGGCGATCGAACCCGCGCCCGGTTCGTCCAAGACCCACAGGTATCGTCGGTCCCGCACCGCGCACCCGCGACAGCGCCCCGCCGCACCGCCCGCACCGCACCCGTGGAGACCCCCATGTCCGGCAGCCCGTCCGCCGCCCGCCGTACCGTCCTCAAGGGCGCCGCACTCGCCGGGGCCGCCGGGCTCGGCGTCGCCGCCTGCTCCACCGAGTCCAAGCTCGGGCATGCCGAGAACCCGACCCCCACCGCCCCGGTCCCCCTCGGCGACGCGGCGGCCGTGCCGGTCGGCGGGTCCAAGCTGTACCGCGAGCAGCGCCTCGTCGTGAGCTGCCCGGCCAAGGGGGAGTACAAGGCGTTCAGCGCCCAGTGCACCCACGCCGGCTGCGTACTGGACAAGGTCGAGGCGAACGAGGGCAACTGCCCCTGCCACGGCAGCCGCTTCGACACCACCACCGGCAAGGCCCTCAAGGGCCCGGCCACCGCGCCGCTGCCCGCCGTTCCGGTCAAGGTCGAGGGCGGCAAGCTGATCGCGGGCCCGAACGCCTGAGCAGCTCCAGACTCCCCGCAGCTCCAGACTCCCCGGAGCTCCAGACTCCCCGGAGCTCCACGGCTCCCGCAGCGCCTGGGCTACTCCCAGTCCCAGTCCACCCCGAGGATCCCCGGCCGCACCCCCTGCTGCACGAAGTGCACCGTGCCGTGCCGCCCGCTCAGCGTGAGGTCCTGCCGCGCCGTCCTCGGGGCTCCGGCGGTCTCCTGGGTGAAGCGGCGGCACCGCACCGGCAAGGCCGCCTCGTCGAAGTGCACCTGCATCAGGTACTGCCCGCCCGCGAAGCTGAACCCGCGCACGTACTCACTGCTCGGCCCGCCGGTGCCGTCCTCGAAGCCGTACTCGAAGAAGTACGTGTCCCCGGCCCGCAGCCGCGCGTCGAAGAGCAGCTCCGCGACGATCAGCCCGGTCTCCCGGTGCCACCGCACCCGCCCGGTACGGCAGTTCTGCCCGGCCCGCACCCCCACCCGGGACGGGTCGCAGCCCGGGTCGCCGTGGTGCACGGCCAGATAGCGGTCGATGCCGTCCCGGTGCGCCCGCACCACGTGCTGCGAGTCGCGCCCCACCAGCTCCCGGCCGGGCCCGATGCGTACCCGCTCGTGATGGCCGACGGTGTGCAGCCCGCCGTCGACCGGGGACTCCAGCTCGGACAGCAGCCGTTCCACCGAGCCCGACGCCTCCACCAGGGCCCGGTACGCACGGGCCGTCGGCCGTTCCGGCTCGTTCCCCGCGTCCCTCAGCAGCAGCCGGATCAGCGACTCAGGGGGCAGTCTCAGTACGCCTTCCAACTCCCGTACCGCGCGCAGTGACTCGGCCCGCTGCGGGCGCCGCGCGCCCTGTTGCCAGTAGCTCAGGCTGGTCACCCCGACCTTGACGCCCCGGTCCGCCAGATGGTGCTGCACCCGCTGGAGCGGCAGCCCGCGCACCGCGAGCGCCGCCCGCAGCGCCAGATGGAACGGTCCCGTCCGCAGCAACTGTTCCAGGTCGGCGGAGACGGGCGAGAGGGCGTCGGAGACCGGCGAGAGGTCGGCGGGCACCGGCGAGAGGGCGTCGGCTTCCGGCGTCGGGTGTTGCCGCATCACGGCTCCTGACGGTGGCAGTGAACATTCACGGAGGCAGAGCGCACAGGCGTGCCGCCTTCGGTAAAGCGGGCTGGTGGGCGGAGAACGGGCCGTTCACATCCCGGCCACCGCGTTCACAGCACCGCGTCATCCCGCATTCAAGCGTGTTGACCTGCACTCGACAACACCCGATGCTCCTCAGCAGCGTCCGGACGCGCTCCTCCACACCCACCCCCCGCCTCGGGAGGACCGCGATGCGCGATCGAAGCACCACCCATCCCCGAAAGAACCTCAGACGGCTCTCCCCGGCCGTCCTCACCGCAGCGCTGCTGCTCGCTGTCCCCACGGCGACGGCGACCGCCGCACCGGCTCACGACGACCCGGCGGCCCAGAGCCGGCCGGCTGCTGCCCAGGCGCCGCTCCTCGCCGCCAAGCGCCTCAACATCACCATGCAGGCCCAGGAGAAGACCAACTGGTGCTGGGCCGCGAGCGGCAACACCATCGCCACCTGGTTCGGCAAGAACTACAGCCAGAACCAGTTCTGCAACGCCGCCTTCGGCCGCAACCAGAGCACCGTCTGCCCCAACAACCAGGCCACCCTCGGCAACGTCCAGAACGGCCTCTCCTGGGCGGGCATCAACCCCGGCTCGTACGTGACCGGCTGGCTCCGCTACCCGACGGTCCAGACCGAGATATCCGCCGACCGCCCGATCGAGACCCGCATTCAGTGGTCCAGCGGCGGCGGCCACATGCACGTCATCTACGGCTACGACACGGCCAGCAACTGGGTCTACTGGGGCGACCCGTGGAAGAGCAACAGCCGCTACAACTGGGGCTCGCACGACTGGTACGTGAACAACAACGAGTTCTCCTGGACCCACTCGCTCTACAAGATCGGGGCGTGACGCCATGACCTCCCACGGCATGACCTCGCGCGCCATGACCTCCCACGCCTTGACCGGCCACTTCAGATCCGCAGCCGTCGCAGCAGCCGCCGTCACCCTGGTCCTCGGCCTCGCCGGCCAGGCAGGCGCCGACGAGAACCCCGTCGCTCCCGCCCAGAAGGCCGCCGCCCACAAGGCGGCGACCGCCCCCGCCACCCTCGACACCCTGTCCCGCTTCTTCGCCCGCGACGGCGCCGTCGCCCGCAGCGCGGCCGCCCCGCGCGTGCAGGAGGCGACGGTCCCCGTCCACACGCTGTCCGCCGAGTTCGTCGCGGGCAAGAAGGGTGCCCCGGTCTCCCGGCTCGACTTCCTGGCGGCCACCGCCCTCTCCTCGGACGGCCAGAAGGCGTCCCTGTGGATGGCACCGTCACCTCAAGAGGGCGCCGGGACGACGACCGGGACGACCACCGGGAAGACCGTCTGGAAGGTCGTCAACATCGCCACCGGCGACGACGAGACCCGCTACGCCGCGGACGGCGCCCGCAAACTCCCCGGCGGCACCGTCTTCCGCGAACCGCAGACCGACGCCTGGTACGTCCACGACGGCGCGCGCGTGCTGCCCCTGGACGACGACGCGACCCGCGCCGTGGGGGCCAGGGGCACCACCCTCGCCGCGTACCAGAACCGCGTCCACAAGGCGTACGGCGACAAGCTCCCCGGCAGCGCCTACGCGGAGAAGGGCAAGGCGGGCGGTTACGGCGCCCCCGCGGCCGCCCCCGTCCCCGCGGCTGCCCCCGCCCCCGCGGCTGCCCCCGCCGCCGCGCCCACCTCCGCCGTGGCCTCCGCCGCCCCCGACGACGGCACGCAGGCGGTTTCGCTGGCAGCCGGAGGGGTGGCCGCGCTCCTCGCCGCCGCGGGCCTCACCGCCGTACGGCTGCGCCGTCGCCCGGAGGCGCGCGGCTAGCCCTCGCCGCACACACATCACCACACGGCACGTCACCGCGGCGCACGGTGAACAGGTCGGGGTGCCCCACCCGGGGCACCCCGACTGTCGGTGCCCGCAAGTAGGCTGTTCGACATGGCAGATCCCTCCAGCTACCGGCCCCGGCCGGGCCAGATCCCCGATTCGCCGGGGGTCTACAAATTCCGCGACGAGCACCACCGGGTGATCTACGTCGGGAAGGCCAAGAGCCTGCGCCCGCGCCTGTCCTCGTACTTCCAGGACCTGGCCAATCTCCACCCCCGGACGCGCACGATGGTCACCACCGCCGCGTCCGTCGAGTGGACGGTGGTGTCCACGGAGGTCGAGGCGCTGCAGCTGGAGTACTCCTGGATCAAGGAGTTCGACCCCCGCTTCAACGTCAAGTACCGCGACGACAAGAGCTATCCGTCCCTCGCGGTGACCATGAACGAGGAGTTCCCCCGCGTCCAGGTGATGCGCGGCCCCAAGAAGAAGGGCGTGCGCTACTTCGGTCCGTACGGCCACGCCTGGGCGATCCGCGAGACCGTCGACCTGATGCTCCGCGTCTTTCCCGTACGCACCTGCTCCGCCGGGGTGTTCAAGCGCTCCGCCCAGATCGGCCGCCCCTGCCTGCTCGGCTACATCGGCAAGTGCGCCGCCCCCTGCGTCGGCCGCGTCACCCCCGAGGAGCACCGCGAACTGGCCGAGGACTTCTGCGACTTCATGGCCGGCCGCACCGGCACGTACCTCAAGCGCATCGAGCAGCAGATGATGATCGCCGCCGAGGACATGGAGTACGAGAAGGCCGCCCGCCTCCGCGACGACATAGAGGCCCTCAAGAGGGCCCTCGAAAAGAACGCGATCGTCTTCACCGACGCCACCGACGCCGACCTCATCGCCCTGGCCGAGGACGAGCTCGAAGCCGCAGTGCAGATCTTCCACGTCCGCGGCGGACGCGTGCGCGGCCAGCGCGGCTGGGTCACGGACAAGGTAGAGAACGTCGATACGCGGGGCCTCGTCGAGCACGCCCTCCAGCAGCTGTACGGCGAGGAGAAGGGCGACGCCGTCCCCAAGGAGGTCCTCGTCCCTGCGCTCCCCGACGACACCGCCGCGGTCAACCAGTGGCTGACCGACAAGCGCGGGTCGATCGTCTCGCTGCGCATCCCGCAGCGCGGCGACAAGAAGGACCTCATGGCGACGGTTCAGCGCAACGCCCAGCAGGCCCTCGTCCTGCACAAGACCAAGCGCGCCTCCGACCTGACCACCCGCTCCCGCGCCCTGGAGGAGATCGCCGAGGCCCTCGGTCTGGACGGCGCCCCGCTGCGCATCGAGTGCTTCGACATCTCGCACCTTCAGGGTGACGACGTCGTGGCGTCCATGGTCGTCTTCGAGGACGGCCTGGCCCGCAAGAGCGAGTACCGGCGCTTCGAGATCAAGGGCTTCGAGGGGCAGGACGACGTACGGTCCATGCACGAGGTGATCGGCCGCCGCTTCAAGCGCTATTTGGCGGCCAAGGAGAAGACGGGGGAGTGGGTCGGGGGCGAGGTCCCCGAGGCCGAGGCGGACGACGACGGCAGGCCCAAGCGCTTCGCGTACCCGCCCCAGCTCGTGGTGGTCGACGGCGGGCAGCCGCAGGTCGCCGCGGCCAAGCGGGCCCTCGACGAGCTCGGCATCGACGACGTCGCCGTCTGCGGCCTCGCCAAGCGCCTCGAAGAGGTCTGGCTGCCCGACGACGACGATCCGGTGGTGCTGCCCCGCAGCAGCGAGGGCCTCTACCTCCTCCAGCGGGTACGTGACGAGGCCCACCGCTTCGCCATCACCTACCAGCGCAGCAAACGGGCCAAGCGGTTCCGTGCCGGGCCCCTCGACGAGGTCGCCGGCCTGGGCGAGACCCGCAGGCTGGCCCTGCTCAAACACTTCGGTTCGGTGAAGAAGCTCCGGTCCGCCACAATTGACCAGATCTGCGAGGTTCCGGGGATAGGCCGCAAGACGGCCGAGACCGTCCTCGCGGCCCTCGCAGCAGCGGCCCCGGCCGCACCCGCCGTGAACACGGCGACAGGAGAGATCATTGAGGACGAGGGGGACACCGCACCCGCGGTGACCCCGTCGCAGAACGGGGGAACGACGCATGACCGACCAGAGCACCCAGCAGAACCCAGAACCTGAAGCGGGCCACGACCAGGCCGCTGAGCAGGCCCTGGACACCACCGACGACCGAGAGCGAGACGGAGCACACGTGAGTACGGGCACCACGCGGGAGGACCCCGAGGCGGCCGAAGCGCCCATCCCCGAGCTGGTCATCATCTCCGGCATGTCCGGGGCAGGCCGCAGCACCGCCGCGAAGTGCCTGGAGGACCTCGGCTGGTTCGTCGTCGACAACCTGCCGCCCGCGCTGATCCCCACCATGGTGGAGCTCGGCGCCCGCTCCCAGGGCAACGTGGCCCGCATCGCCGTCGTTGTCGACGTCCGCGGCCGCCGCTTCTTCGACAACCTCCGCGAGTCCCTCGCCGACCTCGACGCCAAGGGTGTCACCCGGCGCATCGTCTTCCTGGAGTCCTCCGACGACGCCCTGGTCCGCCGCTTCGAGTCGGTCCGCCGCCCGCACCCCCTCCAGGGCGACGGCCGGATCACCGACGGCATCGCCGCCGAGCGGGACCTGCTGCGCGAGCTGCGCGGCGACGCCGACCTGGTGATCGACACCTCCAGCCTCAACGTCCACGAACTGCGCGCCAAGATGGACGCCCAGTTCGCCGGCGACGAGGAGCCGGAGCTGCGCGCCACCGTCATGTCGTTCGGTTACAAGTACGGACTGCCGGTCGACGCCGACCTCGTCGTCGACTGCCGCTTCCTGCCCAACCCGCACTGGGTCCCGGAGCTGCGCCCCTTCACCGGCCTCAACGAGGAGGTCTCGGGCTACGTCTTCAACCAGCCCGGCGCCAAGGAGTTCCTCGACCGCTACACCGAGCTGCTCCAGCTGATCGCCACCGGCTACCGCCGCGAGGGCAAGCGCTACGTCACCATCGCCGTGGGCTGCACCGGCGGCAAGCACCGCTCCGTCGCCGTGTCGGAGAAGCTGGCCGCCCGCCTGTCCACCGAGGGCGTCGAGACCGTCGTCGTACACCGGGACATGGGGCGCGAGTGACCAACCGCATCGTCCGGCTCCGCCGCCTGCGCCGGGTCACCCCCGCGCCCGGCGGCGAGCCGGCCCCTCGCGCCGCACGCGGCGGCAGGCGCGGCGCCACGCCCAAGGTCGTCGCCCTCGGCGGCGGCATGGGCCTGTCCGCCTCGCTCACCGCACTGCGGCGCATCACCGGCGACCTCACCGCGGTCGTCACCGTCGCCGACGACGGAGGATCCAGCGGCCGGCTCCGGGAGGAGCTGGGCGTCCTGCCGCCCGGTGACCTGCGCAAGGCCCTCGCCGCCCTGTGCGGCGACGACGACTGGGGCCAGACCTGGTCCCGCGTCATCCAGCACCGCTTCCAGTCCAAGGGCGACCTGCACGAGCACGCGGTCGGCAATCTGCTGATCGTCGCCCTCTGGGAGCAGCTCGGCGACCACGTCCAGGCCCTGGACCTGGTCGGCAAGCTCCTCGGGGCGCACGGCCGGGTGCTGCCCATGTCGGCGGTCCCGCTGGAGCTCCAGGCGCTCGTACGCGGCCACGACCCGGCGCGCCCGGACGCCGTGGACACCGTACGGGGGCAGGCGACGGTCGCGCTGACCCCCGGCGAGGTCCAGTCGGTGCACCTCGTACCGCACGATCCGCCCGCGGTTCCGGAGGCGGTGGCGGCGGTTCTTGACGCCGACTGGGTGGTTCTTGGGCCCGGTTCCTGGTTCTCCTCGGTGATCCCCCACCTGTTGGTGCCGGAACTGCTCGATGCCCTGGTGGAGACCAAGGCGAGGCGGATCCTGTCCCTCAATCTGGCGCCCCAGCCGGGCGAAACCGAGGGCTTTTCACCGCAACGTCATTTGGAGGTTTTGGCCCGACACGCCCCTAAACTCGCCTTCGACGTGGTGCTGGCCGACCAGGCCGCCGTGCCCGACCTTCCCTCACTCGCCGATGCCGCAAAACGGTTCGGTGCGACGGTCGAGCTGGCCCCGGTGGCCCGGCCCGACGGAGCCCCCAAGCACGACCCGGAGCTCCTGGCAGCCGCGTACGACCGTATTTTTCGGATGCATGGAAGGATCGGCCCATGGCGATGACGGCAGCGGTGAAGGACGAAATCTCCCGGCTCCCCGTCACCCGGACCTGCTGCAGAAAGGCAGAGGTCTCGGCGATCCTGCGGTTCGCGGGCGGGCTGCACCTGGTCAGCGGCCGCATCGTGATCGAGGCGGAGCTGGACACCAGCTATGCGGCACGCAGGCTCAAGAAGGACATCCTGGAGATCTTCGGACACAGCTCGGAGCTCGTGGTGATGGCCCCCAGCGGTCTCCGCAGGGGCTCGCGCTATCTCGTACGGGTCGTGGCGGGCGGCGACCAGCTGGCCCGCCAGACCGGGCTCGTGGACGGCCGCGGCCGTCCCATCCGGGGACTTCCCCCCCAGGTGGTCTCGGGGGCCACCTGTGACGCCGAGGCGGCCTGGCGCGGGGCCTTCCTCGCGCACGGCTCGCTCACCGAACCCGGCAGGTCCTCCTCGCTGGAGGTCACCTGCCCCGGTCCCGAGGCGGCGCTCGCCCTGGTCGGCGCGGCCCGCCGGCTCTCCATCGGCGCCAAGGCGCGCGAGGTGCGCGGCGTGGACCGGGTGGTCGTACGGGACGGCGACGCCATCGGCGCCCTGCTGACCCGGCTCGGCGCGCACGAGTCCGTACTGGCCTGGGAGGAGCGGCGGATGCGCCGCGAGGTCCGCGCCACCGCCAACCGGCTCGCCAACTTCGACGACGCCAACCTGCGCCGCTCCGCGCGTGCCGCGGTTGCCGCCGGGGCCCGCGTACAGCGCGCGCTGGAGATCCTCGGCGAGGAGGTGCCCGAGCACCTCGCCGCGGCAGGCCGGCTGCGGATGGAGCACAAGCAGGCGTCTCTTGAGGAGCTGGGCGCGCTCGCCGACCCGCCGCTCACCAAGGACGCGGTCGCGGGCCGGATCCGCCGCCTCCTCGCGATGGCGGACAAGCGGGCCCAGGACCTGGGCATTCCCGGTACGGAGTGCAATCTGACCGAGGACATGTCCGAGGAGATCGAAGAGGAGATGGCCAAGGGCCTCGCCAACGGAATGGCGGGCGGAATGGCGGGCGGCCTCGCGGGCGGAATGGCCAGCGGCATGGCCCAAAGCCTCTGATCCGCACGCCCCCCGTCCTGCCGCCCCCCGTTCTGCGGAACTTCTGACTCCGGATCAACGCGCTGTCCCTGGTGCCCAACTGGGTGCCAGGGACAGCTTTTTGTGTTCCTGATGTGCTCTTGACGTGGCCATGAATGGTCATGATTCTGACGTCTGTTCACTCACGTGACAGACAACAGCAAGGGGGGCACATGAGACGCAGAGCGAGATCGATCCTCGCCGCTTCTTCACTGCTGATAGCCGGAGTCGCCGCGGTACCCGTGGCCCAGGCGCAGCCCGCCGGGAACGCCACAGGGGGCGGCGACAGCATCTCGGTGTGGAACGCCAAGGTCACCCAGGCGCAGGTGCCGCTGCTGCTCAGGGCCGGCACCGACGCCCACGAGCTGAGCGAGCGCGTCCCGGACAAGGGCACCGCCACCGTCGAACTGATCCTCACCGCGAAGCAGGCCGCCGAACTCCGCGGCCAGGGCGTCGACATCAGCGAGCGGAAGGCCGCCGCCCTCAAGGCGCGGGCCGAGGTTCCGGGGGACGGCGTGTTCCGCCCGTACAGCGGAAAGGGCGGTCTCCAGGAGGAGCTGCTGGCCACCGCGCAGAAGTACCCGGAGCTCACCAAGCTCGTCAGCATAGGCAAGACCGTGCAGGGCAAGGACATCCTGGCGCTCAAGCTCACCAAGAACGCCAAGCAGACCGGCGACGGCGCCAAGCCCTCGACGCTCTACATGTCCAACCAGCACGCACGTGAGTGGATCACCCCGGAGATGAACCGGCGGCTGATGCACCACTACCTCGACAACTACGGCAAGAACAAGCAGATCACCAAGCTGGTCGACAGCAGCGAGATCTGGTTCCTGCTCTCCGCCAACCCGGACGGTTACGACTACACGCACAGCAGCACCGCGGACGACGTCCGGCTGTGGCGCAAGAACCTCCGCGACACCAACGGCAACGGCACCATCGAGTCCGGCGACGGCATCGACCTCAACCGCAACTTCGCCTACAAGTGGGGTTACGACAACGAGGGTTCGTCCCCCGACCCGGCCAGCGAGACCTTCCGCGGCCCGAGCCCCAGCTCCGAGCCCGAGACCAAGGCGCTCGACGCGTTCCAGAAGCGCATCGGCTTCAAGTACGCCATCAACTACCACTCGGCGTCCGAGCTGATCCTCTACGGCGTCGGCTGGCAGGTCGCCACCAACACCCCCGACGACGTGGCCCTCAAGGCCCTCGCGGGCACCCCGGCGAACCCGGCGGTCCCCGGCTACCACCCGCAGGTCTCCTCGGAGCTGTACACCACCAACGGCGAGGCCGACGGCCACGCGGGCAACGTCAACGGCATCAAGATGTTCACGCCGGAGATGACCACCTGCGAGACCGCCTCCAGGATCGACCCGAACGACCGCTGGAAGCCCGAGGACTGCCTCTCCGGCTTCAACTTCCCCGACGACGAGAAGCTGATCCAGCAGGAGTTCGCCAAGAACGTCCCGTTCGCGCTCTCCGTCGCGGAGACGAGCCTGACCCCCGACCAGCCGAAGTCCTCCGTCGGCATCGACGCCCCGGACTTCACCCTGGACGCGTTCACCTCCTCGTACGCCCGTGACAAGGACCAGGAAGTCAACGTCACGGCCCGCAAGTCGGTGCGCGACAAGGAGCTCAAGTACCGCGTCAACGGCGGGCCCACGCACGACCAGGCCCTGAAGGCCTGGGACGGCGGTGAGGTCTACGGCGACGAGGACAACACCTACTTCGACGACTACCGCGCCAAGGTCCAGGACGGCAAGCCGGGCGACAAGGTCGAGGTCTGGTTCACCGGCGTCACCAAGGCCGGAAAGCCCACCTCCAGCGAGCACTTCACCTACACGCTCGCCGAGCGCCCCAAGGCCGCGCACCTGGTGGTCGCCGAGGAGGGCGCACCCGCGACGCAGGTCCAGAAGTACGTCGACGCGCTGAAGGCCAACGGCCGTTCGGCCACCGTCTGGGACGTCGCCACCCAGGGCGCCCCGCACGCGCTCGGCGTGCTGAGCCACTTCGACTCGGTCGTGCACTACACCGGCGCCTCGGTGCCCGGCGGCCCGACCCAGCTCCAGCTCCGCTCGTACCTCAACGAGGGCGGCAAGCTGGTCGAGGCGGGCGAGAAGGCCGGCGGTTCGGCCAGGCTCGGCCCGGCCAACACCAACGACTTCAGCCAGTACTACCTCGGTGCGTACGGCCGTGTGGACTCTCCCGGCGCCACCGGGCTGGCCGGCGCCGGCGGGCTCGCCGGGGTCACCACCCCGCTGACCGGCGCCCCGGGCAACCCGCTGGACACCGCGGGCTCCTACCAGGTCACCTCGGACACGCTCCCGGCCGCACAGTTCCCGCAGTTCAAGAGCGCCCAAGCGGGCCGCTACACCGGGATCAACAACCCCTACGCCCCGTACGAGGGCCAGGGCATGGCCTCGGCGCAGAGCAACGACAGCAACTGGAAGCGCCTCACCCGCACCGTGGACCTCACCGGTGTCAGTGCCGCCGACAAGCCCGCGCTGAAGATGGCGCTCAACTGGGACACCGAGGGCGGCTACGACCACGCCCTCCTGGAGGCGCACACCACGGGTGCCGAGGACTGGACGACCCTGCCCGAGGCGGGCGGCCTGACCTCGAACGCGGTACCCGCCGAGTGCTCGGCCGGGTTCTTCATCAGGGCCCACCCGTTCCTGACGCACTACCTCACGCAGGGGGCGGCCGGCTGCACCGCGACCGGCTCCAGCGGCGCCTGGAACAGCTTCACCGGCAGCTCCAGCGGCTGGAAGCAGGTCTCCTTCGACCTGAGCGCCTACGCGGGCAAGAAGGTCGACCTGTCCCTCGCCTACGTCACCGACCCGGGCAGCCTGGAGCGCGGCGTCTTCGCCGACAACGCCCGGGTCAGCGTCGGCGGCGCCGACCAGGCCGTCGAGGGCTTCGAGACCTCCCTCGGCGCCTGGGCGGCCACACCGGCACCGGCCGGCAGCCCGGCGGTCGTCGGGCCGTGGGCCCGCACCGGCGAGCTGTTCCAGACGTACGCGGGCGTCACCACGCGTGACACCGCACTCCTCGGCTTCGGCCTGGAGCACGTACCGGACGCCAAGCAGCGCGCGGTGCTCCTGGAGAAGGCACTGAAGAGCATCAAGGGCTGATTCCGGAAGCCGGGGCCGATGTCAAGGCCTGGACCCGACAATCACCGAGAGTAGTCAGGGCTAAAGTCCCGGCGGTCCGTACTCCCCGCTTCATTACTGGGGAGTACGGGCCGCCGGACTCACGTCCGGCCCTGTCGGGGGCCCGGTCGATGCGGCGGCCCGGTCTACGGAGAGGTAGGGTCGGACTCGGTCGGGGACATCCCATTCAAGCTCGCCGAGGCGTCGAAACCCCGGCGTACCAACGAGGAGATCGGTTCGTGACGATCCGCGTAGGAATCAACGGCTTCGGCCGCATCGGGCGCAATTACTTCAGGGCGCTCCTGGAACAGGGTGCGGACATTGAGATTGTTGCTGTCAACGACCTGGGTGACACCGCGACCACCGCGCACCTTCTGAAGTACGACACCATCCTGGGCCGCCTCAAGGCCGAGGTGTCGCACACCGAGGACACCATCACTGTCGACGGTCACACCATCAAGGTGCTGTCCGAGCGCAACCCCGCCGACATCCCGTGGGGCACGCTGGGCGTCGACATCGTGATCGAGTCCACCGGCATCTTCACCAAGAAGGCCGACGCCGAGAAGCACATCGCCGGCGGCGCGAAGAAGGTCCTCATCTCGGCTCCGGCCAAGGACGAGGACATCACCATCGTGATGGGCGTCAACCAGGACAAGTACGACGCGGCCAACCACCACGTCATCTCCAACGCCTCCTGCACCACCAACTGCGTGGCGCCGATGGCCAAGGTTCTGGACGAGAACTTCGGCCTGGTCAAGGGCCTGATGACGACGGTCCACGCCTACACCAACGACCAGCGCATCCTGGACTTCCCGCACTCGGACCTGCGCCGTGCCCGCGCCGCCGCCGAGAACATCATCCCGACCACGACGGGTGCCGCCAAGGCCACCGCCCTGGTCCTCCCGCAGCTCAAGGGCAAGCTCGACGGCATCGCCATGCGCGTGCCGGTCCCGACCGGTTCGGCCACCGACCTGGTCGTCGAGCTCGGCCGCGAGGTCACCAAGGACGAGGTCAACGCCGCGTTCAAGAAGGCGTCCGACGACGGCGACCTCAAGGGCTTCCTCACGTACACCGAGGACCCGATCGTGTCCTCCGACATCGTGGGCGACCCGTCGTCCTGCACCTTCGACTCCTCCCTGACCATGGTTCAGGACGGCAAGACGGTGAAGATCCTCGGCTGGTACGACAACGAGTGGGGCTACTCGAACCGTCTGGTCGACCTGACCGTCTTCGTCGGTGGCCAGCTCTGATCGCGTTCTGATCAGCAGTACTGAGAGCATGAAGATGTGAGCTACAGGGCTCGGGCAGCGCAACGCGGCGCTGTGCGAGCCCTGTGGCCTGTCCAGCCCTCCTGAGGAGCCGTACTTCATGAAGACGATCGACGAACTCATCGCCGACGGGGTCGCCGGCAAGCGGGTTTTCGTCCGCGCCGACCTCAACGTGCCGCTCGACGGCACGACCATCACCGACGACGGCCGCATCCGCGCCGTCCAGCCGACGATCGCCAAGCTCGCCGCCGCGGGCGCGCGCGTGATCGTCGCCTCGCACCTGGGCCGCCCCAAGGGCGCCCCGGACCCGGCCTTCTCGCTGGGACCTGCCGCCGCCCGGCTCGGTGAACTGCTCGGCACGGACGTGGCGTTCGCGACCGACACGGTCGGCGAGTCCGCCCGCGCCACCGTCGAGGCACTGGCCGACGGCCAGGTCGCGGTGATCGAGAACCTGCGCTTCAACGCCGGTGAGACCGCCAAGGACGACGCCGAGCGCGGCGCCTTCGCGGACGAACTCGCGTCGCTGGCCGACCTGTACGTGGGCGACGGCTTCGGCGCCGTGCACCGCAAGCACGCCTCGGTCTTCGACCTCCCGGCCCGTCTGCCGCATGCCGCAGGCGACCTCATCGCCACCGAGGTCGGCGTCCTGAAGAAGCTCACGGACGACGTCTCGCGCCCGTACGCCGTCGTCCTCGGCGGCGCCAAGGTCTCCGACAAGCTCGGCGTGATCGATCACCTCCTGGAGAAGGCCGACCGCATCCTGGTCGGCGGCGGCATGGCGTACACCTTCCTCAAGGCCCAGGGCCACGAGGTCGGCATCTCGCTGCTGCAGGAGGACCAGATCCCGGTCGTCCTGGAGTACCTGGAGCGCGCGAAGAAGAAGGGCGTCGAGTTCGTCCTGCCGGTCGACGTCCTGGTCTCGGGGGAGTTCCCGGACCTGAAGACGAAGGCCCCGGCCCATCCCACCACGGTCGCCGCGGACGCCATCCCGGCCGACCAGGAGGGCCTGGACATCGGCCCGAGGACCCGTGAGCTGTACGCTGCCAAGCTGGCCGACGCCGCCACCGTCTTCTGGAACGGCCCGATGGGCGTCTTCGAGCATCCCGACTACGCGGGCGGCACCGCAGCCGTCGCGCAGGGCCTGCTGGACAGCGACGCCTTCACGGTCGTCGGCGGTGGCGACTCGGCCGCCGCGGTCCGCATCCTGGGCTTCGACGAGAACGCGTTCGGCCACATCTCGACCGGCGGCGGCGCAAGCCTCGAATACCTGGAAGGCAAGACCCTGCCCGGCCTTGCCGCACTGGAGGACTGATCCAAGAATGAGCACCACCCGCACCCCGCTGATGGCGGGCAACTGGAAGATGAACCTCAACCACCTTGAGGCCATCACCCACGTACAGAAGCTCGCCTTCGCGCTGGCCGACAAGGACTTCGACGCGGTCGAGGTCGCGGTCCTGCCGCCCTTCACCGACCTGCGCTCGGTGCAGACCCTGATCGACGGCGACAAGCTGAAGATCAAGTTCGGCGCCCAGGACATCTCGGCGCACGACTCCGGCGCGTACACCGGTGAGATCTCCGGCGCCATGCTCGCCAAGTTCAAGTGTGCGTATGTCGCGATCGGCCACTCCGAGCGCCGCCAGTACCACAACGAGACCGACGAGATCGTCAACGCCAAGGTGAAGGCCGCGTACAAGCACGGCCTGACCCCGATCATGTGCGTCGGCGAGGGCCTGGACATCCGCAAGGCCGGCAATCAGGTCGAGTACACCCTCGCCCAGGTCGACGGCGGCCTCAAGGACGTCCCGGCCGAGCAGGCCGAGTCCATCGTCATCGCGTACGAGCCGGTGTGGGCCATCGGCACCGGCGAGGTCGCCACCCCCGAGGACGCGCAGGAGGTCTGTGGTGCGATCCGCGGCCGTCTCGCCGAGCTGTACTCGCAGGAACTGGCCGACAAGGTCCGCATCCAGTACGGCGGTTCGGTCAAGTCAGGCAACGTCGCCGCGATCATGGCGAAGCCGGACGTGGACGGCGCCCTGATCGGCGGCGCGGCGCTGGATGCCGACGAGTTCGTCAAGATCGTGCGTTTCCGCGACCAGTAGTACCGGCAGTGAGTAGGCCCTCGGGCCGATCCGTCGTACTCTGACGGGGCCGGTGGCCAGCCACCGGCCCCGTCGTTTGTCTAGATCCGAGGAAAGTGGTCCAGCCGTGGTTATGGGGTTCTCGATCGCCCTGATCGTATTCAGCCTGCTGCTGATGCTGCTGGTTCTGATGCACAAGGGGAAGGGCGGCGGCCTCTCCGACATGTTCGGCGGCGGCATGCAGTCGTCCGTCGGAGGTTCCTCGGTCGCCGAGCGCAACCTCGACCGGATCACGGTCGTGGTCGGTCTGGTCTGGTTCGGGCTGATTGTCGTGCTTGCGCTGTTGATGAAGCTCAAGGGCTGACCTGATACGACTGACGGTACGACGCGCGGGACGCGGCCTATCATGGGCAGGTGTCCCGGCGTCGGGGTGTAACTCCCGTCACTGGACGCGCGTTGGGCCTTATCGAGACTGGGCGCCCGCCGCGAAGCCGCTCGACGAAGCTTCGCAGCACCATCACGCAGGGAGTTACGACCGTGGCAAGTGGCAACGCGATCCGGGGAAGCCGGGTCGGAGCGGGGCCGATGGGTGAGGCAGAGCGCGGCGAGTCCGCGCCCCGCCTGCGCATCTCCTTCTGGTGCTCCAACGGGCACGAGACACAGCCGAGCTTCGCAAGCGACGCGCAGGTTCCGGACAACTGGGACTGCCCGCGCTGCGGATTCCCGGCCGGACAGGACCGGGACAACCCACCAGCGCCGCCGCGCATCGAACCGTACAAGACGCATCTCGCGTACGTACGGGAGCGGCGCAGCGACGCGGACGGCGAGGCGATCCTCGCCGAGGCACTCGCGAAACTGCGCGGCGAAATCTAGGAACTGAGCGAGGGCCGGACACCGGAAGGTGTCCGGCTTTTGTTGTTTCCGCTGGTCAGAGCGATTGTCAGTGCTGCCTCGTACTGTTCTTGCACGATCTGAACAACGGTAGGGGCGGGGGCAGTTGTGGCGGCGGTGCAAGCAGTGCAGGGGGAGGAGCGGGCGCCCGCCTGGCGTGGGGGTTTCGGTCGGCTGTGGTCGGCCGCCGTCGTCTCCAAGTTCGGCGACTCGCTGCGCGGGGCAGCGATGCCGCTGCTCGCCGCCTCGCTGACCTCCGACCCGGTGCTGGTGTCACTGGTGACCGCGTGCGGCTTCCTGCCCTGGCTGCTGTTCGGACTGCTCGGCGGCGCGGTCGCGGACCGGGTCGACCAGCGGCGGGCGATGTGGACGGTCGACCTGCTGCGGGGCGTCCTGATGGCCGCGTTCGCGGTGGCGGTCGCGCGGGGACACGCGTCGATCGCGCTGCTCGTCGTGGTGGCGTTCGCCCTGACCACCCTCCAGACCCTCTTCGACAACGCGGCCACGGCGCTGCTGCCCTCGCTGGTCCCTGCCCCGACGCTGGGCACGGCCAACGCCCGGCTGATGACCGGGCAGATGATCGCGGGTACCTTCCTGGCGGCCCCGCTGGTGCCGGTGCTGCTGATCTGGGGCACCTCTGTGCCGTACGCGGCCGACGCGGTGACCTACGTCCTGGCGGCGGTGCTGATCGCCTCGTTGCGCACCGCAGCCCCGGAGCGGGAGCCCAGAGAGGCCGGCGCGACCCTGCGCGGTGACATCAAGGAGGGGCTGAAGACGCTCTGGGCGGACCGGCCGCTGCGCGGACTCTGCATTTCGGCCGCACTGTGCAACGTGGGCGTCGGCGCGCTCATCGCGATGCTGGTACTGCACCTCACCGGCTGGCTGGATGCCGGGCACACGGGATACGTGGTGGCCCTCACCGCATACGGGGTGGGCAGCGTGATCGGGGGACTGGTGGCGGGGAGGCTGGCCCGGGTGCTGGGGCGAATACGCTGCGTGTTCCTCGCCGGGATCGTCCAGAGTGGCTGTCTGCTGGCCATGGGGCTGGTGCGGGAGCTGTGGGTGACCGTGGTGGCCCTCGCCCTGTTCGGCCTGATGGGCCTGGTGTGGAACGCCAACGAGGTGACCCTGATGCAGGAGCGCGCCCCGGCGAAGATGCTGGGCAGGATCAGCGCGGCCTCCCGGACGCTGGGCGCCGCAGGGGCTCCGCTCGGTGCGCTGCTGGGCGGGCTGGTGGCCTCGGCCTGGGGGCTGAACACCCCGATGCTGATGGCCGCAGGGCTGTTCGTCCTGTCCGTGGCCTCACTCGCACCCCTGATCAATTAAGTTGGGGGAGGCAGCGGGGGATGCATGCAGATACGAGTAGAAGAGGGCTGATGTCCGAGATGAACGCAATGGACTCGAAGAGCGGCTCGCAGGCCACGGGCGGCCGCACCAGGCTGAACCAGCTGCCCGAGTGGACCGCCCTGGGCAAGCACCGGGAGCAGCTGGGTGACACACACCTGCGCGACCTGTTCGACGCCGATCCGGCGCGCGGCACCGGCTACACCCTGCAGGTCGGCGACCTGTACCTCGACTACTCCAAGCACCTGGTCACCGACGAGACGCTGGGGCTGCTGCGCGAGTTGGCCCGTGCCACCGGGGTCGCCGAGCTGCGCGACGCCATGTTCCGCGGCGAGAAGATCAACACCACCGAGGACCGGGCCGTCCTGCACACCGCGCTGCGCGCCCCGCGCGGAGCGGTGATCGAGGTCGACGGCGAGAACGTCGTCCCGGCGGTGCACGCCGTCCTCGACAAGATGGCCGGCTTCGCCGACAAGGTCAGGTCGGGGGAGTGGACCGGCCACACGGGCAAGCGCATCAAGACCGTGGTGAACATCGGCATCGGCGGCTCCGACCTCGGCCCCGCCATGGCGTACGAGGTGCTGCGCTCCTTCAGCGCCCGCGAGCTGGACTTCCGTTTCGTCTCCAACGTGGACGGCGCCGACCTGCACGAGGCCGTCCGCGACCTCGACCCGGCGGAGACCCTCTTCATCGTCGCGTCGAAGACCTTCACGACGATCGAGACGATCACCAACGCCACGTCCGCCCGCAACTGGCTGCTGACGCACCTGCGCGCCGACGAGTCCGCCGTCGCCAAGCACTTCGTGGCCCTGTCGACCAACGCCGAGAAGGTCTCCGACTTCGGTATCGACACGGCCAACATGTTCGAGTTCTGGGACTGGGTCGGCGGCCGCTACTCCTTCGACTCGGCCATCGGCCTCTCGCTGATGATCGCCATCGGCCCCGATGGGTTCCGCGAGATGCTCGACGGCTTCCACCAGGTCGACGAGCACTTCCGCACGGCGCCGGCCGAGGAGAACGTGCCGCTGCTGCTGGGTCTGCTGGGCGTCTGGTACGGGGCGTTCTTCGACGCGCAGGCGCACGCGGTCCTGCCGTACAGCCACTACCTGTCGAAGTTCACCGCCTACCTCCAGCAGCTCGACATGGAGTCCAACGGCAAGTCCGTGGACCGTGACGGCAATCCGGTCGACTGGCAGACCGGACCGGTCGTCTGGGGCACCCCGGGCACCAACGGACAGCACGCGTACTACCAGTTGCTGCACCAGGGCACCAAGGTCATCCCGGCCGACTTCATCGGATTCGCCCGCCCGGTCGCCGATCTGACGTCCGGTCTGGAGGCCCAGCACGACCTGCTGATGGCGAACTTCTTCGCCCAGACGCAGGCGCTGGCCTTCGGCAAGACGCCGGACGAGGTGCGCGCCGAGGGCGTGGCCGAGGAGCTGGTGCCGCACAAGACCTTCCGCGGCAACCACCCGACGACGACGATCCTCAGCGACGAGCTGACGCCCTCGGTGCTCGGGCAGTTGATCGCGCTGTACGAGCACAAGGTGTTCGTCCAGGGCGCGATCTGGAACATCGACTCCTTCGACCAGTGGGGAGTCGAGCTCGGCAAGGTCCTCGCCAAGAAGATCGAGCCGGTGCTCACCAAGGGCGAAGGCGGCGAGCAGCTCGACAGTTCGACCGCCGCGCTGGTGGACAAGTACCGTACGCTGCGGGGTCGTTGAGCCCTCTGCTGACCGACAAGGGGTGACGGTGACGGGGAATGGCACGGGGGCCGTAAGGCTCAGGCCGCCGAACAACATGCTCGACCCGCGGTCCGTCCGCTGGTGGCAGGTGCAGTGGCTGGCGCTCTTCGTGCCGCCCGTCCTCGTCCTCGTACTGCTGGGAGTCCTGATCGCCCCGGCCAGGTTCTGGCTGCTGCTGCCCGCGGCCGTCATCGCGGTGCCGGGGCTGATCGTCTCGGTGTTCCTGCCGCTGTGGTGGTACCGGGTGCACCGGTGGGAGGTGACGGACAGCGCGGTCTACGTCCGAACCGGTTTCTTTTGGCAGGAGTGGCGGATCGCGCCGATGTCCCGGATCCAGACCGTGGACACCGTGCGCGGCCCGCTTCAGCAGCTCTTCGGGCTGGCCACGGTCGTCGTCACCACCGCCTCCTCCAAGGGCGCGGTGCGGATCGAGGGCCTGGACCACGAGGTGGCCGCTGAGCTCGCCGAGCGGCTGACGCAGATCACCGGGGCGACGCCGGGGGACGCGACATGAGCGACCCGGGGGGCGGGCACGACGGCGCCGGGCACGACGACGCCGAGTACGACGGTGGTGAGCGCGACCACGGTGAGTGGCGGCAGCTCGACCGGCGGACGGTCGTCGTCGCCGTGCTGATCATGAGCGGCATCGCCTTCAGCGGCGGTGTGCCCGCTTTCGTCGCCCTCACCGTGCCCTTCGGGGCCTGGGCCGCGCTCGGCTGGGTGCTGGGCGGGGCCGTGGTCGTCATCGGCGGCAGCGCGGGCGCCGAATACGTACGGTGGCGGCGCACCCGGTACCGGATCGGCCCCGAGCGGGCCGAACTGCACACCGGGCTGCTGCTGGTGAAGCGACGCTCGCTGGCCCGTGAGCGGATCCGCAGCGTCGACCTCACCGCGCACCCGCTGCTGCGGGTCTTCGGCCTGGTCAAGGTGCGGATCGGTACGGGCGAGCACAGCGGCGGCGCCGATTCCACCCTCGAACTCCACCCGGTCACCCGGCAGGAGGCCGACCGGCTGCGCCGCGAACTCCTCGTCCGGGCCGCTCCGTCCACCGGCGGGGCGCACACCGACGGCAGGCTCGCCACCCTCGACCCGGGCTGGATCCGGTACGCGCCGGTGTCCTTCACGGCCCCGCTGCTCGGCTTCGCGGCCGGCGGCGCGGTGATGCAGGGCAGCGAATGGTTCGGCATGCAGAGGGGCGTCATCGAGTGGGTCGGCGGCCTGTTCAGCGGGGTCGCGGTGGCCTGGATGGTCCTCACGCTCGCGCTGGCGCTGCTGTTCGCGGGCGTGGTCGGTGCGCTCGGGCTGTTCGTCGAGATGTGGTGGGGCTACCGGCTCGACCGCGAGCCGGGCGGCACGCTGCGGGTCCAGCGCGGACTGCTCACCTCCCGGTCGATCTCGATCGAGGAACGGCGGCTGAGGGGCGTCGAGGTCGTGGAGCCCCTGGGCGTACGGCTGGCCGGTGCGGCCCGCGTGGACGCGGTGGCCACCGGTCTCGCGGAAGACGATTCCGACAAGCACACGGACCACAAGACGCTGATCCCGGCCGTGCCGAGGGAACTGGCGGACTCGGTGGCGGCGCGGGTGCTGCGCGAGCCGGTCGCGCCGACGTCGGCGGCCCGGCTGGTTCCGCACCCCGCCGCGGCGCGGGGGCGGCGGCTGCGGTGGTCGGTGGGAGCAGTGCTGGGGGTGACTCTGGTGCTGGTGGTGCTGGGGGTGCTTCTGACGGACGTGCTGCTGTACGTCGCCGGGGGCGTGGCGGTGGTGATGCTGCCGGTGGCGGTGCTGTTGGCGGTCGATGCGTATCGCGCGCTGGGGCACGGTCTGACCGGGGAGTACCTGGTGATGCGGTCGGGGACGGTGCGGCGGGCGACGGTGGCGCTGCGGAGGGACGGGGTGATCGGCTTCACCGTGAAGCAGTCGGTCTTCCAGCGGAGGGCGGGGCTGGTCACGGTCATGGCCACGACCGCGGCCGGGGCAGGGGCGTACTCGGTGTACGACGCGGGGGAGGGGGAGGGGCTGGCCTTCGCGGAGGAGGCGGTGGAGGGGTTGCTGGGGCCGTTCGTGGAACGGGGGTAGGGGGCGGGATTTTGGCCCCCGTGCGGGCCCGGTGCGCACCTGCGGGGGACATCGTGCGGTGCGGGGACTTCGTGCAGGTGCGTCGTGGCTGGTCGCGCAGTTCCCCGCGCCCCTAACTGCCGCCCCTTAGCCCCGAGCCTCCTTGGGCAGCGGGGCCGCCCCCCGGGGGCGGGACGGGTGGGCAAGGGGGCGGCCCCCACGCGGAGCACGCCCCCTTCACGACCGCACCCGCTCGCCCCGCGCCCAGCGGTCAGGCCGAGGCCTGCGGGTAGAGTGCCCGCGGCAGTTCGGACGCAGCTGCCGCGTCCAGCAGCCACAGCGTGCGGGCGCGTCCGTACGCACCCGACGCCGGGGCCTGGACCTCGCCCGGACCCGAGAGGGCGATCGCCGCCGCCCTCGCCTTGTCCTCGCCCGCCGCCAGCAGCCACACCTCGCGGGCCGCGCGGATCGCCGGGAGGGTGAGCGAGATGCGGGTGGGCGGCGGCTTGGGGGCGCCGTGGACGCCGACCACCGTCCGCTGCGTCTCGCGTACCGCCGGGTGTTCGGGGAAGAGGGACGCGACGTGCGTGTCCGGACCGACGCCCAGCATGAGGACGTCGAACGTGGGCACGGAGCCGTGGTCCTCGGGGCCCGCCGCCGCGGCCAGTTCCGCCGCGTACGCCGCCGCGGCCGAGTCCGCGTCGGTGAAGCCCGCGTCGGACGCCGGCATCGCGTGCACCCGGGCCGGGTCCAGCGGGACCGAGTCCAGCAGGGCCTTCCTGGCCTGGGTGTAGTTGCGCTCCGGGTCGTCGGCGGGGACGTAGCGCTCGTCGCCCCACCACAGGTCCAGGCGCGACCAGTCGATCGCGTCCCGGGCCGGTGAGGTGGCGAGCGCCGCCAGCAGGCCGTTCCCGTTGCGGCCACCGGTGAGGACCACCGACGCCGAACCGCGGGCCGCCTGAGCGTCGACCACCTTGGTGATCAGCCGGGCAGCCGCGGCCTGCGCCATCAGCTCCTTGTCCCGGTGCACCACCAACTGCGGCGCGTTGCTCATCACTTGGACGCCGCCTTCTTCGCGGCAGCGGCAGACGTGGCCTTCTTTGCCGGGGCGGGCTTGTCCGCCTTCTCGGCGGGCTTGTCGGACGATGCCGTCCCACCCGTCGCCGAGGCCTCCGCCTCCGCCTTGTCCACGACCGCGCCCAGCCGGTCCACGCCGAACTTCAGCGCGGAGGCGTAGGTGTCGTCCGGGTCGAGGCGGCGCAGTTCCTCAGCGATGAGCTCGGCGGTCTCGCGCCGCTTCAGCGCCACCGCACGGTCCGGCTGGCCGTGCATGCACAGGGTGGCCAGCGAGCCGTCGGCGCGGTCCAGGACGATCGGGCCGTCCTGGGTCTCCATCCGTACGGCCGTCAGACCGGGGCCGGAGGAGAGCGTGCGCCGCACGGGAACGCCGAGGCGGTCCGCCAGCCACATGGCGAGCAGCTCGCAGCTCGGGTTGAACTCCTCGCCCTCCACCTCGACGGAAGTGACCTCGGTGGGGAGCTGGTCGAGTGCGGCGGCCAGCATCGAACGCCACGGGGTGATGCGGGCCCAGGACAGGTCCGTGTCGCCCGGCGTGTAGTTCTCGCTGCGCGCGGTCAGCTCGTGGATCGGCTGCTCGGCGGCGTACGTGTCGGTCACGCGGCGCTGGCCCAGGGCCCCCAGGGGGTCCTTCGCCGGGTCCACGGGACCGTTCACCGGCCACCACACCACCGTCGGCGCGTCCGGGAGGAGGAGGGGGAGGACCACCGACTGGGCGTGGTTGATGACCTCGCCGTAGAGGCGCAGGACGACCGTTTCACCGGTGCCCGCGTCCGCGCCGATCCGTACCTCCGCGTCGAGGCGTGCCTTCGAGCGGTCCCGCGGCGAGCGGGAGGGGCGCTTGATGACGACGAGCTTGCGCGAGGGGTGCTCGCGCGATGCGTCGTTGGCGGCCTTGAGCGCGTCGTACGCGTTCTCCTCGTCCGTCACGATGACGAGGGTCAGCACCATGCCGACGGCGGGGGTTCCCAGGGCCCGCCGTCCCTTCACGAGTGCCTTGTTGATCTTGCTGGACGTGATGTCCGTCAGGTCGATCTTCATGGCCGGCGCCAGCTCCGTCCGTCTCGTGCGAGCATTTCGTTCGCCTCGTCGGGGCCCCAGGTACCGGACGGGTACTGCGCGGGCTTGCCGTGCGTGTCCCAGTACCGCTCGATCGGGTCGAGGATCCGCCAGGACTGCTCGACCTCCTCCAGGCGCGGGAACAGGTTGGCGTCGCCGAGCAGGACGTCCAGGATCAGGCGTTCGTACGCCTCGGGGCTGGACTCCGTGAAGGACTCGCCGTACGCGAAGTCCATCGACACGTCCCGGATCTCCATGGAGGTGCCGGGGACCTTCGAGCCGAAGCGGACCGTGACGCCCTCGTCCGGCTGGACGCGGATGACGATCGCGTTCTGCCCGAGTTCCTCGGTGGCGGTGTGGTCGAAGGGGGAGTGCGGGGCGCGCTGGAAGACGACCGCGATCTCCGTGACGCGGCGGCCGAGCCGCTTGCCCGTACGGAGGTAGAAGGGGACGCCCGCCCAGCGGCGGTTGTCGATCTCCAGCTTGATCGCGGCGTAGGTGTCGGTCTTCGACTTGGGGTCGATGCCGTCCTCCTGGAGGTAGCCGACGGCCTTCTCGCCGCCCTGCCACCCCGCCGCGTACTGCCCGCGCACCGTGTCCCGGCCCAGATCCTTGGGGATCTTGACCGCGCCCAGCACCTTGGACTTCTCCGCGACCAGCGCGTCCGCGTCGAAGGAGGCGGGCTCCTCCATCGCGGTCAGCGCGAGCAGCTGGAGAAGGTGGTTCTGGATGACGTCGCGGGCGGCGCCGATGCCGTCGTAGTACCCGGCCCGGCCGCCGATGCCGATGTCCTCGGCCATGGTGATCTGCACGTGGTCGACGTACGACCGGTTCCAGATCGGCTCGAACATCTGGTTGGCGAAACGCAGCGCCAGGATGTTCTGAACCGTCTCCTTCCCCAGGTAGTGGTCGATCCGGAAGACCTCGTTCGGAGGGAAGACCTCGTGCACGATCCGGTTGAGCTCCTGCGCGGAGTCCAGGTCGTGTCCGAAGGGCTTCTCGATGACGGCGCGCCGCCAGGAGTTCTCCGACTGGTCGGCAAGCCCGTGCTTCTTGAGCTGCTGGACGACCTGGGGGAAGAACTTCGGCGGTACGGACAGGTAGAAGGCGAAGTTGCCGCCGGTGCCCTGCGCCTGGTCGAGTTCGGCAATCGTCGACTTCAGCGTCTCGAACGCCTCGTCGTCGTCGAAGTCGCCCTGCACGAAGCGCATGCCCTGGATCAGCTGCTGCCAGACCTCCTCGCGGAACTCCGTGCGCGCGTGCTCCTTGACTGCGTCGTGCACGACCTGTGCGAAGTCCTCGCTCTGCCAGTCGCGACGGGCGAAGCCGATGAGCGAGAAGCCCGGCGGCAGCAGGCCGCGATTGGCCAGGTCGTACACGGCAGGCATCAACTTTTTACGGGACAAATCGCCCGTGACGCCGAAAATGACCAGGCCCGACGGCCCCGCGATACGCGGGAGCCGTCGATCCTGTGCGTCACGCAGCGGATTGCTGCTGGACAAGTGGTCAGCCCTTCGAAGGTGCGAGGCGCTGGAGCTCGGCCTCGGTCGACTTGAGCAGGTCGTTCCAGGCGTCCTCGAACTTGTCGACGCCCTCGGTCTCCAGGAGCAGTACGACATCGTCGTACGCGATCCCGAGCTTCTCGACGGCGTCGAGGTCGGCGCGGGCCTGCTCGTACGTGCCCGCGATGGTGTTGCCCGTGATCTGCCCGTGGTCGGCGGTGGCCTCCAGGGTCGCCTCCGGCATGGTGTTCACCGTGCCGGGCGCCACCAGGTCGTCGACGTACAGCGTGTCCTTGTACGACGGGTCCTTGACGCCGGTCGAGGCCCACAGCGGACGCTGCTTGTTGGCCTGCGCCTTGTCGAGCGCGGCCCAGCGGTCCGAGGAGAAGACCTCCTCGAACGCCTGGTACGCGAGACGGGCGTTGGCCAGCGCGGCCTTGCCCTTGAGGGCCTTGGCCTCGTCCGTGCCCAGGCCGTCCAGGCGCTTGTCGATCTCGGTGTCCACGCGGGACACGAAGAAGGAGGCCACCGAGTGGATCTTGGAGAGGTCCAGGCCGGCGGCCTTCGCCTTCTCCAGGCCCGCCAGGTAGGCGTCCATGACCTCGCGGTAGCGCTCCAGCGAGAAGATCAGCGTGACGTTGACGCTGATGCCCCTGCCGATGACCTCGGTGATCGCCGGCAGACCGGCCTTGGTCGCCGGGATCTTGATGAGCGTGTTGGGGCGGTCCACCAGCCAGGCGAGCTGCTTGGCCTCGGCGACCGTTGCCCGGGTGTGGTGGGCCAGGCGCGGGTCGACCTCGATGGAGACCCGGCCGTCCTGGCCCTGCGTCGCGTCGAAGACCGGGCGCAGGATGTCGGCGGCGTCCCTCACGTCAGCCGTCGTGATCATCCGGATCGCTTCCTCGACGGTCACCTTGCGGGCCGCGAGGTCGGTCAGCTGGACGTCGTAACCGTCGCCCTGCGAGATCGCCTTCTGGAAGATCGAGGGGTTGGTGGTGACGCCCACGACGTGCTGCTGGTCGATCAGCTCGGCGAGGTTGCCGGACGTGATCCGCTTGCGCGACAGGTCGTCGAGCCAGATCGCCACGCCCTCGTCGGAGAGGCGCTTGAGTGCGTCTGTCATGAGTTCTGCATCTCCTACTGGTCTGTGTCTCTACGGGCGTCAGCGCTGGGCGGCGGCGAGGGATTCCCGGGCGGCGGCAGCGACTGCCTCGCCGGTGAAACCGAACTCCTTGAAGAGGACCTTGCCGTCCGCCGAGGCACCGAAGTGCTCCAGCGAAACGATCCGGCCCGCGTCGCCCACGTACTTGTGCCAGGTCAGACCGATACCGGCCTCGACCGCCACACGCGCCTTGACCGACGGGGGAAGGACGCTGTCCCGGTACCCCTGGTCCTGCTCCTCGAACCACTCGACCGACGGCATCGACACGACACGCGTCGGTACGCCCGCGGCCTGGAGCTCCTCGCGCGCCTCGACGGCGAGCTGGACCTCGGAACCGGTGCCGATGAGGATGACCTGCGGCTCTGTGTTCTGCCCGGAGGGCCCTTCGGCCTCGAACAGGACGTAGCCGCCCTTGGCCGCGTCCTCGTTGCGCTCGTACGTCGGCACACCCTGACGGGTCAGCACGAGGCCCGTCGGGGCGCCCTTGCCGAAGACCTTCGTGTACCGCTTGAGGATCTCGCGCCAGGCGATCGCGGTCTCGTTGGCGTCCGCCGGACGGACCACGTTGAGGCCCGGGATGGCGCGCAGCGAGGCCAGGTGCTCGACCGGCTGGTGGGTGGGGCCGTCCTCGCCGAGACCGACCGAGTCGTGCGTCCACACGTACGTCACCGGCAGGTGCATCAGCGCGGAGAGCCGGACGGAGTTGCGCATGTAGTCGGAGAACACCAGGAAGGTGCCACCGTAGATGCGCGTGTTGCCGTGCAGCGCGATGCCGTTCATCTCGGCGGCCATCGAGTGCTCGCGGATGCCGAAGTGGATCGTGCGGCCGTACGGGTCCGCCTCCGGGAGGGGGTTGCCCTCGGGGAGGAACGACGACGTCTTGTCGATCGTCGTGTTGTTCGAGCCGGCGAGGTCGGCAGAGCCGCCCCACAGCTCGGGGACGACCGCACCGAGCGCTGCCAGGACCTTGCCGGAAGCCGCACGCGTGGCGACTGCCTTGCCGGTCTCGAAGGCCGGGAGCTTCTCCTCCCAGCCCTTGGGCAGCTCGGCCGCGGAGATGCGGTCGAACTCGGCCGCGCGCTCCGGGTTCGCGGTGCGCCAGGCGGCGAAGCCCTTCTCCCACTCGGCCTTCGCCTGGGCACCCCGGTCGAGGGCCTCGCGGGTGTGGGCGATGACCTCGTCGGAGACCTCGAAGGTCTTCTCCGGGTCGAAGCCGAGCACGCGCTTGGTGGCTGCGACCTCGTCGTCGCCGAGCGCCGAGCCGTGCGCGGCCTCGGTGTTCTGCGCGTTCGGCGCGGGCCAGGCGATGATCGAGCGCATCGCGATGAACGACGGCTTGTCCGTGACCTTCTTGGCCTCGACGATCGCGTCGTACAGCGCCTCGGGGTCCAGGTCACCGTCCGGCTTGGGCGCCACGCGCTGGACGTGCCAGCCGTACGCCTCGTAGCGCTTCATGGTGTCCTCGGAGACGGCCGTCTCCGTGTCGCCCTCGATCGAGATGTGGTTGTCGTCCCACAGAAGCACGAGGTTGCCGAGCTTCTGGTGGCCGGCCATCGAGGACGCCTCGCCGGAGATGCCCTCCTGCAGGCAGCCGTCACCGGCGATCGCGTAGATGAAGTGGTCGAACGGGGACTCCCCGAGCGCCGTCTCCGGGTCGAACAGGCCGCGCTCGTAGCGGGCGGCCATTGCCATGCCCACCGCGTTGGCGACGCCCTGGCCGAGCGGGCCCGTCGTCGTCTCGACACCGGTGGTGTGCCCGTACTCCGGGTGGCCCGGCGTCTTGGAACCCCAGGTGCGGAACGCCTTGAGGTCGTCCAGCTCCAGGCCGAAGCCGGCCAGGTACAGCTGGGTGTACAGAGTGAGGGACGAGTGGCCCGCGGAAAGGACGAAGCGGTCGCGGCCCGTCCACTCGGCGTCCGCCGGGTCGTGCCGCATCACCTTCTGGAAGAGGGTGTACGCGGCCGGGGCCAGGCTCATGGCCGTACCCGGATGGCCGTTGCCGACCTTCTGTACGGCGTCCGCAGCCAGGACGCGGGCGGTGTCTACGGCCCGCTGGTCCAATTCGGTCCACTCAAGGTCTGTGGTGGTCGGCTTGGTGCTCACCCTGGGTCAGGGCTCCTCTCCACAATGTTTGGTCCCGGTGTCTGTTCGCCGCACCGGGGCGCTGTCGAGCCTACCCCCGCAGGAACGCGCAAAATTTCGAGTCCACGCCGTGGAAAATCGACGCCTCAGTGACCAGGGTGCGCGCGCCGAACGGGGTTCGCCTCTCGACGAACGCATTTCCGTATACATCGGGACAGTACTCCCAGTGCGGCCGGACCCCACGGCTGCTTCACGGACGGCCCAACACGACCCCACCCCGGCGGAGGGCGACGTATGGGCAACGTCTAGAGTGGCGTGGTACGCGCAAGTCTTTACCGGGCCTTCACGTCCGGAGCTTGCTTAAGAATTCTCTGTCAGGGGTGTGCGTGACGGCCGTCGAGTCCCGACCCGCAGGGGTCGCCTTGACTCCCAGCCCGGGGGGCCATCGGCCGTTCGGAGCACGGGTCAAGGCGTTTGTGGCACTGACCAAGCCGAGGATCATCGAGCTTCTGCTGATCACCACCGTTCCGGTGATGTTCCTTGCGGAGCAGGGTGTCCCCGACCTGTGGCTGGTGCTGGCCACCTGCTTCGGCGGTTATCTCTCCGCCGGTGGCGCAAACGCGCTGAACATGTATATCGACCGCGACATCGACGCGCTGATGGACCGCACGGCGCAGCGACCGCTGGTCACCGGAATGGTCAGCCCGCGCGAGTGCCTCGTCTTCGGCATCTCGCTCGCGGTGATCTCCACGCTCTGGTTCGGACTGCTGATCAACTGGCTGTCCGCCGCGCTGTCGCTGGGTGCACTGCTCTTCTATGTCGTCGTCTACACGATGATCCTGAAGCGCCGCACCGCGCAGAACATCGTCTGGGGCGGCATCGCCGGCTGCCTGCCGGTGCTCATCGGCTGGTCCTCGGTGACCAACTCGCTCTCCTGGGCAGCGCTGATCCTCTTCCTGGTCATCTTCTTCTGGACGCCGCCGCACTACTGGCCGCTGTCGATGAAGGTCAAGGACGACTACGCCCGGGTGGGCGTGCCGATGCTGCCGGTCGTCAAGGGCAACAAGGCGGTCGCCAAGCAGATCGTGGCGTACAGCTGGGTCATGGTCGCCGTGTCCCTGCTGCTCCAGCCGCTCGGCTACACGGGCTGGTTCTACACCGCGGTCGCGGCCGTCACCGGCGGCTGGTGGCTCTGGGAGGCGCACGGCCTCCTGGCCCGCGCCAAGGCGGAGATCACCGGCGCGAAGCTCAAGGAGATGCGGCTGTTCCACTGGTCCATCACCTACGTCTCGCTGCTGTTCGTGGCGGTCGCCGTGGACCCCTTCCTGCGCTGGTAGAAGTACGTACGTCCGTAAGCGGGCGGGACACGTGGTCAAGGCCACGCGTCCCGCCCGTCGCCAGTTTCGCTACTCGTCGGTAGCATCCTGCTCATGGCAGACACCAAGCAGGCAGAGCAGGCCGTGCAGGCCCCCAGCAAGTCGGCCGAGCGCAGGACCGCCAAGCTCGCCAAGCAGATCGGCGCCTTCGCCGGGCAGCACGGCGGCGCCGAGGGACAGCTCGCGTACATCGGGCAGCGGGGCACCCGCATCGTCCTGGTCGGTGACGACGGCGCCTGGGGCGACCTGGTGGCCCCGACGTACGACGTGGCGAAGGCTGCCACCGAGAAGGCAGGGATCACCGTCCACGAGGACTTCGACGGCGACTTCGCGGCCAAGGTCGAGACCGGCCCCTACGAGTGGAAGCGGATGGCCGGAATCCAGATCGGCGGCCCGGCGAACAAGCCCGCGAGCAAGCCGGCTGGCGAGCCTGTGACCAAGCCGGCTGGCGAGCCTGTGACCGAGCCGGTGAGCGAGTCCGCGAGCAAGCCCGTGAGCGAGTCCGAGAAGAAGACCGCGGACGAGCCTTCCTAGGCTCTCTCGGGAGTACCCGGGGCGGGCCTCACCCGTTAGGCCCTGCGGAAGCGTCACCGCCACCCCGGGAGCCCCCATGATCACGACCCCGTCGTCCCTGGTGGACCAGTACTGCCACGGGGTGCTCCGCACCGAGCTGGGTCTCGGCACCTTCGAGGCCCACCTCGGGCGCACGCCCGCGCCGCCCGCCGCGGGCACCACCTTCTTCGACACCCAGACCGGTTTCGCGGTACGCCGCTGGTGTCCGCCCCTCCTCGGCCTGGAGCCGCACTGCACGCCCGCCCGCTATCTGGCCAGGCGCCGGGAGCTGGGCGTACTGGAGGCGGGGCGGCGGCTGCTGAGGGGCACCGGGATCTCGACGTACCTCGTGGACACCGGGCTGCCGGGCGACCTGACCTGCCCCGACGACCTGGCGTCGGCGGGCGGCGCCGAGGCGCGCGAGATCGTACGGCTGGAGCTGCTCGCGGAGCAGATCGCCGACACCTCGGGGACGGCGGAGGGGTTCCTCGCCAATCTGGGCGAGGCGATGCACGCGGCGAGAAAGTCCGCGGTGGCCTTCACCTCGGTGGCGGGGGTACGGCACGGGCTCGCTTTCGCGCCGTACCCGCCGGGGCCGGGCGAGGTGCGCGGGGCGGCCGGGCGGTGGCTGGCGGGGCGCCGGGCGGGCGGCCGGCTGACCGACCCCGTACTGCTGCGGCACCTGCTGTGGAACGCGGTCGGCTGCGGGCTGCCGCTCCAGCTGCACGTGGCGGGGGACCCGGAGCGGCTCACGGAGTTCGCGGCGGCGAGCGCGGGGCTCGGCACGGACCTGGTGCTGCTGCACGGCTATCCGTACCACCGGCACGCGGCCCATCTCGCGGGCGTCTTCCCGCACGTCTACGCGGACCTGGGGCCCGCGCCCGCGCACACGGGGGCGCGGGCGGCGGCCGTACTCGCGGAGACCCTGGAGCTGGCACCGTTCGGCAAGCTGCTGTTCTCCAGCGGCGCGCGCGGGCTGCCGGAACTGCACGTGGTGGGGGCACAGGTGTTCCGCGAGGCGATCGGCCGGGTGCTCGGCGGCTGGGTGGCCGAGGGCGCCTGGTCGAAGGCGGACGCGGAACGGGTCGCGGGCCTGATCGCGGCGGGCAATGCCCGCCGCGTCTACCGGTTGTCAGACGACGCTGGCGACCGCGGTGTCGGCTGAGGCGCCGGACTGCGGTGCGGGGACCTCGTCGGAGCTCTCCAGGGGGCGCTCGCGCAGGCTCAGGGCGAGGCGGACCACCGCGATCCACATCAGCGAGGACAGCAGCATGTGGACGGCGACCAGGATCTCCGGGACCTGCGTGAAGAACTGGACGTAACCGACGGCGCCCTGGGCCACCAGCACGATCAGCAGATCGCGGGAGCGCGCCCGCGTGTCGTCCGGGGCGTCCACCATGCGCAGCACCAGCCACATCGCGATGGCCAGCGCGCAGAGGGCCCAGGCGGCGATCGCGTGCACATGAGCCGCGTCGGTCCAGTCCCACGGCATGCGCGGTACGTCACTGCTGTCACCGGCGTGCTTGCCGGAACCGGTCACCGACGTACCGAGGACGAGCAGCACGACCGTGGCCGCGACGATCGCCCAGGACAGCTTGCGGACCGGGCCCGGCACGCGCGGCCTCGGCGGGGTGTCGCCCTCGCGGGTGCGCTGCCAGACGACGACGGCGACGGCGAGGAGGACGTTGGCGGCCAGGAAGTGGCCCGCGACCGTCCACGGGTTGAGGCCGGTCCGCACGGAGATGCCGCCGATGACGGCGTTGCTCATCACCAGCCAGAACATGGCCCAGGCGATGCGGGTGAGCCCGCGCCGCCACGGCTTGGTCGCGCGCGCCGCGATGATCGCCCAGCCGACCGCGGCCGACAGGACGTACGTCAGCATGCGGTTGCCGAACTCGATGTAACCGTGGAAGCCCTGCTCGGGCGTCACGATCAGACTGCCGGACGTGCACTTGGGCCAGGTGTCGCAGCCGAGACCGGAACCGGTCAGCCGGACCGCGCCGCCGGTGACGATGATGAACACGCTCATCACGACGGCCGACATCGCGGCGCGCTGGAGCGTACGGGGCGTGGGCGTCCATCGCTTGGCGATGAGGGCGAGGGGGTTCAACACGGCAACCATCGTAGGCCGGTGCTTGTGCAGGATTTCACGAGGGGGGCAGGGGAGGGCTGTGACGTCACTCCCAGATCCGACCGGGGGCTACTCCCAGCGGAAGAACTTCGCCGCCGCGCCGAGCCCGAGTACCGCCCACACCGCGAGGATCCCGAGGTTGCCCCACGGCATCGAAGCCCCGTGCTGGAGCACGTCGCGCAGCCCGTCGGAGAGCGCCGAGATCGGCAGCAGGCCCAGTACGTCGCGCACCGCGTCCGGGAACTTCTCCAGCGGCACGATGACTCCGCCGCCGACCAGCAGCAGCAGGAACACCAGGTTGGCGGCCGCGAGAGTCGCCTCCGCCTTGAGGGTGCCCGCCATCAGCAGCCCGAGCCCGGAGAACGCCGCCGTACCGAGAACCAGGAGCAGGAGTACGGAGACGGGGCCGCCCTGCGGCGACCAGCCGAGCCCGAACGCGATCGCGGTCAGGAGGATCACCTGGAGTACCTCGGTGACCAGCACCGACAGCGTCTTCGCGGTCATCAGCGCCCAGCGCGGCAGCGGCGACGCGGCGAGCCTCTTGAGGACGCCGTAGCGCCGCTCGAACCCGGTCGCGATGGCCTGCCCGGTGAAGGCGGTCGACATGACGGCGAGGGCGAGTACACCGGGGGCGAGGAAGTCGACGGACTTCCCGGTACCGCTCGGTGAAACGGGCACCGTAATGATGTCCACGGCCGAGAACAGCACCAGCAGCAGCGCCGGGATGATCACCGTCAGCAGCAGCTGCTCGCCGTTGCGCAGCAGCATCTTCGTTTCGAGCGCGGTCTGCGCCGCGATCATCCGGCCGAGCGGGGCCGCTCCCGGCATCGGGGTGTAAGGGGCGGTGCTCATGGACGCAGGTCCTTACCGGTCAGTTCGAGGAAGACGTCTTCGAGGGTGCGGCGCTCGACCGAGATGCCGTCCGGCATCACCCCGTGCTGGGCGCACCAGGAGGTGACGGTGGCCAGCAGCTGCGGGTCGATCTTCCCGCTGATGCGGTACGTCCCCGGGATCAGCTCCTGCGCGAGGGCGTCCACCGGGAGCGCCTTGAGGAGGGACGCCACGTCGAGGCCGGGGCGGCCGGTGAATCGCAGGGTGTTCTCGGCGCCGCCGCGGCACAGGTCCGCGGGGGAACCCTGGGCGATGACCCGGCCCGCGTCCACGATGGCGACATCGTCGGCGAGCTGCTCGGCCTCGTCCATGAAGTGGGTGGTGAGGATGACGCTCACGCCGGAGGAACGCAGTTCGCGTACGAGGTCCCAGGTGGAGCGGCGGGCGTGCGGGTCGAGCCCGGCGGTCGGCTCGTCCAGGAAGACCAGCTCCGGGCGGCCGACCACGGCCATCGCGAGCGCGAGCCGCTGCTGCTGGCCGCCGGACAGCCGCCGGTAGGTCGTACGGCCGCAGCCGGCGAGCCCCAGACGGTCGATGAGGGCGTCCACGTCCAGCGGGTGTGCGTGCAGTTTCGCCATGTGGCGGAGCATCTCGTCGGCACGGGCACCGGAGTAGACGCCGCCGGACTGGAGCATCACCCCGATCCGGGGGCGCAGCTTCGCCGCGTCGGCGACCGGGTCGAGACCCAGGACACGCACGGTGCCCGCGTCGGGCTTGCGGTAGCCCTCGCAGGTTTCGACGGTGGTGGTCTTGCCGGCGCCGTTGGGGCCGAGGACGGCGGTGACGGTGCCGGTGGCGACCGTGAGATCGAGGCCGTCGACCGCGGTCTTGGATCCGTACCGCTTGACCAGGCCGGTGACCTGGACGACGGGCTCATGTGACATGGGAGCGAGTCTAGGCAGGGGAGGGGGGTGCTGGTGGCGCGGGTGCGCGCAGGGGGCACGAGGGAGCGGGCGGTGATCATTTCCGCAGGTCAACTTAGGTTTGCCTAAGTGATGCAGTCCACCGGCCCCGCTCAAGATCAGGGTTGTCAGGGTCAGAGGAATTACGCAACAATGGCGTTGTGAAATACGACGGCGAGGTCCCGCAGGAGGATGTCGCGACCGGCGAGCGGTCCACCCGCAACCGTGTCGCGCGCTCCATCCTGGACCACGGCCCGTCCACGGTCGCCGATCTGGCGAAGCGCCTCGGCCTCACGCAGGCCGCCGTGCGCCGCCACCTCGACGCGCTCGCCGCGGACGATGTGGTCGAGGCCAAGGAGCAGCGCGTCTACGGCGCTCGTACGCGGGGCCGGCCCGCCAAGGTCTTCTCGCTCACCGACTGCGGCCGGGACGCCTTCGACCAGTCCTACGACCAGCTCGCGGCCGACGCCCTCACCTGGATCTCCCGGGCGGCCGGCGGCGGCAAGCAGGGCGAGGCGGCCGTCACCGCATTCGCCCGCGCCCGGATCGCCGCGCAGGCCGAGGCGTACCGCGCGGCCGTCGACGCGGCGCCCCCCGAGCAGCGCACCGAGGCTCTGGCAAGGGCTTTGAGCGTCGACGGGTACGCTGCTACGGCGCGTAGCGCACCGGTCGGAGAGCAGCTGTGCCAGCACCACTGCCCTGTCGCCCACGTCGCCGAACAGTTCCCACAGCTCTGCGAGGCGGAGACCGAGGTCTTCTCCGCACTGCTCGGGACACACGTCCAGCGGCTGGCCACCATCGCCCACGGCGACGGGGTCTGCACGACGTACATCCCCAAGACCAGTCATTCAGCATCAGCAAGCACGGCCGGGAGGAACCCCGCATGACTCTCCCTATCGAGGAGACTGCCCACCCCGAACTCGAGGGCCTGGGTACGTACGAATTCGGCTGGGCCGACTCCGACGCGGCAGGCGCCGCGGCCAAGCGAGGCCTGTCCGAGGCTGTCGTCCGCGACATCTCGGAGAAGAAGAACGAGCCCGAGTGGATGCTGAAGCTGCGTCTCAAGGGTCTGAAGCTGTTCGGCAAGAAGCCCATGCCGAACTGGGGCTCGGACCTGTCGGGGATCGACTTCGACAACATCAAGTACTTCGTGCGCTCCACGGAGAAGCAGGCACAGTCCTGGGAGGACCTGCCCGCCGACATCAAGAACACGTACGACAAGCTCGGCATCCCCGAGGCGGAGAAGCAGCGCCTCGTCGCGGGCGTCGCGGCCCAGTACGAGTCCGAGGTCGTCTACCACCAGATCAACGAGGAGCTGGAGGCGCAGGGTGTCATCTTCATGGACACCGACACCGCGCTGAAGGAGCACCCGGAGCTCTTCCAGGAGTACTTCGGCACGGTCATCCCGGTCGGCGACAACAAGTTCGCGTCGCTGAACTCGGCCGTGTGGTCCGGCGGCTCGTTCATCTACGTGCCGAAGGGCGTGCACGTCGAGATCCCGCTCCAGGCCTACTTCCGTATCAACACGGAGAACATGGGCCAGTTCGAGCGGACGCTGATCATCGTCGACGAGGACGCCTACGTCCACTACGTCGAGGGCTGCACCGCTCCGATCTACTCCTCGGACTCGCTGCACAGCGCCGTCGTCGAGATCATCGTGAAGAAGGGCGGCCGCTGCCGCTACACGACGATCCAGAACTGGTCGAACAACGTCTACAACCTGGTCACCAAGCGCGCCGTGGCGTACGAGGGCGCGACCATGGAGTGGGTCGACGGCAACATCGGCTCCAAGGTCACGATGAAGTACCCGGCCGTCTACCTGATGGGCGAGCACGCCAAGGGCGAGACGCTGTCCATCGCCTTCGCGGGTGAGGGCCAGCACCAGGACGCCGGATCCAAGATGGTCCACATGGCGCCGAACACCTCGTCGAACATCATCTCCAAGTCGGTGGCACGAGGCGGCGGGCGTACGTCGTACCGCGGTCTGGTCGAGATCGGCGAGGGCGCGCACGGCTCGAAGTCCAACGTGCTCTGCGACGCGCTGCTGGTCGACACGATCTCCCGCTCGGACACGTACCCGTACGTGGACGTCCGTGAGGACGACGTGTCGATGGGTCACGAGGCGACCGTCTCCAAGGTCTCCGAGGACCAGCTCTTCTACCTGATGAGCCGCGGCATGACCGAGTTCGAGGCGATGGCGATGATCGTGCGCGGCTTCGTCGAGCCGATCGCCAAGGAGCTCCCGATGGAGTACGCCCTGGAGCTCAACCGGCTGATCGAGCTGCAGATGGAGGGTTCGGTCGGCTGACCGTCCCCCTCCTTCCGCACGCCCAGATTTCTTGATCCAGAGAGAGAGCGCTACGACAGCCATGGCTGAGGCTCAGAACATCCCGGTGGGTTCCACCACCGCCGGTTCCATCGCGGTGGCCGCGGAGTCCACCGTCGCCACGCGCATGAGCGCGCCGCCGTCCTTCGACGTGGCGGACTTCCCGGTGCCGCACGGCCGCGAGGAGGAGTGGCGGTTCACCCCGCTCGCCCGCCTCCGCGGTCTGCACGACGGCACCGCCGAAGCCGGCGGCGTGCTGACCGTCCGGGTCGACGCCCCCGAGGGCGTCACCGTCGAGACGGTCGACCGCGGCGACGCCCGCCTCGGCAGGGCCGGCACCCCGGTGGACCGGGTGGCCGCCCAGGCGTACAGCTCCTTCGAGAAGGCCTCGGTCGTCTCGGTGCCCAAGGACACGCAGCTCACCGAGCCGATCCGCATCGCGGTGCACGGCGAGGGCGGCACCGCCTACGGCCACCAGGTCATCGAGCTCGGCGCGTTCGCCGAGGCCGTCGTGGTCATCGACCACACCGGTGACGGCGTCCTCGCCGCCAACGTCGACTACCTGCTCGGCGACGGCGCGAAGCTGACCGTCGTGTCCGTACAGGACTGGGACGACAAGGCCGTCCACGTGGCGCAGCACAACGCGCTCGTCGGCCGCGACGCCTCCTTCAAGTCCGTCGTCGTCACCTTCGGAGGCGACCTGGTCCGCCTGCACCCGCGCGTCGCGTACGCCGGGACCGGCGGCGAGGCCGAGCTGTTCGGCCTGTACTTCACGGACGCGGGCCAGCACCAGGAGCACCGCCTCCTGGTCGACCACAACACCCCGCACTGCAAGTCCAACGTGGCGTACAAGGGTGCGCTGCAGGGCCAGGACGCGCACGCGGTGTGGATCGGCGACGTGCTCATCCAGGCCGCCGCCGAGGGCACCGACTCGTACGAGATGAACCGCAACCTGGTGCTGACCGACGGCGCGCGCGTCGACTCGGTCCCCAACCTGGAGATCGAGACCGGCGAGATCGCCGGAGCGGGCCACGCCTCGGCGACCGGCCGCTTCGACGACGAGCAGCTCTTCTACCTCCAGGCGCGCGGCATCCCCGCCGACGAGGCCCGCCGCCTGGTCGTGCGCGGCTTCTTCGCCGAGCTGGTCCAGCACATCGGCGTCGACGACGTCGAAGAGCGTCTGATCGCGAAGATCGATGCGGAGCTGGAGGCGTCCGTCTGATGGCGTTCGTGAAGGTGGCCGCACTCAGCGAGCTGGAGGCCGACACCCCGAAGCGGGTGGAGGTCGACGGCACGCCGGTGTCGCTCGTCCACACCGAGGGCGAAGTCTTCGCGATCAACGACATCTGCTCGCACGCGAACGTCTCGCTGTCGGAGGGCGAGGTGGAGGACTGTGCCATTGAATGCTGGTTGCACGGTTCCAGCTTCGACCTCCGCACCGGCAAGCCGTCCGGTCTTCCCGCGACGCGCCCCGTCCCCGTTTACCCCGTAAAGATCGAAGGGGACGATGTGCTCGTCTCCGTCACCCAGGAGTCCTGAGTACCCCATGGCAACGCTTGAAATCCGCGACCTGCACGTCTCCGTCGATGTCGAGAACGGCACGAAGGAGATCCTCAAGGGCGTCGACCTGACCGTGAAGCAGGGCGAGACCCACGCCATCATGGGCCCCAACGGCTCCGGCAAGTCCACCCTCGCGTACTCGATCGCGGGTCACCCCAAGTACACGATCACCAGCGGCACCGTCACCCTCGACGGCGAGGACGTCCTGGAGATGTCCGTCGACGAGCGCGCCCGCGCCGGCATGTTCCTGGCCATGCAGTACCCGGTCGAGGTCCCCGGCGTCTCGGTGTCCAACTTCCTGCGTACGTCGGCCACCGCCCTGCGCGGCGAGGCCCCCAAGCTGCGCACCTGGGTGAAGGAGGTCAAGTCCGCGATGGAGCAGCTCCAGATGGACCCGACCTTCGCCGAGCGCAACGTCAACGAGGGCTTCTCCGGCGGCGAGAAGAAGCGTCACGAGATCCTCCAGATGGAGCTCATGAAGCCGAAGATCGCCATCCTCGACGAGACCGACTCGGGCCTCGACGTCGACGCGCTCCGCCAGGTCTCCGACGGCGTCAACCGCGTCCGCGAGACCGGTGAGGTCGGCACGCTGCTGATCACGCACTACACGCGCATCCTGCGCTACATCAAGCCGGACTTCGTGCACGTCTTCTCGGCGGGCAAGATCGTCGAGTCCGGTGGCCCCGAGCTGGCCGACCAGCTTGAGGCCGAGGGCTACGAGAAGTACACGAAGGGTGGCGCAGCCGCGTGACAAACCTGCCGGGCCTCCTCGACACGGACGCGATCCGCAAGGACTTCCCCCTGCTGGACCGCATCGTCCACGGGGACAAGAAGATCGTTTACCTGGACTCCGCGGCGACCTCGCAGAAGCCGCGCCAGGTGCTCGACGCGCTCAACGAGTACTACGAGCGGCACAACGCGAACGTGCACCGCGGTGTGTACACGGTCGCCGAGGAGGCCACGGCGCTGTACGAGGGCGCCCGCGACAAGGTCGCCGCCTTCATCAACGCGCCGAGCCGCAACGAGGTGATCTTCACCAAGAACGCCTCCGAGTCGCTCAACCTCGTGGCCAACATGCTCACCTGGGCCGACGAGCCCTACCGGGTGGACCGCGACACCGAGATCGTCATCACGGAGATGGAGCACCACTCCAACATCGTGCCGTGGCAGCTGCTCTCGCAGCGCACGGGCGCGAAGCTGAAGTGGTTCGGCCTCACCGACGACGGCCGCCTCGACCTGTCCAACATCGACGAGATCATCACCGAGAAGACGAAGATCGTCTCCTTCACGCTGGTCTCCAACCTGCTGGGCACCGTCAACCCGGTCGAGACGATCGTCCGGCGCGCCCAGGAGGTCGGTGCGATGGTCTGCATCGACGCCTCGCAGGCCGCGCCGCACATGGTGCTCGACGTCCAGGCCCTGCAGGCCGACTTCGTGGCCTTCACCGGTCACAAGATGGTCGGCCCGACGGGCATCGGCGTGCTGTGGGGACGGCAGGAGCTTCTCGAAGACCTGCCGCCGTTCCTCGGCGGCGGCGAGATGATCGAGACCGTGTCGATGCACTCCTCGACGTACGCTCCGGCGCCGCACAAGTTCGAGGCGGGTACGCCCCCGATCGCGCAGGCCGTCGGCCTCGGCGCGGCCGTGGACTACCTCTCGGCGATCGGCATGGAGAACATCGCGCGCCACGAGCACGCGATCACCGAGTACGCGGTCAAGCGCCTGCTCGAAGTGCCGGACCTGCGGATCATCGGTCCGGCGACGGCCGAGGACCGCGGTGCGGCGATCTCCTTCACGCTCGGCGACATCCACCCGCACGACGTGGGCCAGGTCCTCGACGAGGAGGGCATCGCGGTGCGGGTCGGACACCACTGCGCGCGTCCGGTCTGCCTGCGGTACGGAATTCCCGCGACCACGCGAGCGTCGTTCTATCTGTACTCCACGCCCGGCGAGGTCGATGCCCTGGTCGACGGCCTGGAGCACGTACGGAACTTCTTCGGGTAGGGCGGGGAACACTGTGAAGCTTGATTCGATGTACCAGGAAGTCATCCTGGACCACTACAAGCACCCGCACGGGCGTGGCCTGCGCGACGGCGACGCCGAGGTGCACCATGTCAATCCCACCTGCGGCGACGAGATCACGCTGCGGGTGAAGTACGACGGCGAGCGCATCGAGGACGTGAGTTACGAGGGCCAGGGCTGTTCCATCAGCCAGGCCAGCGCCTCCGTGCTCAACGACCTCCTGGTCGGCAAGGACCTCGCTGACGCGCGGAAGATCCAGGAGACGTTCCTGGAGCTGATGCAGTCCAAGGGCGCCGTGCAGCCGGACGAGGCGATGGAGGACATCCTGGAGGACGCGGTCGCGTTCGCCGGGGTGTCGAAGTTCCCGGCCCGGGTGAAGTGCGCCCTGCTGAGCTGGATGGCATGGAAGGACGCGACCGCCCAGGCACTGGGCGAGAGCGCGAAGAAGGAGACGGCATGAGTGACAACGAGACCCTGACCACCAAGCCGGCCTCCGAAGAAGAGGTCCGCGAAGCCCTGTACGACGTGGTCGACCCCGAGCTGGGCATCGACGTCGTCAACCTGGGCCTCATCTACGGCGTGCACGTCGACGACGCGAACATCGCGACGATCGACATGACGCTCACGTCCGCGGCCTGCCCGCTGACCGACGTCATCGAGGACCAGGCCAAGTCGGCCACCGAGGGCATCGTCAACGAGCTCAAGATCAACTGGGTCTGGATGCCGCCGTGGGGCCCGGACAAGATCACGGACGACGGCCGCGAGCAGCTTCGCGCGCTCGGCTTCAACGTCTGAGTTCCGCGTCGACGTCTGAGTGCGCGTCGACGTCTGAGTGCGCGTCGACGTCTGAGTATCCGCGTCGACGTCTGAGTTCTGCGTGACGTACGTACTACGGCTGTGCCCCCGGTGCCTTTCCAGGCGCCCGGGGGCACAGCCGTTTCTCGCTGCTGCCGCTGATTCTCAGTACTGCCGCTGCGGCGGTATGTGCGAGGCCTCGGCCAGTGCCTCGGCCAGGTTCTCGCGGCGGATGCGCTGGTCCACGTACAGCAGGCCCGTGGTGAGCTGGGGGAAGAAGGCCACCACGATCTGCGAGACGAAGCTGCCCAGCATGGTGATCAGCAGGTACGTGCCCGCGGACGTCAGCGCCTGGAGGGCTGCGGCCTCGTTGCTGCCGGTGTAGCCGATGCTGGGGACCATCGAGAACATCCCGAGGAAGCTGAACGGGATCTGGATGAGCGAGCTCGCCACCATCGCCATGGCCATCACCAGCAGCGTGATGCCGAGGATCCGCCACCACGAGCCCTTCACCAGCCGGGCCGAGCGGCGCAGCGCCTGCACCGGGCCCGCCGACTCGAAGACGGCGACGGTCGGGGCCAGGGAGAACAGCACCCACAGCCAGATCGTGACCGGGACGAGCAGCAGACCGCCCCCGATGCCGACCGCGGCCAGCACGCCGGCCGCTTCGCCGCCGCCCTGTTCCACCAGCGCGATCATCAGGGCCACGTAACCGGTCATCAGCAGCCCCATCACCAGGAGCCCGGCCAGCCAGGGCAGCAGCAGCGCACCGAGCACCGCAGGGAGCCTGCGGACGGCGCGGCTCCACACCGCGCCGAAGGTGGTCGGCCGGCCGAGCACCGCCTCCTGGAGGGCGGCGGGGGAGGCCGCCTGGGTCAGCGCCGTGGCGAGCAGCAGAGAGAGCATGCCGACGGCCGCCGCCGCGCCGAAGGTCCAGCCGATGGTGATGAGCGGGTCGGGGAGGCGGCTTTCGTCGCTCGCGCGCAGGGCGCTCTCGATCGCCCGGAACTCGCCGGTGAGCCGGGAGATCGCGAGGGCCACGGCGCCGCAGGTGACCAGGAGCGCCGCACCGTACGCCAGCGCGGCGATGCCGACGAGCTGCTTCCAGTGGCGGCCGAACGCCGCGAAGGTGCCGTTCAGGATGTCGCTGACGCCGAGCGGGCGCAGCGGTATCACCCCGGGCTTCGGTGCCTCCGGAGGCGGCGCCCAGCCGCCGCCCCAGCCGGGGCCCGGCGGGCCGGGCGGGGGGCTTCCGTAGGGGCCGCCCGAGTAGTGCGTCACTGCGTGCTCCGTGGGGTTCGTGGACGGGGAGGGGGACGGCGGCCCACCGTATCGGGGTTCGTACGATCTGCGGAATGGTGGACGGACGCGGGCCGTTGGCCGGGGAGGGTGCGTTTGTGGGGGCGCTCTGCCGCGGCTCTTCGCCCGGGACCCGGAGCCTTCTCGGTACGGGAACTGCGGCAGCCGTGTCGTTCATGGCCGGTTCGTCCTAGGTTGTGGCCCAACAGCCGCACCGCTGAAGGGCGTTGTCATGACACCTCAGTCCGCTGCCCCGGTCGTCTCCCTCTCCGCAAGTCATCTCTCCGGCGCCGTCGGCGGCGTCGCCGACCCGACCGTCCAGGTCCTTCTCTCGCAGGCGGGGGCGGACCCCGCAGACCTGTCCGTGGTCGCGGTGGCCTCCTCCGACACCCGGATCGCGGGCGCGGGCGACGTCACCGTGCGAGGGCGCGGGGCCGAGCGGGAGGTGTCCGTACAGGCGCGGGGGCGGGGCATCTGCGACCTGACGCTGCGCGTCACCGGGCTCGGCGGCGCCACGGCCACGACCGTCCTGCACTACGCCGCCTCGGGCCCCGTCCAGCACGCCGCCGACACCCGCTACTTCACCGGGGCGAGCGACGCGTCGGCCGCCCTCGACGTGGGCGGCGGCCACCTCGTACTCGCCGACGACGAGTCCAACACGCTGCGGCTGTACGCGCGGGGAGCCTCCGGCGGACCGCTGCGCACCTGGGACTTCGGGGCGCGGCTCGGCGCGCGCAAGGAGATCGACATCGAGGGCGTGGCCCGCGCCGGGGACACCGACGCCGTCTACTGGCTGGGCTCCATGTCGAACAGCAAGGACGGGGAGCTCCGCCCGGACCGGTCGGTGCTCTTCCGTACGGTGGTACGGGGTGCGGGTGCGGCCGTCGAGCTGGTGCCGGCGGGCTCGTACCGCAGGCTGCGCTCCGACCTGATCGCCTGGGACGAGTCGCGCGGCGGCGAGCTCGGGTTCGCGGCCGGGGCCGCCGAGGGGCGGGGGCCGAAGCGGATCGACGGATTCAATGCGGAGGGCTTCGAGTTCGCGCCGGGCAGTACGAGCGTGGCGTACATCGGGTTCCGGGCGCCGCTGGTGCCCGCGAAGACGGGCGGCGAGGCGCTGCTCGTACCGGTGATGAACGTGGACGAGCTGATGGCGGAGACGGCGGCGCAGGGTGAACAGGGCGGCGGGCGGGCCGAGTTCGGGGAGCCGGTGCTGCTCGACCTGGACGGTCTTGGCATCCGCGACCTGCGCCGGAACTCCTTGGGCCAGTACCTGATCGTCGCCGGTTCCTGGGCCGCCGACGACAACTCGGGTCCGTACGCGCTCTACGCCTGGGACGGTGCGGCGGGACACGGGGCGGCCCGGCTGATGGACCTGCCGACCGGCGACCCGGGCGGCTGGGAGTGCGTCGTGGACGTCCCCGATCTCCAAGTGCCGGGCGCGCGCGTGCAGTTGATAGCCGACTGTGGGTCCGCGGACTGGTACGGGACCGGGGTGGCGGCCAAGGACCTGCGGCAGCCGGAGTGGAAGAAGGCACGGGCGGTGACGTTCACCGTGACCGAGTAGCCTCCCGGGTCTCCGCGGCGGCCTTGTGCAGGGCGGGGGCCGCCAGGGCGAAGTAGCGCTGGAGGACGCGGAGTTCGTCGGGGTCGAAGGCGCCGAGGACCTCGGCCAGTCCGCGGCGCACCGGGCCGAGGGCGTCCTCCTGCTCCTGCGCGGTCATCGGCACCGCCTCGACCACGACCCTGCGCCGGTCGGCCGGGTCGGGGACGCGGTGGGCCCAGTCGTTGCGGACCAGGCGGTCGACGAGGCGGGTCGTCGCGCTCTGCGAGAGGCCGATGCGGGTGGCGAGTGCGCCGGTGGTGAGGGGGCCGGACAGTTCCAGGACGTTGAGGGCGTGGAAGTCGGTGGGGTTCTGGCCGAGGGCGTCGGCGGCGGCCTGGCCGCTGAGGGTCGTGGCGGTGAAGTAGGCGCGGTAGGCGGCGCCCCGGTCGTGGGTGTCTTGGGCGTCTTGGGTGTCGCGCGGGTCGCGCGGGTCGTGCGGGTCGTGCGGTGAGTCGGACATGGTCTCTGTTTCCTCCGGTCGGCCTCTTGTCCAGTACTTGCATGCGTGCATATATTGCAGACGTGCAAGCAATGCTAGTCCACGCCTGAGGGAGAAGCCATGACCATTCAGCAGGAGGCCGCGGTGACCGCCGCCGAGAACGCCGTCCGTGCGCACTTCGAGAAGAACCGGCTCGCCTGGGCAGACACCGCCGCATACGGCGCGACCTTCACCGAGGACGCCGACTACGTCACCTTCTTCGGCGGCCGGATGCGCGGACGCCACGGCATCGAGGAGGGCCACCGAGGGCTGTTCGAGGGCGTGTTGAAGGGGTCGCGGCTGTGGGCGGCCGTCGACGACGTGGTGCTCGTGGCACCGGACACGGCCCTCGTGCACTCGCGCGGCGGCGTCCTCAAGGGGAAGCAGCGGAAGCCCTCGGCACGTGCGCTCTCCGCGCAGACGTACGTGATGGTGCGCGGCGGCGACGGCGAGTGGCTGATCCGGTCCTTCCAGAACACCCGCTACCGGCCGCGCGTCGAGGCGCTCAGCAACTGGCTGGCCGCGAAGTTCGGTCCCGGCCGGGACGCGTGAGGGATCCGTCGCCGCCTCGGCGTGCGGGGGTCGTGCGGGGGCGTGCGTACGCTCGTGGGCATGCCCTACGTTCTGCTGGCCGCGGCGATCGCGGCGGAGGTGGCCGGGACCACGGCCATGAAGTACAGCGACGGCTTCAGCAGGCTGTGGCCCTCGCTCGCCACCGTCGTCGGCTACCTGGTCGCCTTCGGGCTGCTGGCCCGGACGCTGAAGTCGATGTCGGTGGGTACCGCCTACGCGATCTGGGCGGGGGTCGGCACGGCTGCCGTCGCCGTCATCGGGATGGTCTTCCTCGGCGAGTCGACGAGCGCGGTCAAGCTGGCGGGGATCGTGCTGGTCATCGGGGGAGTGGTGCTGCTCAATCTCGGCGGGGCGCACTGATCCCGGCGGGGCAGCGGTCTCGGCGGGGCGGCGATCTTGGCGGGGCGGCGTTCCCGGCGGGGCGGCGATCTTGGCTGCGGGAGGTGCGTGCGGTTCTCGGTGCCGAAGCCGTGCGTACGGTTCGCGAGCGGCAGGGCTGTTCGTACGGTTCGCGCGGCAGGGCCGTTCGTACGGTTCGGGCGCCCGCAGGACGAGACCGGTTCGCCCGGGTGGGCCGCCGCCGGTTAGGTTTCCTGTCATGACCGATACGACTGCTTCTCGCACCACCGGCGCCGTCGCCGCCGGACTTGCCACCCTCGCCGCCGACGGCACCGTCCTCGACACCTGGTTCCCCGCCCCCGAGCTTCTCGCCCCGGAAGAAATCGATGCAGCGGGTCCCGCCGGCACCGAGCGCCTCTCCGCCGAGCGCGCCGCCGGACTCCTCGGGGCCAGTGCCCCCAAGGCGCTCGGCCCCGACGCCCGCCGCGGCGTCGAGGTCGTCGCCGTCCGTACGGTCATCGCCTCGCTCGACGACAAGCCGCTCGACGCCCACGACGCGTACCTGCGTCTGCACCTGCTCTCGCACCGTCTCGTCCAGCCGCACGGCCAGAACCTGGACGGCCTCTTCGGGCTCCTCGCCAACGTCGCCTGGACCTCGCTCGGCCCGGTCGCCGTGGACTCGGTCGAAGAGGTGCGGCTCAACGCACGCGCCGAGGGCCTGCACCTCCAGGTGACCTCGGTCGACAAGTTCCCGCGCATGACGGACTACGTCGCGCCCAAGGGCGTCCGCATTGCCGACGCCGACCGGGTCCGCCTCGGCGCACACCTGGCCGCCGGTACGACCGTCATGCACGAGGGCTTCGTCAACTTCAACGCCGGCACGCTCGGCACCTCCATGGTGGAGGGCCGCATCTCGGCCGGTGTCGTCGTCGGTGACGGCTCGGACATCGGCGGCGGGGCCTCGACCATGGGCACCCTGTCCGGCGGCGGCAACGTCCGCATCGTCATCGGCGAGCGCTGCCTGGTCGGCGCGGAGGCCGGCGTCGGCATCGCGCTCGGCGACGAGTGCGTCGTCGAGGCGGGTCTCTACGTCACCGCCGGTACGCGCGTCACGATGCCCGACGGGCAGATCGTGAAGGCCCGCGAGCTGTCCGGCGCCTCGAACATCCTCTTCCGCCGCAACTCGGTGTCCGGCGCCGTCGAGGCCCGCCCGAACAACGCGGTGTGGGGCGGCCTCAACGACGTGCTGCACAGCCACAACTAGGGAGTCGCGGGGCCGTGCCGGTGGCTCTCCGTAAAGGCACCGAAGGCAGCGAAGCCCCCGGTCAGTCCTGACGCACCAGCTCTCCGTACGCCGCCAGCAGCCCGTCGACCACCTCGGTGGCGGCGGGCTGCAGCGGTTCCCGGACCGGCCCAGCGGGCAGGCCGAGCGCACCGAGCAGCGCCTTCGCGGTGACCGTGCCGGGCAGACCGGCCGCCATCATCAGCTCGACGAGGGTCAGGGTGCGCTGGTGGTGGGCGGTCGCCGCCGCCACGTCGCCCCGGTCGAACGCGTCGAGGGCGGCCCGCATGGCCTGCGGGGCGGCGTTCGCGACCGTACTGACGAAGCCGGTGGCGCCGACCGCACGCAGCGGCAGGTTCGTCTCCTCGCTGCCCGAGTAGTACGCGAGATCGCTGCGGGCGATCACCTTGGCGCTGCCGAGCAGGTCGTACGCACAGTCCTTGACCGCGGTGATACGGGGGTGCTCCGAGAGCCGCAGCATGGTGTCGGGCTCGATGCGGACCCCGGTGCGGCCCGGGATGTCGTACAGCATGACGGGAATGCCGACCGCGTCCGCGACTCGGTAGAAGTGCGCCTCGATCGCGGCCTGCGGCGGCCTGCTGTAGTACGGGGACACCACCAACAGGCCGTCGGCGCCCGCGAGTTCGGCGGCCCTGGCCAGCTCCACGGTGTGCGCGGTGTGCGCGCTGCCGACACCGGCGAGGACCGGAACACCGGGGCCGACCGCCTCGCGCACCTCCCGTACGAGCGCGGACTTCTCGGCGTCGGTGGTGGTCGGGGACTCGCCGGTGGTGCCGTTCAGCACGAGGCCGTCGCAGCCGGAGGAGACCAGGTGGTCGGCGAGCTTCTGGGCGCCGGACAGGTCGAGGGAGTCGCCGGTGGGCGAGAAGGGCGTGATCATCGCGCAGAGGGCGCGGCCGAACGGAGCGGCGGCAGAGGTCATGTGCGCAGTCTCGGGCGCACGGACCGTGCAGGTCCACTTAGAACTTCTCCGCTCGAAAGGGAAGCAGAGGTAAAGGGTGGCGGGTGGTCTGGCATGATCCCCGGCAGGGGAGGCGCGGGAACGGTCCGCGCGGGGTGAGGGGAACAGCGGCGTGGGTGTACGTACGAGTACGAAGGGGGCTGCGGCCGTGCTGTTCGGGGCGCTGACCCTGACCGGCTGCGACGGCTTCCTGGTTCCGGCGGGTGAGGGAGAGCCGCGAGCGGCGCAGAGCAGTGCGGCGCCTTCCCCGACGCCTTCCCCGACGTCGGCGCGGCTCGCCCCCGACCGCCCCGCGCCCGCGCCGGGCGGCGGTGCCACATACAGTCCGCCCGCGCCGCAGGACTGCCCCGCGGGCGTGCGGGTGGACATGGGGCCGGTCCAGGCCGCCCTGATGCACCGGCTGGCGACCCTCACCCTCACCAACTGCGGCAAGACGCCCTACAAGCTCTCCGGCCGCCCCTCGGTCAAGGCGTACGCCTCCGACGGCACGGCCCTCGACATCGAGGTGAACGTCCGGGAGGAGGGCAAGAAGGAGGACGCCGTGGTGATGCTGCCGCCCGGCGGTGTCGCGTACTCCCGGCTCGACTGGATGCCCTACGACGGGGTGGAGAAGGCCCAGGCGCTGGAGATCGCGGCCGGACCCGGTCACGATGTGCGCAGCTTCCCGCTGGCCGAGGACGTAAGGATGGTCGACGCCTTCGACGTCACCCCCTGGGCGCTGACCCGGCCCCGGTGACGGGGCGGCGCCGGGCGCATGAAGCTCCCAAGGCCACCCCGCCGCACCCCGCCTACGGGCGGAAGCGCAGCACCTGCGGGTCGTGGTCGCTGTTCTGGTCCGCGAACTCCGCGTTGATGTGCACGCTGTCGTACGCGAAGTCGCGGATCGACGGGCTGGTCAGGATCTGGTCCAGGACCTGGGTGTTGCCCTGGAAGACGTACGAGTAACGCTCCGCGCGGGGAAGGGACTTGACGCCCGCGTTCAGCGCGCCGTCCGCCGTCAGGGCCTTCGTCGTCGCCGAGAACTCGAAGTCGTTGATGTCGCCGAGGACCAGGACGTTCGCCCGCCGGTCCGCCTTCAGGACGTCCTTCACGAAGGCGTTGACCGTCTGCGCCTGCTGGAGACGGCGGGCTTCGGACGAGCGGACCGGCGGCTGGTGGTGCGAGGTCAGGGCCTCGTCGCCGCCCTTCGAACCGAAGTGGTTGGCGATGAGGACGACCGGCTCGCCGCGGAAGCGGAACTCGGCCGCGAGGGGCTTGCGGCTGTTCTCCCAGGCCGTGTTGGCGGGATCGATCCGGCCGGGGGAGAGGGTGAGGGCCGCGTGGCCCTTGTCGCGTACGACACCGGTGGCGGTCGTCGCGTCGCCGCCCGCGCGGTGGGTGAAGGAGACGCGGGCCGGGTTGTAGAGGAAGACCTGGCGGATGTTGCCGCCGGGCTCGCCGCCGTCCTTGTTGTTCTCCGGGTCGATCGTCGTCCAGGAGTACGCCGGGCCGCCCGCCGCAGCGATCGCGTCCGTGAACTTCTTCACCGTCGCCCCTGCGGAGACCGTGCCGTCGTTCTTCGCGCCGTTGTCGTCCTGGATCTCCTCCAGGGCGAGGATGTCGGGCGAGGCCAGGTTGTCGACGACCGCCTTGGCGAGGGCGTCGAACTTCTCCTGCGGGTCGGTCGGGTCGAGGTTCTCGACGTTGTACGTGGCGACCGCCAGCTCGCCGCGGCCCTGCTTGCGGGTCTGCTCGCGCTTGAGGCCGCGGTCGGTGACCTTGCCGAGGGTGCGGGCGGTCAGCGTGTAACCGCCGAACTGGTTGAAGTCGAGCGGGCCCTCGGCGCCGCCGGTCAGCACGTCGCCGACGTTCGCCTTCGGGAACGGCTGCTGGGCGAGCGGGGCCAGCTGCTGGATCTGGATGCGGCCGGTGTTCTGGGAGCCGTAGCTGCCGTAGACCGTGCCGCCGCGCCGGTTGTCGTTCTCGTGCGGCTTGACCGTCACCCACAGCTCGGCGTGCGCGTCGGTCGCGCCGACCACCCGGGAGGTGCCGACGCGGACGTTGGTGCCCTCCAGGGACTCGTAGTAGTCGAGGGCGTAGCGGCGGGGGTCCAGGACGAGGCCGTTGATGCTGCCGGCGGCGGCCGGGTCGCCCGCCGGGGCGTAACGGGAGGGCACCGTGCGGGCCGAGACGACGACCGGGGCGGGTATCGCGTTGCCGGAGGAGAGGACCGTCACCGTCGGCTTGGAGAGCTGGGTGAGGGACTGGTTGCCGGAGTTCAGGCCGCCGGGGACGTACTCGGTGACCGTGCCGGAGACCTTGACGGCGTCACCGGGCGCGACGGTCGGGTTCGAGCCGGTGAAGACGAAAACGCCCTCGCTGGTGGCCGGGTTGCCGTCGCCCTGCGCGTCCTGGAACCAGAAGCCCTTCGAGCCGTACGTACGGACACCGGTGACGATGCCCTCCACGTCCGCGACCTGCTTGCCCGCGAGCGGGGAGACGCGGGTGGTGCCCTGGACGTCGTGGATGCGGACCGGGCCGTCCGCGGCGGCGTCGGCTGCGGTGGCCGACGCGGCGCCGGCGAGGAGGCCGGCCGCGAGGGCGGTGGTGAGGAGGGTGGCGACCGCGGTGGTTCTCGGGACGGAACGGCGGGACGTCATCAAAGGACTCCGGAGGTGAGGTCTGCACGTAGACGAATGAGTTCTACGCGCGTCAATCTCCGGTGTGCGTGCAGGTGTTGTCAAGGTTCGGCGGGTGAGCGGCCGGTGCATGAAACCTGACGAGTACGTGAACCCCATGGGATCGGTGCAAATGCGTCTACGCTGGGGTCCGCTCAACCGATGTGCCCCCAGAATGTGCCCCGAGGAGAACCCCCAGATGTCCGAAGACCGTCCCACCCTGCCGCCGGTGCGGCTGCACTCGGACACGGAGCTGGCGCGGGACGCGCTGGCCGCGCCGCTGTTCGCTCGGGCCGTCAAGCTCGCCCGCTGGGCCTCGCCGACCACCCGGGTCGGCGCGGGCGGCGAGCTCGTCGAGGAGCAACTGCCGCTCGCGGCAGCGGTGTTGGGCCTGGTCCCGGCGGACGGGGTCGGGGACGCGGCGGACGCGGAGGATGCGGCGGCGTACGCGAGCGAGGCGTGGCGCATCGCGGTCGACACCGGGCTGGTCGACGTGAGTGACCCGGAAGACCCCGAGGCAGAGGGTGCCCACGGCACGGCCGCACCAGGCGAGGCGCTCGGGGTGCTCTCCGGGGGCAGCCCGCAGGAGGTGCTCGGGCTGTGGCTGGAGGCGTTCGAGGCGGCTTTCGCGGACGCGACCGCGCCCGTGCTCGACGATCTCGGCGCGCTCCTCGGCGACGACGGCGAGCTCGACTTCGGGGCGCTGGACTGGGACTCGCAGCAGGAGGCGGACTTCCTGGAGGGCGTACTCGGCAATCTGTACCTGCTGAGCGTCGCCGAAGGCGGCCCCGGCGACGGCATGGTGCCGCTGCCCGCACTGGCCGCTTCGATGATCGTCCCCGACGACATGGGCGAGCCGACGGACGACGTACTGGAGCAGGTGTCGGACGCGATGATGCGGCTCGACGACCAGTTCAGGGTGCTGGAGCCGGTCGGTCTGGTGGAGTACACGCCGGTGGACGAGGCGCTGATGGTGGAGGAGCCGGCGGCCGGTGCGGGCGCCGAGGAGTGGGACGAGGGGGACGTCTCCCGGTACGGGATGGTGCGGCTGACCCCGCTCGGGCTGTACGGCGTACGGACCAGGATGCTGGAGGCCGGTGTCGACGCCCCTGCGGTCGGCGACCTCGCGGACAAGGGAGCGGACGTCCTGCTCGACGGCATCGCGTACTTCCCCGAACTGGCGGGCCGCGCGGAAACCGAACAGTGGCTCGCCCGCCACGAACCGGCCGACGCCGCAAGGGAGTTGCTCGCGGCAGCCCGGGGCACGGACCCGGGCGCACCGCTGCGCCGGCTCCGCTGCCAGCAGGGGCTTTCGCTGGTGGGCGACACGGCTGAGCCGTCGGTGCGAGCCGTCCTGGACGACCCCGAACTGGGCGGCCTGGCCCGGGTGTGGCTCGCCGAACGGGGCGCGGCCGAGGTGCCGGCGCCGCCGGAGGAGATGGTGTTCTGGCTGGCCGTCGACACGATCGCCGCACAGCTGGACGCGGCGGGGGAGACGCCGGAGCTGCAGGAACTGGTGGTGGGTCTGGTGGGGCAGCACACGGGGTTCCTCGACTCGGCATGGCGGGTCGAACACCCGGCTACGGCGGGGGTGTTGGAGGCGATGGGACGGCTGCACCCGGAGAAGAAGGTGGCCAAGGAGGCCAAAAAGGCGGCATTCAAGGCACGGTCGAGGGCGGGGGGCTGAGGGGCGGGAGCTTGGGGCTCGGCACCTTCAGCCTGGTCGGGCAGGCATCTTCAGCCCGGTCCAGCCACTTCAGCCCGTCCGGCGTTTGAGGACGCGCGGCGCAGCCGTGCACCGGGCGCAGCCCGGGACGCCCGCCCCCACCGGCCCCGCGGCGAGCGGTTTAGGTGGAGGGGTGGGGAGGGGCCGAATCCGCTAAGCGGCCCACCGGGCCGCACGGGGGTGCGGGGGTGCGGGGGCGTAGCGGGTGCGGTCGCGGAGGGGGCGTGCTCTGCGTGGGGGCCGCCCCCTTGCCCACCCGTCCCGCCCCCGGGGGGCGGCCCCGCTGCCCAAGGAGGCTAGGGGACGGAGGGTGGAGGGTGAGGGGTGGCCCCGCTGCCCAAGGGGGCTGGGGGTCGGAGGGTGGAGGGGCGGGGTGGCCCCGCTGCCCGAGAGGGCTGGGGGGGGGTCGGGGAAGTGTGCGGGCGGCTCGTTGTACCGCTGTTTCCGGACACCGGGTTTTCTCCTCAGAGGGTGGAGCCCGGTTCCGTTTGTGCGTGCGAGCAGGGAAAATGCCAGGGGCATGTGGCTCGCTGCGGAGTTTTCGCAGGCTGGAGCAATCAGCGCACAGGGGGCGCACGGTGGCCGGTTCGCGCCCCCTTCAGATGGGTATCGGATGGGTGCCGCAGGGTGTGGCGTACCTCCTAGGGCTGTGCGCCGGCCGAGAGGCAGTGTCCGATGATGACGATGGCTTCGGCTCACAGCCCCCCGCCGCAGGCCCGGTGACGGTTGTCTCCCCCCTGCCCGGCGGCCGAGCCCCGGCAGGATGCGACCTGCCCGCGCCCCTGCGCACCTTGCTCTTCTCCTCGTACGTGAGGGTCCGCGCGATCCCGCGTACCGGTGTTGCTCACGGACCTTGAGAGGGACCTCCCTATGACGACCACCACTACGGAACTCGCGGCTCCCTCCGGCTTCGACGCGGAACAGGTGCCGCTCTACTACTCCCGCAAAACGACCGACATCCTGCACAAATACGGCCCCGGCCCCCGCGCGCACTTCCACATAGGCATGTTCGGCAGCGGGGAACACCCCCAGACCACGGTCGCCCAGCGCGTCCTCAAGCAGCGCATCCGCGACTCGCAGGAGGCCGTCCTGGCGCACGCGGCCACGTTGTGGGGCGTCGCGGGAGCGCCGCCGCTGACCATGCTCGACGTCGGGTGCGGGCTGGGCGGCGGCTCGCTGTACTGGGCGCAGGAGCACGGTGCGCGGGTCACCGCCCTGACGGTGACCGGCGAACACATACCGGTGATAAACGACTTCGTGCGCCAAGCAGGCGCACAGCAGCAAGTGACCGCGGTCCACGGCGATGTGCACGCCTGGGAGGAGGAGGGGGTCTACGACGCGGCGGTCGCGATCGAGAGCTCCGGTTACATGGACCGGGAGCGGCTGTTCTCCGTGGTGGCCCGAGCGTTACGCCCCGGTGGCTGGTTCGGCATCCAGGAGCACTTCCTGTGCCGGCCCGAGTGGACCGACTTCATCGACGGCTACTACAAGACCCGGCTCGGCTGTCTGACCGAGTACATCTCGGCGGCCCGCGCGGCCGGGTTCGAGCTGGAGGCCGACGAGGACATCACCGACCGGGTGGCGGAGTTCTGGGTGCAGTCGATGGCCTGGACGACCGCGGAGCTGGACGGCCTGGACCAGGGGCGCAGTTCGCCGATCGCCCGCAAACGGCTGGTCGAGTCGGCGCTCACGCACGGCAAGTTCTTCCGGGTGTGGCGCGACCACGCCCTGGAGACACGGCTGTTGATCTTCCGGCTGGGCGACGGGAAGCTCGGATGAGCGAGACGGTGAGGGAGGCGGTGAACGGGGCGGCGAGCGAGACGGTGAGCCGAGCGCCGGGCGGGGCGGCGAGCGGGACGGTGAGCGGGACGGCGGGCGGGTTCCGCGCCCCGAGTTCCGCGCTGGGGGACCGGCTGCCGGCCTTCTACTGCCCGGTCGAGGACGCCGGAGTGCACCCCGCCGCCGAGGCCCTGGGCGAACGCGCGCTGGCCTGGGCCGACCGGTACGGCCTCTACCCGGACGCCACCGAACGGGCCTGGGCGCGGGCCATCCACAACCCCGACTTCGTCGGACGGGCCATTCCGTACGGCGACGAGGAAACGCTCCTGCTCTTCATGGAGTGGAACTACTGGGCCTGGGCCGTGGACGACTGGCAGGACTCCGGCACCGCCGTCGGACGCACCGCGGTCGTCGTCGACCACGGCCAGCGGGTGCTCCGCGCACTGGAGGCGCCCGGCTCCGCGATGCTGCCCCCGGGTGCGCTCTCCGCCGCGCTGGACGACCTGGTGGCCCGCACCCGTGCACGGTTCACCCCCGCCCAGCTGTGGCGGCTGTGTGCCGGGACCCGCGACTGGCTGTCCGGGGTGGCCTGGCAGACCGCGAACACCGAGCGCGGCCGCATGCCGTCGCTCAACGACTTCGTGGCCGTACGGGTCTCGGTGAACGGCACCCGCTTCTCGCTCGCCTTCAGCGAGGCGGCCAACGGGATACGGCTGCCGCCCGACCTCCATTTCTCGCCCGCGGTACAGGCGCTGACCGACGCCGCCGGGTTCATCGTCGGCTGCGACAACGACCTCTTCTCGTACGCCATGGACGACCACCTGGACCCGCCCGCGCAGAACCTGGTCAACGTCCTCGCCCACCAGGAGGGCTGCTCGGCGGCGGACGCACTGCCTGCCGCCGTCGCGCTGCGGGACCGGGCCATGACGTACTTCGTGACGCTGCGCGAGAGGCTCGCCGCCCGTGCCACCGACCCCGAACTCCCGCTCCTCCTGGACGCGTTGAGCCACTACGTGTCCGGCTGCATCCGCTGGATGAGCAAGGCTCCCCGTTACGCCAGCCCCCGCAACCGGTATCCGCTGCCGGTCGACGGGGCGTCGTACGGGATCACCGTCACCGACCGCCCGGCCGCCGTGGGCGACGGCGTACGGGTCCCGGAGGTGCCCGCGCTGGACTGGTGGTGGGCGCAGCTGGAGAACTGAGCGCGGGCGCCCGCGCGACGGACGGGCCCGGGGCGATCTCCCGGGCCCGTCCGCGTGTTCAGTGCCGCGCCGGGGTCAACTCTTGTACAGGGTTGTGTGGTTGAACGACGAGGACGACCCGTCGAAGCCGTACGTGCCCCGGTAGGACGGCGGGTTCTGGTACTGGCCGACGATCGTGATCGTGTTCGCACACGACCCCTGGCCCGCCCGCTTCGCGTCCAGCCGCAGCTGGTTGCCGATCGAGCCGCCCGTGATGTCCCACGGGGCCCCGCAGATACCGGCCGTGATGCGCCCGCCGGTGATCACGAACGGCGACGTGTTCGGGTTGAAGCGGATCTCCATCTCGAACGTGGTCGCCCCATTGTTGAGCTGGAGCTTCGCGGTCACCGCGACGGCTTCCGCGGACACGTCCTGGAGTGCGGAGAACGCCTCGTCGCGGGTCTTGACCTCCGCGCCCTGCGCGTTGAGGTAGTGGTGTTCCGTACGGCGCTGCTTGTCCTGGGACGCCGACGACTTGCGTGACTGGGTGGTCATGGTGGACCTTCCTTCCGCCGGGGCGAAGCCGTCAGGCCAGCTGCTCGGCGATCTCGACGCGCAGCAGCGCGCGGACGTGCTCGATGTGGTTGGCCACAGTGACGACCTGGGAGCCGGCGAAGAGCAGACCGACGGCGACGTTGTCCAGCGAGGTGACCAGCGAACCGGAGTCGCCGCCCGCCGAGATGTTCGTCGTGAGGATCTGGTCCTTGAAGCGGGCGGTCCCCGCCGTGCCGTAGTTCACGTCGATGGTCGCGTCGGTCGCGATGACCCGGCCGAAGCTGATGTTGGTGGTCCGGCCGGTCTTCTTGACCCGGTCGCCGACCGCGATGTTGGTCCGCCGCCGCCAGGCCCTCGGCGCGCCGCTGAAGTACTGTTCGCGGGTCGCGTCCTGGAAGTCGACCGCGCCCAGTGCCGCGTCGACGATGTTGTTGTGCCGCTCCAGCGGGATCTGCGGGGCGAACTGGATGGTGATGAACCGGTCCAGCATGGCGATCTGGTCCGCCGGGGCCCGGCCGCCGTCGGCGGATCCGGGCTGGACGATCGGGCTGCGTGCCGGGGCCCTGTTGCAGTCGGCCAGCACGTGGTTGTTGCTGAGGATGTAGAACTTCGCCGGCGTGCCGAGGCCCGCTGCGGGCGGGTCGGTGGTCGCGCCGGGCAGGAAGTCGTACACCACGCTGCCGAGCGTGCCGGCCGTCACCTGTACGTTGCCGACCGAGAAGCCGGACGGGCACGGGCGCATCCGCCGCTTGAGCAGCTGCGGCTCGAACGCGCCGAGCTCGGACATCTCTTCCAGCATCGGCTGCGACATCGACCCCGACTGCCCGTTCGCGCGGCCGTCTGCTCGGTACTGGTCCTGCTCCTGGCCGAGCGGCCCGCGCCGCGACGGGCGCAGCTGCGGCTGCGCCGTCACATGGCCGACCGCGACCACGTCGGTCGGGGTGCCGTCGTCCATCTGCCGCGGTACGACGTCCCGCTCGGGCAGCATCGACTCGGGAACCTTCTGGCTCACGAAGACGAGCAGCGCGGGTTCGCCGGTCGGCTGTCCGTCGACCCACTTCACGCCGTGGCCGAAGCCGACCACGTTGGTGAGGGGTGCCTGCGGGCGCAGGAAGTCGGACATCGCCTGCTGGCGGGAGCTGTCACTGATCTGCCCGCCGGTGGGTCCTCGCATCATCTCGGGCTGGCTCACGCCAGACCACCTCTTCCCCGGTACATGTAGGGGTGCATGGAGGTACACGGGTGCCGGGTGTGCAGGGGCAGGGCGGCCTCTCTCAGAGGCCGCCGCCCTGGGACTCGACGTCGCCGATCGCCAGTACGCGAACACGTACGCCTTCGAGTTCCCCGGGCACCACGTCTTCGGAGCGGAGCAGGTCGCGGGGCACGGTGCGGGTCACGAAGACGACGATGACGTCCTCGCCCGAGTACTCGTCCCTGCCGGTGCCTACTCCGGTCACATTGGCCAGCTGCAGCAGCCGGCTCTCGTGGAGGTCGCGGGCCTGTCTGGCATCCACATGGCTCGCCCCCTCGCAATCGCTGTGCGGTACTCCCGGCGGGGTTCCCCCGAACCGCGGCCGGTAAGGCCATGTCTATTGCCGTCGCATCCGCCGGTCAAGGCATTCTGCACTGAATCTTGGTAATAAAGGCGTTCTGACCGAGTTGACCTTCTTCGCCTCGGTGTGGGCTCAAGTACGCAGGTACGAAGCCCCGTTGAGGTCCAGCACGGTCCCCGACGCCCACTCGGCGGCGGGCGAGGCCAGCCACAGCACCGCCGCCGCGATCTCGTCCGCCGACGCCACCCGGCCGAACGGGCTCTGCGCCCGGATCGCCTCGCCCTCCGCCCCTTCCAGCCGGTGCGCGACGCGCTCCGTCTCGAAGAACCCCGGTGCCACGGACGCCACCGCGATGCCGTGCGGGGCCAGGTGCACGGCGAGCGACTGGCCCAGCGCGTGCACCGCCGCCTTGGTGGCGCCGTACGCGGGGTGGTCCGGCTCGCCCCGGAACGCCCCGCGCGAACCGACATTGACGATCCGGCCGCCGCCGCCCTGCCCGATGATCCGGCGGGCCGCGAGATGACTGAGATTGGCCGTCCCCAGGAGGTTGACGGAGACGTGGTGGTGCCAGGCGTCCGCCCAGTCGTCGTACGAGGTGGTGGCGAGCGGATGGGGAAGGTTCACGGCCGCGTTGTTCACGAGCACGTCCAGCCCGCCGAGCCCTTCGGCGGCGGCGTCCGCGACGGCCCGCGCCCCGTCGGGCGTGGACAGGTCACCGCCGGCGAGCACATGCCCCGTACCGGCGAGGGAACCGTACGTCTCCTCGGCCTCCGCGCGCCGTGAACCGAAGTGCACGGCGACCCGGTCGCCGTTGGCGGCGAAGGCCTGCGCGAGGGCACGGCCGAGCCCGCGGGAAGCACCGCTGACGAGGACACGGCGGCGGGTGGCGGGGAAGGGGGTCATGATTCGGGGTCCTTTCGGGCGGGCGGGGACGAGTCTGGCGGGCGGGGCGAGCAACGGGCCAGAACGATCATGCCCGTGAGGTGCGCCGATGCCTACCCGGTCCCCTCTGCCCGGCCTCTCTGCCCGTGCGGGGGAGGGGCGGGCCAGGGATTGTGGGCGGGAGCGGGAGCGGGAGCGGGAGCGGGAGCGGGAGCGGGAGCGGGGCTGGGGAGGGGAGGAGGGACGGGGTCCGGGGCGGGGTCGGTCTCCGAGGCTTCTTCCGGTACGGGGGGGCCTGCGCCGACCGCAGGACCAGGTGCCCGACCGCTCCCTCCCGCCACCACAGCGGCGCCCCCGACTCCCGCAGCGCGCCCAGGACTTCGCGTACCGTCGGGCGCCCGGAGGCGGGTTTTGCCAGGCAGTGGGCCACCAAGTCCCGTGCGATGAAGCCCGGTGTGCCGATGATGTCGTCCGCTGCCGTCAGCGCGGAGGGAGCGTCCTTCAGCCGGGCGATGCCGAAGTCGATGACGCGCGGGCCGTCCGCCGTGACCAGTACGTTCGACGGTTTGAGGTCGCGGTGCACGATGCCCACCGCGTGGATGCCGGCCAGCGCTTCCGCCAGGGCCGCGCCCAGGGCGCGTACCGCCGCCACGGGCAGCGGGCCGCACTCCGCGACCGTACGGCGCAGGGTCACCCCGGGCAGGAACGCGGTCGCCAGCCACGGCACCGCCGCGTCGGGGTCGGCGGCCAGAACGGCCGCCGTGTACGCCCCGGTGACCGCACGGGCGGCCGCCGCCTCACGCCGGAACCGCTCCCGGTAGTGCGGCTCGGCCGCCAGGTGCGCGTGCACCGTCTTCACCGCGACGAGCCGGCCCCCGATGGTGCGCCCGGCGTACACCTGGCCCATGCTGCCCGCGCCGAGCCGGCCCAGGAGCCGGATGCCGCCGAGACGGGCGGGGTCCTCGGGTAGGAGGGGGGCGGTCATGCGAGCGGCCCGGTGAATCCGGCGGGTCCGCCGGGCTTGTCAGGTCTGGCAGGTCTGGCAGGCCTGCCGGGTCCGTCCGGTCTGCCGGAGGACCCGCTCACGGCCCCGCAGGCCCGCGCAGCGTCAGCAGGGTGCGGTCCACGCACAGGTGGACCCGGCCGCCGCCCGCCGCCGCCCGTACCTTGCTCATCCGGTCCACCGGCATCGCCCACACCAGCTTCCCCGTCTCCGCGTTCAGCGCGTGGAGCCCCCAACCGTCCGAGTGCTCCGCCGAGTGGGCGGCCACCGAGGGGTCCGAGCCCGAGGCGTACACGAGGCCGTCCGCGACCAGCGGCGGGGTTTCGTCATCGTCGTCGATGCGACGGACGTCCGACCTCGCCCAGCGCTCGCGGCCGGTCGCCGCGTCCAGGGCACGCAGATCGCCGTGGGTGCCGGTGTGCACCAGACCGGCCGTCGCGGCGGGAGTGACTGTCGCCTCGTCGCCCGCTGCCCGGGACCACCGCCGCTTCCCCGTCGCCAGGTCCACCGCCTCCACGGCGGACCGCCCCGGATAGTGACGGATTCCCGACGCGCCCGGGTGCGCCTCCGGATGGACCGAGCCGCCCTCGATCTCCCGCTCCACCGTGCCGTCCCGGTCCCGCAGCACGACCAGGGGGCCGCCCGCCGGGTCCCGCAGCGACACCGGGTGCTCGGAGGTGGCGACGGCGAGCCTGCCGCCGTACTGGTGGACTGCCGGGACCCCCGTCACCGTCCCCGCCCGGTGCCAGAGCGGTTCGCCGTCCCGTGCCCCGAATCCGTACGCCCGCCAGCGGTTGCCCTTCGTCGCGCGCCGCTCCCACAGGGTGCTCGCCGTGGCGTGCGTGACCAGGCAGACGACGGCCGGTGAGACGCTGAGGTGGGCGGACGCGCCCTCGGTTTCGCTGGTCGGAGGGTTGATGCTGCCAGGGCGGAAACGGTTCAGGACCGGGGCCCCGGTCGACCAGCGTCGCTTCCCGGACGCCGCGTCCAGCGCGACGATCTCGGGCTCCTTCATCGGCAGCCGCAGCACGAACACCGTGTCCCCCTGCGGCCGTACGCTGCCCAGGTTCCCGTTCTCGGCCTCGTACCGCCACCGGACCTCGCCCGTCGCCGCGTTCAGCCGGGTCAGTGTCCGGTCCGTCCTGACGTACAGGGCGTCGCCGTGCAGCAGCAGTGCTCCGCCGTGGCCCAGGGTGGAGCCGAGGTCGCGGGACCAGACCGTACTTCCCTGGCGCCAACTCCACTTCGGGGCCGCGGCCTTGGCGTCCCCGGGCGTCTTCACGCTCTCGTCCAGCAGCAGCACGGCCGCTGTCGTCGAACCCGAAACCGCCGTCACCGCCGCCCCCGCCCAGGCCAGAAACCGACGGCGGCGCGAAGCGGGCTTCGGCGCCGGTGCGTCCGCCGTATGTGCTGCATGCGGTACGTCCGCCGCAGCCGGTACGTCCTTGGGGGCGCGCGGCGCCCGGAACGCCTCCGGGATCTCGTCCTCCCACTCCGGCTCGGCGGCGACGAGTTCGGCCATCGCCTCCTCGTGCTCCCGTACCGCCCCGGTGATCGCCTCCCCCTCCCACCACGGTACGGAGCCCGCCCGCCCGGCACACCAGTCGAGCGCCTCCGCGACGGACGGCCGGTCCGCCGGAGCCATCGCGAGGCAGCGCCGCAGGAAGCCGAGCCACTCCTCGTCCGGCACCCCCAGCAGGTCGGGCGGCTCGTGCAGGGTGCGGTGCAGGACCTGCGGGGCGGTCCCCGAACCGTACGGATTGCGGCCCGTGCTCGACAGTGCGAGCAGCGACCCCAGTGCGAACACGTCGGCGGGCGGCCCCACTTCGCCGCCCCCCTCGCCCGTGAGCTGCTCCGGCGCGATGAAGCCGAGGGTGCCGACCAGCTCACCGGTGCCGGTCAGCGGCTCACCGGACTCGTGGGCGGCGTCCTTCGCGATGCCGAAGTCGAGGATCTTCGGCCCGTCCCGGGTGATGACGACATTGGCGGGCTTGAGGTCCCGGTGCACGAGACCTGCGGCATGCACCGCCGCGAGGGCCTCGGCGAGCGCGGCGCCGAGCGTGCCGAGGGCCGCCGAGTCCAGCGGGCCGAGCGCGCTGATCGCGTCGACCAGGGACGGACCGGCACAGAACTCGCTTGCCAGCCAGGGGAGTTCGGTATCCGTGTCGGAGTCGAGGACGGCCGCCGTGAACACGTCGTCCACGGCTCGGGCCGCCGCCACCTCCCGGCGGAACCGCTCCCGGAACCGCGGATCGGCGGCCAGATGAGGGTGCACTGTTTTGAGTGCGACCAGCCGCCCGGCGGGGCTGCGGGCGAGATGCACCCGGCCCATTCCGCCCTCGCCGAGCGGTGCGACGATGTGGTACTGCGCCGGTCCGGCTGCGGATGCTGCGGCTGCCATTCCCTCGGCTCCCCTCCCGATCGCCCGGCGTCGCCGGACGCTGTGTGCGACGCCATTCGAGGGGCGCGCGGTTGCGGTGCGGCGCGCGTTGTGACGCACCGCATGATGTCCGGACGATGCCAGGACGATGTCAGGCGGAAAATGCTTGGCGCGTGCCGGGTCCGTACTCCTAGAGTCATGGACGTGTCCAGGTGCGCAGGCAGGACCTACTTCCACTCTTAATGGGGAGGTCGCGGGTTCGAGTCCCGTCACCGGTATTCGTGCCGGTGTAGCTCAGGGGCCAGAGCACCTAATGTCGGTTCCGCCGAATTCGAACTCTGGGCACACTCAACTTCATTCTTCACGCACCTCCCGGTGCGCCAGGCCGCGGTTACTTCTTTGCAAGAAAACTCGCCGCAGCCGTCCTGATCTCGGGAGGCTCAGCGCGAGAAGGGGTGCCCGGTGCGCAGGCAACGGTTACTTCACTGGATCTGAGGGTTGCGGGATCGACTCCCGTCACCGGCTTCGGCCGGTGTAGCTCAGGCGGTAGAGCATCAGACTGTTCCGTCGCCGCTTTTGACCTCGGGCACCCCTTTCTTCTTCCTGCTGTGCTTCCCCGCGGAAATCCGATGCGCTCATCTTCACCCAGCCGCACTCAAGGGAATTCGGGGGAATTCACCATGGCTCGTTTCAATACCCGTACCGCGAAGGCGGCCGGTGTCTCGCCCGTCGCGACGACCGGCGCGACCACGGTCAACCACCGGGGCGGCACGGGACACCTCCGCGACCCCAAGTCGGAGCTCTTCCTCCTCGCGGTCGCCAACTTCGTCGGGCAGAACACCTTCTACGAGACCGGCGAGGCCCGCGACACCCGCTTCGCGACCCTCGTGCGCGAGCTCGCCGTCAGCGATCCCGAGTGGACCGCGGGTCTGCTCGGCTGGCTGCGCGGCGAGGGACAGATGCGTACCGCGTCCGTGGTCGGCGCCGCCGAGTACGTCAAGGCGCGGCTCGACGCGGGCGTGAGCGAAGGGCCTTCGAACCGTTCCGTCGTCGCCTCCGTCCTGCAGCGGCCCGACGAGCCAGGTGAACTCCTCGCGTACTGGACCGCGTTGTACGGCCGTGCGATCCCCAAGCCCGTCAAGCGCGGCGTCGCCGACGCCGTCCAGCGGCTGTACCACGGCAAGTCGCTGCTGAAGTACGACACCGCCTCCAAGGGGTTCCGCTTCGGCGACGTGCTCAACCTGGTGCACGCCTCGCCCGACCCCGCCAAGCCGTGGCAGGGCGAGCTGTTCCAGTACGCGCTGGACCGCCGGCACCACCCGGAGACCGCGGTGGCGCCGAAGTCGAACCGGACGCTCACCGCACACCGCGAACTGATGTCCCTGCGACCGGCCAAGCGGCGCGCCGTCCTGCGCAAGGCGGACGCCGCCGAGCGGCTGGCGGAGGCCGGCATGACCTGGGAGTCCCTCGCGGGCTGGCTGCAGGGTCCGATGGACGCGCAGGCGTGGGAGGCGATGATCCCCTCGATGGGCACCATGGCGCTGCTGCGCAACCTCCGCAACTTCGACGAGGCCGGTGTCTCGGACGCGGTCGCGGCAGGTGTCGCGGCGAAGATCTCGGACCCCGAAGTCGTCGCCAGGGGGCGGCAGTTCCCGTTCCGCTACCTCGCCGCTTACCAGCACGCGCCGTCGCTGCGCTGGGCGTACCCGCTGGAGCAGGCGCTCGGCCACTCGCTGGCCAACGTGCCCCGCCTCCCGGGGCGCACCCTGGTCCTCGTCGACCGGTCGGGCTCGATGTTCTGGTCGCCGGCCTCGGAGCGCTCGAAGCTCAACCGGGCGGACGCGGCGGCGATCTTCGGGACGTCGCTGGCGCTGCGCGCCGACTCCGCGGACCTCGTCGAATTCGGTTCGAACAGCAAGCCGGTGGACTTCGCGAAGGGGGAGTCCGTCCTGAAGATCCTGGAGCGCTTCGGCGACCTCGGCGGCACCAGCACGGCCGCCGCCGTGCGCCGCCACTACGACGGCCACGACCGGGTCCTGATCGTCACCGACGAGCAGGCGTCGTACGGGGGCGGCCGGAGTGGCGTCTTCGAGCCGGTCCCTGCCCACGTGCCCACGTACACCTGGAACCTCGAGGGGTACGCGGCCGGTCACGCTCCGTCCGGCACGCCCGGCCGGCACGCCTTCGGCGGGCTGACCGACGCGGCTTTCCGGATGGTCCCTCTCCTTGAGGCCGGACGGTCCGCCGACTGGCCCTGGAGGAGCTGACGGGACGGGTGCGAGGGGTCGGACCTGGGAGGCGGCCGGGAGACGGGCATGGCATCTGCCGTCCGGTGGGCGCATACTGAAGGTAATGACAAAGCCAGCCGGAGCCCGGCGACACCTGCCGTCCAGTCCCTTCAACGTCCCGGCCCCGGCCGCCCCGCCCATTGAGAACTATGAGGTGGGAGACCGGGTTTCGCATGATCAATTCGGACTCGGAAGAGTCGTAGCGCTTGAGGGAGACCTCGCGGTGCTCATCGACTTCTCCGGGCGTCAGGGGCGGATTCTCAGCCCCTTCTCCAAGTTGACCAAGCTCTGAGCCCCCGCGGCTCCGGGAAAAAACGCCCCCGCCCCGTACTTCGATCATCACGATCGGGATACGGGGCGGAGGCGTTTCGGGTGGAAAAATCGGCGAAATCGGGAGCCGGCCGGAACTGACCACGGACGACCGGGGCTGACCAGGTACGACTGGGGCTGACCAGGTACGACCGGAGCCGGCCGGAATCGGCTGGAGCTAGCAGACGGGCTCTGCCGCGTCGTCGCGCATCGCGGCCGCCCACTCGACGAGAAGCAGTTCGTACTCCTCCGAGGGCCAGGCCTCGTCCGTCGTCTGCGCGTCCACGAGGCTGCGTATCGCCGCGTTCGCCCGGTCCGCCCCGGAGGCTTCGGGCCCGGAGGCGGACGGAGACGGAGAGGTGGTGGACATGCCTTCCAGACTACGTCCGGGCATCCGCGCCCAAACCCTTCTCGCACGTGGCATCGGTCACGCGCTCCGCCTCTCCGTCCCCCACCGTCTCCCGCGCCCCCACGACCTCGCCGACGGCCGTTACAGCGCCTGCGCGGCGGGCTTCACCATGCCGCGCACCGTACGGGACTTGACGAAGTCGCCCAGGCCCGTCATCTCCCATTCGCCGCTGAACTGCTTGATCAGCTTCGCCATCATCACGCCCGTCTGCGGCTCGGCGCCGGTCAGGTCGAAGCGGACCAGCTCCTCGCCCGTCGCGGCGTCCAGCAGACGGCAGTAGGCCTTGGCGACCTCGGTGAACTTCTGGCCCGTGAAGGAGTTCACCGTGAAGACCAGACCCGTGGCCTCCGCGGGGATCCGGCCGAGGTCGACCACGATGACCTCGTCGTCGCCCGCGCCCTCGCCGGTGAGGTTGTCGCCGGAGTGCTTGATCGCGCCGTTCAGGATCGACAGCTTGCCGAAGTAGCAGCTGTCGATGTGCTTGCGGTTCCCGTCGTACGCGATGACGGACGCGTCCAGGTCGATGTCCTTGCCGCGGAACGCGGGCTCCCAGCCCAGGCCCATCTTGACCTGGGACAGCAGCGGCTTGCCGCCCTTGACCAGGGACACCGTCTGGTTCTTCTGGAGGCTGACGCGGCCCTTGTCCAGGTTGATCTTGCCGGTGCCCGCGGGCGCCGGGGCGGGCGCGGCCGGGGGAGCGGCGGGCGGGGCCTGCGGGGCGGCCACCCGCGGGTCGTAGGACGGCGTCGGGGCGGACGGCGGCGCGACGGGCGCGGAAGGCGCCTGCGGGGCCGCTGCGGGGGCAGGGGTGGCGGCGGGAGCCGGGGCGGGCTCCTCGACCGAGACGCCGAAGTCGGTGGCGATGCCCGCCAGGCCGTTGGAGTAGCCCTGGCCGACCGCACGGACCTTCCAGGCGCCGTTGCGGAGGTAGACCTCCACGACGACCAGGGCGGTCTCGGAGCCCAGCTGCGGCGGCGTGAAGGACGCGATCACGCTGTTGTCGTCGGCGCCGCGCACGGTGGCGGTGGGCTCGATGCCCTGGAAGGTCTGGCCCGCCGCGTCCGGGCTCGCGGTGACCACGACCCGCTCGATGCCGGCCGGCAGCGCACCGGTGTCGATCACGATCGCGTCCGGGGCCGTGCCGCCGCCGGAGCGGTAGGTCACGCCGGGGCCCGTGGGCTGGTTGAAGAAGATGAAGTCGTCGTCGGAGCGCACCTTGCCGTCGGCGGTGAGCAGCAGGCCCGATACGTCGAGCCGCACCGGGGCGGCCACGTCCACGGCCACGCGGGCGGTGGGAAGCGGAATGTTCGAGCCAGAGGTCATTGCGGTCATGCCGGGGTAACGACCGGGAAGGCTTTGCCGTTCCCTTACCTTGCGACGAATTCCCTGCACGGCCGTACGGGGCCCGAGACGGGGCCGTGCTGGGGCCGGTGCTGAGGCCTGTACTGGGGCCTGTGCTGAAGCCTGTACTGAGGCCCGTGAAGAGGGTCTGATCAGCGGTTTCGCGGGTGGCTGCGGGCCTGCCGTTCGTTGCCGATCTTGTAGGCGCCGGTCCACCGGGCCATCACCAGCTGCCCGTCGCCGACCTCCGCCTCAGCCAGGAACTTCTCCGCCCGGCCGCCCCGCAGCGTCGTCGCGGCACGCTCGCGGTGGGTGATGAGGACGGTGCCGTCAGGGCGCCGCACATAACTGAATCCTTGGGGCTTCGGCATGGGCGCATGGTGTCCTGGCCAGGGCCCTGCCCGCGAGTGAATTTCCTGAGGAGAGCGGCCGGGGCGGCACGGACCGCGATCTACCCTGACGGGCGTGGAGACCTTCGTGACGTCCGATCTCGACGAGGTGCGCCTGGCGATCGCCGGCCCGTTCTACGACACACTCATCGACCCGCTCGGCAGGCCGAACGCGTTCGAGGCCAGGATCGACAGCGCGCAGCTGGGCGACCTGACGGTCGGCGACCTCAGCATCGGCACCGACATCCGGATGCGCGTCGGTGAACTGGGCTCCTACCACGTCAGCGTGCCGCTGTCCGGCAGCTTCGCCTGGAACCAGCAGGGGCGGGGAGAAGCCGTGGCCACCGCGCGGCGCGCCGCCGTGTTCGCCCCGGTGGGAGACACCGGCGTCGACCGCTGGAGCGACGACTGCCGACTGCTCGCCCTGAAGATCGAACCGGCGGCCCTGCACGCCCAGTTGGAGCGGCTGCTCGGCCGGGAGCTGCCCGGCCGGGTCGACTTCGCCCCGCAGCTCGACATCTCCCGCGGCACGGGTCTGGGCTGGGCCCGGCTGCTGCGGTGGGCGGTGGCCGAGGCCCGCGAGGCCGGCGGCATGGTGACGCAGCCCCTGCTGGCCGCACCGCTCCAGGAGACCCTCCTCAGCGGGCTGCTGCTGGCGGCCGACCACCCGTACCGCGAGGAACTGGCCACCCCCGCGAAGGCGCTGCGCCCCGCACCCGTCAAGAGGGTCCTGGACGCCGTCCACGCGCACCCCGAGCAGCCGTACACGGCGGCCTCGCTCGCCGCCGTCGCGGGGGTCGGCGTGCGACGCCTTCAGGAGGGCTTCAGGGAGCACGTCGGGATGACGCCGACCGCGTACCTGCGGGACGTACGGCTCGACCGGGTGCGCGAAGAGCTCGAACGCGGTGCGGGGGAGTGCCGGGGCGCGGAGGTTCCCACGGTCGGCGAGGTCGCGTACCGGTGGGGATTCGCGCACCTCGGCAGGTTCGCGGCCCTCTACCGGGCGCGTTTCGGCGAGACGCCGTCGCAGACGCTCCGGGGGAAGTGAACAACCCCGCCCGGGGCCGGAAGCCCGCGGCTGGAAGCCCAGGACCGGAAGTCCGCCGCGCGATCCGGACAGCGGGTGCGCGAAGCGGATCGGGGAGCGGCGTGAATCGTTCTAGGTTGATCGCGTCACGGGCGCGCTCACCGCATCCGGGTCCGGTCCTTGAGTGCGTCGGCGACACTCATCGGCCCGGTACGCCGGGCGCGGAAGGCCCTGCGGCACCGGGCCCGGCCGGCTCCCCCCAACCGTTGACGGCCGGGCCCGCATACCGGCCTCAGTACGGCCACTGCGGCGGGTCGGTGCAGAACGAGCCGCCCACGAAGTCGTGGTCCGGGTCCCCGGGGGCGGGTTCGCCCTGCTCGGCGAGGAGCTTCTCGGCGTACTGCTCGGAGTCGTCGCGCGGTACGTACCCGAGGGCGCGGGCGGTGGAAAGGTCCCAGCGCAGCCGGGTGTTGGCGGACGAGCCGTACACCACGGTGTGCCCGACCCGCGGTGCGGTCAGCGCCGCATCAAAGAGGCGGGCGGCGTCTCCCGGGCTCAGCCACAGCGACAGCATCCGCACCGTGGTCGGCTCCATGAAGCACGCGCCGACCCGCACGGACACCGTCTCCAGGCCGTCCCGGTCCCAGTACAGCTGCGCGAGGTCCTCGCCGAACGCCTTGGACAGGCCGTAGAAGGTGTCCGGGCGGTGCGGGGTGTCCGCGGGCACCAGGGGGCCGTCCGCGCCGGGCATCGGGGTGAAGCCGACCGCGTGGCTGCTGGAGGCGTGCACGATCCTGCGCACCCCTTCCTCCCGCGCCGCCTCATAGAGGTTGTACGTCCCCTCGATGTTCGAGCGGAGGATCTTCTCGAAGGGGGCCTCCAGGGAGATGCCCGCCAGGTGCACGATCGCGTCGACCCCCTCGACGGCCTCGCGCAGCGCGTGCTTGTCGCCGAGGTCGGCGGTCACCGCGGTCGGTTCGCCCTCGATGGGTGTCGCGTCGAAGAGTCGCAGCTCGTATCCGTACGCGGGGAGCAGCCCCCGCATCAGCGTGCCGATGCCGCCGGCCGCGCCGGTGAGCAGGAGAGTGCGGGGAGCATCGGGCATGGGAGGAGTCTCCTCGGGGGTGTCCGCGGTGGAGCGCCGACGGGGCCGGCCAACCGTCGCGACGCTAGGGAGCCGGTGGTGCCGAGTCAAGTGGATGGCCCTGCCCGGCGTTTCGCGACAAGGCCGGGGAAATTCGGTCGCCTTGTGGTGCGTTACGGGTCCTGGACGGTCTTCTGGGGGTGCCCTTCGTGAGGTGCTACGGGGGCCTGGCGGGGTGTTCTCGTGCAGCGCTACGGCGTCCAGACGGCCCGGTCGTGTGCGAACAGCACCCGCTGCGGGGCGAATTCGGCCAGCCGCGCCAGCCACGGCCGGTCCGCGGGCCCCAGGCCCACGCGGGCCGCCAGTTCCGCGTGGCCGTATTCGGAGGCGAAGTCGTACGCCTGCCCCGCCAGCACCGTCGTCCCGCCCTGCCCGGGTCCGCGCTCCACCACCAGCGACTGGTGCCCCGCCGTGTGCCCAGGGGTGGGGACGAGCCTCACGCCCGGCCAGATCTCCGCCTCGCCGTCCAGCTCCTCGTACGCCAGGGGTCGCCCGTCCGGCGGATCCACCAGTGTGCCGATCGTGTAGTCACCGGCCCGAGCCGTCGCCAGTTCCTTCGCCTGGACGAACACGGGCAGCCCGGCGAGGAGCGGGTTGCCGCCGATGTGGTCGAAGTGGAGATGGCAGTTGACGACGGCGGCCAGATCTTCGGGGCCGACACCGGCGTCCGCCAGCGCCTGGGTCAAGTCCCGCCGCCGCGGCCGGTAGTGGGCGTCGGTCTCCGCGCTTCCGCTGCCGAGCCCGGTGTCGAAGAGCAGCAGCCCCTCCGGCCGCCGCACCAGGTACGCCAGTACCGCCTCCGCGCGGTCCTGTCCGGTGCCGGTCTCGCTCGCGGGCCGTACGAAGTGCCCCAGATCGAGGCGCCGTATCGAGGTGTCATCGCTCATCTGCCCATGCTGACACGGGAGTTCCCGCAGGTCAGCGCGAATTTTGGCCCCGACCGATGAGTTTTTGCGGCACCCCGGGTCTCCCCTTCGACGCCGCTGACAGGGAAAGGGACCCCATGACCCTCACCACGACCGCTGCCCCCACCGCCGTCGTGTTCGACCTCGAACCGGCGGCCCAGAGGCTCGCCCGCCTCGTCGGAGGAGTCCCCGACGCCCGGCTGGGCGCGCCCACGCCCTGCGCCGGCTTCACTGTGCGGGACCTCCTTGCCCACCTCTGCGGGCTGACCGCCGCGTTCCGCGCCGCCGCGCGGAAGCAGCCGCACCCCGAGGCCGAAGCCGGGGCTGCTCCCCAGTGCCCCGCGCTCCCCGCCGACTGGCGCCACCGCCTCCCGCGCCAGCTCGCCGAACTCGCCGAATCCTGGCACCGTCAGGAGGCCTGGGACGGCACCACCGCCGCGGGCGGCACGACCCTGCCCGCCGGGGTCGCCGCCCAGATCGCCCTCGACGAGCTCGTCCTGCACGGCTGGGACCTGGCCCGCGCCACCGGCCAGGCCTTCGACTGCGACAAGCCGAGCCTTCAGGTGGTGTACGCCCTGCTGGCCCCGGAGGCGGACAATCCGGCCCGTGCCCCGATGTTCGGCCCGGTCGTCGACGTACCGTACGGATCGCCCTTTTTGGACCGGGTGGTAGGCCTCGGCGGCCGCGACCCGAAGTGGTCCCCGGGTGTTTAGGATCCGCCGGACGGACCCCAGGGGCTGCCGTCGGGCGGGCTGCCGTGCATAACATGCGTGGCTGCGACGCAAACATCACTGCGTCACCGTCCGCCCGAGGGGAATCAGCGTGCGTACCAAGGTACTTCCCGCCCTGTTCTGTGCCGGAGTCATAGCCGCCACCAGCGTGCTCACCGGCAGCGCCGCCACCGCGGCGCCCACCGCAGAGGCAGGTGCGGCGGCCCAGGCGGCCACCGTCCGAGAGAAGCTGGAGAAGATTCCCGGCCTGCGGATCGTCTCGGAGATCCAGAAGGAGGGGCGCCCCTTCTTCACCCTGATGCTGAGACAGCCCATCGACCACAGCAACCCGCGCCGCGGCACCTTCGAACAGCAGTTCACGCTGTGGCACAAGGACGAGCGCGCCCCGATGGTCCACTACACCGGCGGCTACACCCTCTCCTCCAGCACCCGTGAGCTCACCACGCTCCTCGGTGCCAACCAGGTCAGCGTCGAGCACCGCTTCTTCGACAAGTCCGTCCCCGCGGGGAAGACCGACTGGCGCAAGCTGACCATCCAGCAGGAGGCCGCCGACGAGCACCGCATCGTCGAGGCCATGAAGACCGTCTACCGGGCGAAGTGGCTGGGCACCGGCGCCAGCAAGGGCGGTATGACGCAGGTCTACCACGAGCGCTTCTACCCGGACGACCTGGACGCCGTCGTCGCCTACGTCGCCCCCAACGACGCGGACAACCGCGACGACCGTGTCTACGAGAACTTCTTCAAGACCGTCGGCACGCCCGAGTGCCGTACCGCGCTCGACGCCGTGCAGCGCGAGATGCTGGTCCGCCGCAAGGCGCTGCTGCCGATGTTCGAGGCCACCGCCAAGGAGCAGAAGCTCACCTTCAAGCAGCTCGGCACCACCGACCGGGCCTACGAGTTCTCCGTCCTGGACCAGGTCTGGAACTTCTGGCAGTCCGGCTCGTACACCAACTGCCCGACGGTCCCCGATGCCAAGAAGGCCACCGACAAGGAGCTGTACGACTGGTCCCTCGGCCACGGCCTGTCGCCCTACTCCGACGCCGACGCGGGCCCCGCCGGCACCGGCCCGTACTACCGCCAGGCCGCCGCCCAGCTCGGCTGGGCCGACCTGAAGTTCAAGCACCTGCGCGACGTCCGCAACTACCCGGACATCTACCAGCCCAACTCCCTGCTCCCCGCCGACATGCGCACCTCGTACAGCGGCTGGGACGCCAAGGACGTCGACCGATGGGTCAACAAGCAGGGCAAGCAGATGATGTTCGTGTACGGGCAGAACGACCCGTGGAGCGCGGAGCGCTACCGCCCCTCGAAGCGCGACTCGCACCTCTACGTCGCCCCGAACTCCAACCACGGCGCCCTGATCTCCAAGCTCGTCCCGGAGGAGCGCGCCGAGGCCGAGGCGACCGTCAAGCGGTGGGCGGGCGTGAAGTAACCCGCTCGGGAAGGGTGTTGAGCGCGGCGAGAGCCGCCGCGCGCAACGCGTCGTCGTCCGGCACGGACCGCCAGTTGCCGTGCCGGACCGGCCGCTCGTCGGCGGCGACGAGCCGCTCCAGTACCGGCCCCGCCTGCCGGACCGCCTCCGGGCCGATCTCCGTCAGGTGTCGTACGGCGACGGTCATGGCGGGGTCCGCGCTCCGGCCCGGCTCGGACAGCGGCCCCAGCGCGCCGAGCACCAGCGGCACCGCCTCCTCGCTCTCGCCGGTGATCCGCCACAGCGCGTAGCCGATGGTCATCGGCAGCCAGCTCTCGGAGTACGCGGGGAGCGCGGCCCGCAGCCGGTCCAGGTACGGGGCGGCCCCGGGGCCGAGCTCGGCCAGGAACTCGGCCGGGGCGTGATGGACGTATCTCTCCTCCAGGTCCGGCAGCAGTACGTCGAGCGCGGGGCCCGGGTCGCCGGTGAGGCGCCAGTACGCCAGGCCCAGTTCGCGCGGTACGAAGTGGTCCGTCGCCGGTGCCTGTGCGAGGGCGCGCAGCCGGGCGGGGTCCAGGGCGGCAGCCGCCTCCGGTCCGATCGCGGCGAGCGCCTGGAGTGCCCATACGGCGGCGCGGGTGCCGAGGAGGGCGGCCAGCTCCGGTATCGCAGGGGCTGCCGACGGGCCCCATTCCCCGAGGACCTGGCACAGGGTGCGGCGCTCGTCGAGCCCCTTGGCGGCGGCCAGAGCGCGCCGTAGCGCGGGCAGCAGTGCTGCCGAGTGCCCGGAGAGCGGACCGAGGACCTCCAGCAGGCTCAGGTCGTGCAGCGCCCAGCCGTCGGCGTACGTCTGATGGGTGGCGAACCCAGTCCGCCCCTTCGGCAGACGGGCTGCCAACGGGCCCACGGCCCGGACGTCCCCGAGCCGGGCGAGCGCCCACAGGGCGGTGTTCCGGGCCTGCCGGGTCTCCTCGTCATGGGAGGGGGCGGCCCGCGCTCTTGCGACGCCCCCGAAGAGGCGGCTCCTGCCCGCGCTCCACCGGGACACCGAGCCGCCCGGGCCGGCGGCCCCCGCCGGCCCGTCCGCCCCCGCAAGCCCCGCCAGTCCGTCCGCCCACGGCCGTGCCGCTTCCCCGCACATGCCGAGCACCCGGGCCGCGAACCGCCGGTTCGCCGGGTCCTCGTCCGCCAGCAGCCCCGCCACCTCCGGCAGCAGGGCCGGCGCCGCCGAACGCCACCGGCCCAGTACCGCCGCCGCACTGCGCAGCGCACCCGCCCGGCGCTTCGCGTCCGGAGACGCCAGCAGGCCCCGTACCAGGACGATCCGGCCCTCCCGGTCGGCGCCGAACGCGTCCACCGCCCACGGCACCAGACCGGCCGGGTCCCCGAATCCCCAGGTCGCGCCCACCTCCTCGGCGAGTACGCCGAGGTCCATGTCCCGCAGCGACTGCGCGACGACCGCCGTGAGCTCCGGGTCGGGCCCGTCGGAGGCCGCGCGCCGGACTCCGACGGCCGCAGCGAGCCGTTCCAGCGGGGCTCGGGCACCCAGCGCCGCTTCCCTCAGCCTCCGTACCGAAGAAGCCTCCTGAGGGTGCTGGAGCGCCAACTCCGTCAGTGCGTCGAGCAGGGCGAACCGGGTCGCCGGGTCCTCCTCGCGCTCCAGGGCCGCCCACAGCTCCTCCGCCGTGCGCGCCCCGCCGTACGAGAGGGGGAACAGACAGCCCCTGCGGACGGCGGGATCCGGGTCCGCCAGCAGCCCCAGCAGCAGCGGAACGGCCTGCTCCCAGGCGGCGCCCCAGCCCGGGTCCACGAACCGCTCCTCGGACTCGGCGCCCGCCTGCGCCAGGCTGCCGATCAGATCGAGGAGTTCGGCGCGCACCGTCACCGCCGGGTCCGCCGCAAGACCCACCAGGAACGGCAGCAGCGGGGGCGCGGCCGGGCAGATGTGCCCGCCCTGGTGGTGGACGCTCATCGACAGTTCGTCGACCGCGTCCTCGGCCCGTCCGGGAACCAGCACGTCCCGGACATGACCGGGGACATCGGCCGCCGAACCGTAGGAATGGGAGAGGGATCCCCAGCCGATCGCGTCCAGACCGGCCAGAACCGGTGGCGTGTGCGGCACCGAAGACCCCCCTCGGGTTTCCGGGCGGCTCATCCGCCCAGTGCGGCCTTCATCATCTTCTGGGCAACCGGCGCCGCCAAACCGTTTCCGCTGACCTCCGAGCGGGCCGCGCCCGAGTCCTCGATGAGGACCGCCACCGCGACCTCCTTGCCGGTCGACGCGTCCTTCGCGTACGACGTGAACCAGGCGTACGGCGTCTTGCTGTTGTTCAGGCCGTGCTGCGCGGTGCCCGTCTTTCCGCCGACCTCGGCGCCCGGGATCCTGGCGTTGGTGCCCGTGCCCTCCTCGACGACCGTGACCATCGCGCTGCGCAGCTGCTCGGCGGTGCGCTCCGAGACGACCCGGGTGGACGCGTCCTTGTGCTTCTCCAGGGTGTCGCCGCCCGCGCTCGTCACCTCGGACACCATGTGCGGGGCCGCCAGCTCGCCGCCGTTGGCGAGCGCCGCCGACACCATCGCCATCTGCAGCGGCGTCGCCGTCACATCGAACTGACCGATGCCGGACAGCCCGGTCTGCGCCTTGTCCATGCCCTTGGGGTAGGAGCTCTCGTACGCCCGTACCGGCACGTCCAGCTTATCGTCGTTGAAGCCGAACTTCTCCGCCGTCGCCTTCACCTTGTCCTGGCCGAGGTCCACGGCCAGCTTCGCGAAGACGTTGTTGCAGGAGTACTTGAGGGCCGCGCGGAGGGTGGCGTTCTCGCAGGGGGCGGACCTGTTCTCGTTGTGCAGGACTTGCGTGGTGCCGGGCAGGGTGTACGGGTCGGGGCTGTCCGTCGCGGTGTCCACCGAGTCGTACAGACCGTTCTCCAGCGCCGCCGACGCCACGACCAGCTTGAACGTGGAGCCGGGCGGCAGCGGCTGGCGCATCGCCCGGTTCGTCATCGCCTTGTTCTCGTCGTTGCCCGAGGACAGCTTCTTCCACGCCTCGCCGTCGTTCTGCCCGGCGATCTTCGACGGGTCGTACGACGGGGTGCTGACCATGCCGAGGATCCGGCCGGACTTCGGGTCGATCGCGACGGCCGCGCCCTTGGTGTCGCCGAGCGCCTCGTACGCGGCCTTCTGCACGGCCGCATCGAGCGTCGTCACCACGTTGCCCGGCCGGGTGTGCTTGCCCTGGAGCAGGTCGGAAGGGCTCTTCAGCCGGTCGTCGGTGCCGTCGAGGACGTGGCTGTAGACGCCTTCCAGCTGGGTCGCGCCGTACACCTGCGAGCTGTAGCCGGTGACGGCCGCGTAGAGCTCGCCTTCGGTGTAGGTGCGCTTGTACGCGAGGTCACTGCCCTCCGTCTTCGTCGATCCGGTGACCGGCGAGCCGGCCACGATGATGTTCCCGAGCGGGTGCGCGTACTGCGCGACGATGTTCCGCCGGTTGTCCTTGTTCTGCGCGAGCGCCTTGCCGTCGTACGCCTGTACCCAGGTCACCCGCACCAGCAGTGCGAGGACGAGCAGCATGCAGAAGACGGCGGCGTGCCTGATCGTCTTGTTCATCCTGTGGAAGAGGACGAGCGGCGGGCAGGCACAAGTTCCGTTACGTGCCCCTTCTCATACTTTCTTCATGCGGCGGGTGAGGTGGACGAGACGACTGAGGAAGCGGCTGCCGGGGTCAGCGGGGCTGGATGAAACCCGATTCGTACGCCACGATCACCGCCTGGGTACGGTCCCTGGCCCCGGTCTTCGCCAGCACCGCCGCCACATGGCTCTTCGCCGTCGCCGCGCCGAAACCCAGGGCGGCCGCGATCTCCGCGTTGGTCAGGCCCTTCGCCATCAGCCGCAGCACCGAGGACTCCCGCTCGGTGAGCCTGGCCACCCACGGCGCCGACGCCGCCTCTTTGCGGTGGCCGTACTCGGCGGCCAGCGCACGCACCGCCGCCGGGAACAGGAGGCTGTCGCTCCGGGCGACGAGCCGCACCGCCTGCACCAGGTCCTCGGCCGCCGCCCGCTTCAGCAGGAAACCGGCGGCGCCCGCGCGCAGCGCGTCGTACACGTAGGAGTCGTTCTCGAAGGTGGTGACGACGACGATCCGGGGCGGCTCGGCGAGGGTGGCGAGGATCTGCTCGGTGGCGCGGATGCCGTCGATCTCCGGCATCCGTACGTCCATGAGGACCACGTCGGGCCGCAGCGCCCGCACCACGGACACCGCCTCCGCGCCGGTCGTCGCCTCGCCGACGACCTCCAGGTCGGGCTCGGCGTCGAGGATGACGCGCAGGGCGGTACGCACCATGCGCTCGTCGTCGGCGACGACGAGACGGACGGGGGACGGGGGCTGTGGGGTGCTTGGCTGCGGGGTGTTCGGCTGCGGGATGTTCGGCTTCGGGATGTTCGGCGGGGTACTCATCGGAGGCTCCCGCCCGCGATCGGCAGGCGTGCCGAGAGCCGCCACACCGGCCCGTCCTCCGGCCCGGCCTCCGTACGCCCGCCGAGCAGGGTGGCGCGTTCGGCCACGCCGCGCAGGCCCCGGCCGCCCCCGGGGCGTACCACCGCGGGCCGGTCGGGCAGCGGGTTCTCCATCACGATCTCCAACTCCTCGTCGCGCAGGGCGATGTGCAGGGAAACAGGTGCGCCGCCGGCGTGCCGCAGCGCGTTGCTCAGACCTTCCTGGACGATCCGGTACGCCTCCCGGGACACCGGCTCGGGCACCTTCGCCAGCTCGCCCTCGCGGGCGCACGCGACGTCGGCGCCACTGCGGGCGAGGAGCTCGTCCAGTACGTCGAGGGTCGGACCCGCGAAGCCCTCCGGGTCGTCCTCGCCGCGCCGCAGCACCCCCAGTACGGCGTCGAGTTCGCCGACCGTGCGCCGGGTGGTCTCCTCGATCGCTTCCAGCGCCTCCCGTACGAACTCCACGTCCGAGGCCCGCCCGCTGTCGAGGACCTTGCGGGCGGCGCCCGCCTGGAGCGTCACCGCGCTCAGCGCGTGCCCCACCGAGTCGTGCAGCTCACGGGCCAGCCGGTTGCGCACGGCGAGGTCGGCGGCCCGGCGCTCGGCCGCCGCCAGCCGGTCGGCGGGGGCGGGGCCGAGGAGTACGGGGGCCGACCTGGCGAGCAGCGCGGCGGCCCCGGCGCTCACGGCGGCCAGCGCCAGCATGGAGGCGATTGCGGCGACCGGCGAGAGCGCCACCGCCCAGGTGTGCTCGAAGATCCGGGGCATTCCGAGCCGGGAGTCCCGCAGTCCGGACGCGAACGGCAGCGCGATCAGCACGGCCGCGAACGGGGTCAGCGCGAGCGAGGCCCCGCTGATGATCCCGCCGAGGGTGACGTGCAGGACGAACCAACCGGAGGTTCGCACCCGCGTCGCCCGCGTCCTGGCGGGCCCGTCCGCGAGCCGCTCCCCGGACGGCAGGTCAGGCAGCAGCCCGAGCGCCCTGATCGCCCCCACCGACAGCGGCCTGGCCGGGGCGAGCAGCCCGAAGACCGCGGTCAGCGGCAGGGTCGCGGCGAAGGCCAGGAGCTGGACCGGCACGGAGACGAAGGGGTTGTCGCTGCCGGTCAACGGCCCGACGAACACGGTCGTGAGCAGATAGAACGGCATCAACAGGGCGCCGCCCACGACCAGATGGAGCCAGCCGATCCGGGCCTTGTGGCCGAACAGCCGTGCCCGCAGGGCCCGTTGGCTCATGCGCAGTGCCGCCGCCGCAGCTGTGCGAAGAAGGAGATGCCGCCCGCGAGGGCGAGGAGGCCGGTGATCACCTGGACAGCGTAGGCCAGCGTCGTCAGCACCGGGGTCGAGTCCGTGCCTTCGATTCCGGTCCCCGCGGTGGCCAGCATCCAGCCGCCCCAGCAGCCCAGCACGCCCACACCCGTCCAGGCCAGCGCCAGCGGCACCCGCAGCGGCACCCGGCCGCCGAGCCGAAGGGCGAGCATCAGCAGCCCGGCGACGGCGACCACGGCGAAGGCGCCGTGCACACCCGTGACCAGCCGGGCGTCGGTGCCGAGCGGTTCGGTGGCCCCGGCCGCTTGCCCGGTGGCGGCTTCGAGCAGATGCGGTACGGAGCAGAGCGCGGCCAGCAGCGCGGCCACCAGGCCGGTGGCACGCGCCGTCACCGACGGGCAGGGGAGTTCACCGACCGTGCCCTGCCACAGGTGCCCCCAGCGCTCCCGTGCGTACAGCACGAACAGCGACCCCAGCGTCAGCCCCTGCACGATGAAGCCGCCGTACACCAGCCCGAACACCCACGGATCGAGGAAGGGCTCGCCCTCCCCGGGGGCCACGCCGATCGCGCCGCCGGTCAGCAGCTGCAGCGGAAAGGCCACCATGATCGGGGCGAGCAGCCCGGACGCCGCCCACATCGGCAGCACCAGCACAGGGGCGGCCACCCGACGCCCCCACGCCTGGGTGAGCAGCAGCGCCAGCACGATGACGCAGGCGTCCATCAGCACGGTCACGGAGTTGGCGACGGCCATGACCGTCGGCTCTTCCAGCAGCGCACTGCCGTCCGGGATGCCGAGCCGGCCGCCCGCGATCCAGCTGATCTTGAGGGCGAGATACGGGACGCACGAGGCGATCGCGACGACACGGAGGGCACGGCGGGCGGGGGAGGCGGTGCGGGGCCGGCCGGCAGGGCGGGCTGTGGGGGCGAGCGGTGTCGAGGTCATGCCTCCACGCTCCCGTCCCGGCCGGGTCCGCACCTCCTGCCCGCTGACGATCCGCCTCCGCCGTGCGGGGGAGGAGCCCGGGAGGGAGAGGAGGCGTCCGGGGAGGAGAGGAGGCGCCCGGGAAGGAGAAGAGGCGCCCGGGAATGTGCGGAGGCCCTCTCCGGTTGACCTCATTGCTGCATTTGTTGACGCTTGTACATGTGTGAGACCGGGAGACAGAGAATCATGACCACGCCCGTACCCCTGCGCGTAGAGATCTGGTCCGACATCGCGTGCCCCTGGTGCTATGTCGGCAAGGCCCGCTTCGAGAAGGGGCTGGACGCCTTCGCGCACCGCGGCGACGTCGAGGTCGTGCACCGCTCCTTCGAGCTGGACCCGAACCGCGCCAAGGGCGATGTCGTCCCCGTCCTGGATCTGCTGGCCCAGAAGTACGGCCGTACGCGCGAGCAGGCGCAGGCCATGGAGGCCACCGTCGCCTCCAACGCGCACGCGGAGGGTCTCGGCTACCTGGCCGAGGGCCGGGACAGCGGTTCCACCTTCGACATCCACCGTGTCCTGCACCTGGCGAAGGCGCGCGGCCTGCAGAGCGAGCTGCTCGACCTCGCCTACCGGGCGAACTTCGCCGAGGAGCAGTCCGTCTTCGACGACGAGGTGCTGGTGAAGCTGGCGGTGGCGGCCGGGCTCGACGAGACCGAGACGCGCGCGGTGCTCGCCGACCCGGACGCGTACGCCGACGAGGTGCGCGCCGACGAGCGCGAGGCGGCCGAACTGGGCGCGAACGGCGTGCCGTTCTTCGTCTTCGACCGCCGCTACGGGGTCTCCGGCGGTCAGCCCGCGGAGGTCTTCACGCAGGCGCTGGAGCAGGCCTGGAAGGGGCGGGGCCCGCTGACGACGCTCGCCGCCTCCACCGGGGCCGAGGGCGAGACCTGCGACGTGGACGGCAACTGCGCGTGACCTCTTCGCCGGGTGGCCTCGTGGCCGTGTGACCTCGCGGCCGTGTGACCTCGGGATTTCTTAACGGGGAGTGGTGGACGCGGAGTTGGTGGTGCGGGCACAGTCTTCCGCATGACTACTTCTCCCCTCCGCAACCTCGCCCCCGAGGAATTCGCCCCCGAGGTCGCGTACCTCAACACCTCGTCGTACGGCCTGACTCCGCGCCGTACGGTCGAGGCGGTCACGGAACTCGTCCGGCAGGGCGCCACCGGCGCCCACGCCAACCCCGGCTCCTTCGAGTCCTTCGACCTCGCGCGCGCCGCGTACGGGCGGCTGGTCGGCGTCGGGGCGGACCGGGTGGCGGTCGGCACCTCGGTCTCCGTGCACGTGGCGGTGGTCGCGGCGTCGCTTGCGGCCGGGAGCGAAGTCCTCGCCCCCGAGGGTGAGTTCGCGTCGCTCGTCACGCCCTTCTCCGCCCGGGGCGACCTGAAGGTGCGGTACGTACCCCTGGCGGAACTGGCCGCCGAGGTGCGCCAGGAGACGGCGCTGGTGGCCTGGTCGGCGGTGCAGTCCGCGGACGGCCGGATCGCCGACGACGCGGCGATCCGGGCGGCGGCCGCCGCATACGGTGCGCGCACCCTGCTGGACACGTCCCAGGCGGCCGGCTGGCTGCCGGTCTCGGCGGGCCTTTACGACTACACGGTGGCCGCGGCGTACAAGTACCTGTTGTGTGCGCGCGGTACGTCGTTCCTGACGGTGTCGCAAGAGGCGCAGGAGCGGACCGTGCCGGTGCAGGCGGGGTGGCTGGCGGCGGAGGACATGTGGGGGAGCACGTACGGCCCGGTGACCGCATTCGCCTCGTCGGCGCGGCGGTTCGACGCATCGGCGCCGTTCCTTTGTTACGAGGGGGCGGTGGAGTCGCTCGGGCTGCTGGAGTCGCTCGGGGTCGAGGCCGTCCACGCCCACAACGTCGCCCTCGCGGACCTGTTCCGGGACGGCCTCAGGGCCCTGGGGCACACGCCGGTGGCGGCACCGGGTTCGGCGGTGGTGGCCGTGCCGGGACTGGGGGACCGGACGGACACACTGGCCCGAGCAGGCGTCAGGGTGTCCGCCCGTGCGGGGAACCTGCGGGCGTCGTTCCACCTTTACAACGGGGTGGGGGATGTGGAGCGGGTGTTGGGGGCGCTGGCGGGGTGAGGGCCGCTTAGGCGCGGGGCGGTGGGTCGTTTTGCAGGCGCGGGGTGGTGGGCGTTGCGCAGGCGCGGGCCGGTGGGTCGTTGTGCGGGTGCGTCGTGGCTGGTCGCGCAGTTCCCCGCGCCCCTAAAAGATTGCCCCTTACCCTCTAGCCTCCTTGGGCGGCGGGGCCGCCCCCGGGTGGGCGAGGGGGCGGCCCCCATGCGGAGCCCGCCCCCTCGCCCCGGCCTATGCGCGCCTGCGCCCCCGTGCGGCCACCCCTCCGCCCGCTGCCAGCAGCACCACTGCGCCACCCACCAGATACGGCGTCGCCGAACCGCCCCCCGTCTCCGCCAGGTTCGCCGCCTCAGGCGCAGGCGTTGGCGCCACCTTCACCGCCCCGGCCGTCTGCGGCCGCACCGTCCGCACATCCGGCACCGTGCACCCTGTCTCCGCCAACGTCACCACCCCCTCCACCTCCGCCACGTTCAGCTTCAGCGGGTTCACCGACACCTTCAGCTCCAGCGCCGCCGCGGCCGCCGTCCGTGTCGACGTGTGCGTCTTTGAGAGGGTGAGGGCGACCTCGCCCACCGCCGGGACCGTCACCCGGCTCACCCCGCCCGCGCTCAGCGTGACCCGCTTGCCCAGTACCGTCACCCGGCCCAGTACGTTCGCCTCCGCCTGAGGCCGTGCGCCCGCCACGCACACCGACTTCGAGGTGACCTTCTCGACCTCGATGAGCGAGAGCAGCGGCAGCCCCGGCACGTGCACCTTGGCGTGGGCGAGTTCCGAGCGGGCCTCGGCCCGGTCGCCCTCCACCGTTGCCTTCGCGGTGGCGACGTCGGCGCGCAGCATCGAGACCGGCCGCCCCTTGTCGACGCCGTCCACCCGGACGGTGAGTGCCGTGCGTTCCGCGCTCGCCGGTGCCCGCACCTCGTTGAGCGAGGCCTTCACCGGCACGTTCAGCGTCTTGTTGAGCAGGGACACGTCGAGTCCGGCGCGCAGCACCGACGCGTTGGCCCTGCCCGGCTCCGACGAGGGACGGTCGGTGGCGTGTGCCGAGCCGGTGGCGAGAGCGACGGTCAGCAGCGCCGCCGACCCCACGGCGGTCCGGCGTGCGGGCATGCGGAAGAGAGAGCTGTTCAAGGCGGTGGAACCCCCACAAGTGAATGGCGTCGCCGGACGGCACCACCCACCACGGGGGACACCGTGGGTCGGGGCGGTCGGCGGTCGGCGACCGAGACACCGGAATCTTTACGCACTGAGGGTGAATGAACAGGTACCCGGCGTGAGTTCACCCCAAAGGGGGGTTTCCGCCCGTACGTTCGCTTCTTCCGGTACGGGCGTTCGCGTCAGCCCCGTCCACCCCGCCTTTCCGGGGGCGCGCCCATGAAGACGTACAACGAACGGAGCCGCCCCCGCGTCACCGCCGTGTCAACCGCCCTCCACCACGCGCCCGTTCAGGACGATGTGCCGCGGCGCCCCCAGCACCCGTACGTCCGCCCGGGGATCCGCCTCGTACACAACGAGGTCGGCGGGCGCGCCCTCCTCCAGGCCCGGCCGCCCCAGCCACTCCCGCGCGCCCCACGCGGTGGCGTCCAGCGCGGCCCGTACCGGAATACCGGCCTTCACCAGTTCGGCCACCTCCTCGGCGACCAGACCGTGCGCGAGTGAGCCTCCGGCGTCCGTGCCGACGAAGATCGGGATGCCCGCGTCGTACGCCGCACGCACCGTGTCGTACCGGCGGGCGTGCAGATTCCGCAGATGGGCCGACCAGCGCGGGAACTTGGCCTCGCCGCCGTCCGCGAGGTGCGGGAACGTCGCGATGTTCACCAGGGTGGGGACGATGGCGACGCCTCGCTCCGCGAAGAGCGGAATGGTGTCCTCGGTGAGCCCCGTCGCGTGCTCGATGCAGTCGATGCCCGCCTCGACCAGGTTCCGCAGCGAGTCCTCGGCGAAGCAGTGGGCGGTGACGCGCGCGCCCAGCCGGTGAGCCTCCGCGATCGCCGCCTCCACCTCTCCGCGCGGCCAGCAGGGGGCCAGGTCGCCGATCTCGCGGTCGATCCAGTCGCCGACGAGCTTGACCCAGCCGTCGCTCCTGCGCGCCTCGGCCGCCACGTACGCCACCAGGTCGCCCGGCTCGATCTCGTGCGCGTAGTTGCGGATGTAGCGGCGGGTGCGGGCGATGTGCCGGCCCGCCCGGATGATCTTGGGCAGGTCTTCCCGGTCGTCGATCCAGCGGGTGTCCGCCGCCGACCCGGCGTCCCGGATCAGCAGCGTCCCGGCGCCCCGGTCGGTGAGCGCCTGCTTCTCGCTCGTCGCCGCGTCCACGGCCCCGTGCCGGTCGAGCCCGACGTGGCAGTGCGCGTCGACGAGCCCCGGCAGTGCCCAGCCCTCGACCGTCGCCAACTCCCGTACACCCGTGGGACGTTCGTAAGTAATACGGCCGTCCACCGCCCACAGCTCGTCCCGTACGTCGTCGGGCCCGACCAGCACCCGCCCCTTCACGTGCAGCACCTTGTGATCGCTCATCCCCGCACTGTACGAGGCGCCGCCCGGGGCGGTCGGCCGTCCGTCGGGCGGAGCTGCCGGGAGGGTCCGGGGGAAGGCGGCTACGCTCGACCGGGTAGCCCCGAACACTGATCCGAAGACTGATCCGAAGAGAGCACCGTCGTGACACATCCCCTGCTGGACCTGTCTCCCGTCACCGCCGTGGACTTCGCCCGCATCGAGCAGAAGGTCGCGGACCTGCTCTCCACCGAGCAGGACGTGGTGATCATGCAGGGCGAGGCGCTGCTGCCGCTGGAGGCGTGCATCCGGGCCGGCGCCCCGCGCGGATCGAGCGCCCTGAACATCGTCACCGGGCCCTACGGGCAGACCTTCGGCAACTGGCTGCGGGACTGCGGGGCGAGTGTGGTGGACCTCGTGGTGCCGTTCCACACGGCCGTCACCGCGGACCAGGTGCGCGAGGCGCTGGCCGCCCACCCGGAGATCGACTTCGTGTCGCTGGTGCACGCGGAGGCGGCCACGGGCAACACCAACCCGGTCGCCGAGATCGGCGAAGTGGTGCGTGCGCACGGCGCGTTGTTCTACCTGGACGCCGTCGCGTCGGTCGGCGCCGAGCCGGTCACCCCCGACGCGTGGGGCGTCGACATGTGCGTCATCGGTGCGCAGAAGGCGATGGGCGGGCCCGCCGGAGTGTCGGCGGTTTCGGTGAGCGCGCGGGCCTGGGAGCGGTTCGCCGCCAACCCGGACGCGCCCCGCGCCTCGTACCTCTCGCTCCTCGACTGGAAGGCGCGGTGGATCGACGGCGGCCGCAAGGCGCTGATGTTCGCTCCGGCGCAGCTGGAGATGCTGTCGCTGGAGGCCTGCCTGGAGCGGATCGGGGCCGAGGGCCTCGACGCCGTCATGGGACGGCACGCGGCGGCCGCCGCGGCGACGCGGGCGGGTGCGCTCGCGCTCGGCGGCGGGATCGAGCCGTTCGTGTACGAGGCGGGGGATGCGGCACCCGTGGCGACGACCCTGCGCGTGACGGGCGGCCCGGACGCGGGCGAGCTGGTCGCGAAGGCCCTCGCCCTCGACCCCTCGGTGCCGCTGGTCGCGGGCGGAGGGGCGCTGGCCAAGGAAATGATCCGGGTCAACCACTACGGCACCGATGCGACGCGCGAGGTGGTGCAGGCCGCACTGGCGGCACTGGGCGGGGCGCTGCAGGCCTTCGGGCGGACCGCGGACATCGCTTCTGCCCGGGAAGCCGTGACGGAAACCTGGCCGGGCGAATAATTCGCAATTGAATTACGGGGGATTCCCCGGGGCCCACAGGAATTCGACAGAAAACGGGAAGCTGCTTATTCACCGCAGCTTCCCGTTTTCTTATGCCCGCTCCTCCGGAGCCTAAACGCCAAGGTTTCGTAGCCGGTTCGAGGCGGTTACGGGCATGTGACCGACCCCACACGCAAGGCGATTTGCCCGGTAATTTCCGGGCAAATCGCCTTGATTCGCGACCGGCTCGCGGCGGGCCCGCGCCCGCGCGATAACACGGATGATCCTTTTGGCCAACCCCGTGCCGCAATGCATTTTTCGAATTCACTCGGTAAATTTCCTCGACATGACTGCCGCACAAGCAGACCCAGTAACCACGCAGCTTATGGAAGGCGCCGACCCGGAGATCGACAGCCCACGAGTGGAGGACGGAGCCGCGATCTGGCGCATCGCCCGCGACTCCAAGGTCCTGGACCTGAACTCCTCGTACAGCTACCTCCTGTGGTGTCGCGACTTCGCGGCGACCTCGGTGGTCGCCCGCGACCGGCCAGGTGGCGACCCGATCGCCTTCATCACCGGCTACGTCCGCCCGGAGCGCCCCGAGACGCTGGTCGTCTGGCAGGTCGCGGTGGACGGCGAACACCGCGGCCGCGGTCTGGCGGCTGCCCTGCTGGACGCGCTGACCACGAGGGTCGCCGCCAGCCACGGCATCAGCACCGTCGAGACGACCGTGACCCCGGACAACGTCCCGTCCGACCGGTTGTTCACCTCGTACGCCGAGCGGCGCGGCGCGTCCCTGAGCCGTGAAGTCCTCTTCGACGGAGGGCTGTTCCCCGAGGACTCGGGCGAGAGCCACCTGCCCGAGGTGCTGTACCGGATCAGCCCCGTCGCGGCCTGAGCCGGACCGGCCGGGCCGCGGCCCGGCGCCGGATCGGCCTCGTCGGGGCCCGGCGCCGGATCAACCCCGTCGCGGGCCTGTCGCAGGCCCGGCACCGGACCGGCTCCGTCGCACCCCGGGCCCCGGCCGGCCCCGTCGCGGCCCGAGCAGTGCCGCGCCCCCCCCCGACTTCTTCTTCGTACACCCGCCCTCTCCCCACCCCAGGAGACCGCAGTGACCATCACGCCCCCCGCCCTCAGTGTCTTCGAAACCCTCGAGTCCGAGGTGCGCAGCTACTGCCGCAGCTGGCCCGCCGTGTTCGACCGCGCGCAGGGCAGCCACCTCCACGACGAGGACGGCCACACCTACCTGGACTTCTTCGCCGGCGCCGGCTCCCTCAACTACGGGCACAACAACCCGGTCCTGAAACGCGCCCTGATCGACTACATCGAGCGCGACGGCATCACGCACGGCCTCGACATGGCGACGACCGCCAAGCGGGCGTTCCTGGAGACCTTCCAGAACGTGATCCTGCGGCCCCGAGACCTCCCGTACAAGGTGATGTTCCCCGGCCCGACGGGCACCAACGCCGTCGAGTCCGCACTCAAGCTGGCCCGCAAGGTCAAGGGCCGCGAGTCGGTCGTGTCCTTCACCAACGCCTTCCACGGCATGTCGCTGGGCTCGCTCGCCGTCACCGGCAACGCCTTCAAGCGCGCCGGGGCCGGCATCCCGCTCGTGCACGGCACGCCGATGCCGTTCGACAACTACTTCGACGGCACGGTGCCGGACTTCATGTGGTTCGAGCGACTCCTGGAGGACCAGGGCTCGGGCCTCAACAAGCCCGCCGCCGTGATCGTCGAGACGGTCCAGGGCGAGGGCGGCATCAACGTCGCCCGCGCAGAGTGGCTGCGCGCACTCCAGGAGCTGTGCCACCGCCAGGACATGCTCCTGATCGTCGACGACATCCAGATGGGCTGCGGCCGCACCGGCGGATTCTTCTCCTTCGAGGAGGCGGGCATCACGCCGGACATCGTCACCCTCTCGAAGTCCATCAGCGGCTACGGCATGCCCATGTCGCTCTGCCTGTTCAAGCCGGAGCTCGACGTCTGGGAGCCGGGCGAGCACAACGGCACCTTCCGCGGCAACAACCCGGCCTTCGTCACCGCCGCCGCGGCCCTCAACGCCTACTGGGCCGACGGCCAGATGGAGAAGCAGACCCAGGCCCGCGGCGAACTGGTCGAGCGCGCCCTGCTCGCCATCGCCGACGAGAACGCCGAGGCCGGCGTGAGCTTCCGCGGCCGCGGCCTGGTCTGGGGCATCGAGTTCACCGACAAGGACCGTGCCACCGCCGTCTGCCGCCGCGCCTTCGAGCTCGGCATGCTCCTGGAGACCTCGGGCCCGCAGAGTGAGGTCGTGAAGCTGCTCCCGGCGCTCACCATCTCCACCGACGAGCTCGACGAGGGTCTGCGCACTCTGGCGCGCGCGGTCCGCGAAACCGCCTGACACCTCGTCACCCGCACCCACACCGTCGTAAGAGAAAGGCCCAAGTCACCGTGATTGTCCGCTCGTTCAAGGACATCGAAGGAACCGACCGCCATGTGAAGGCGAAGACCGGAACCTGGGAGAGCAAGCGCATCGTGCTCGCCAAGGAGAAGGTGGGCTTCTCCCTCCACGAGACGACTCTCTACGCGGGTACGGAGACCCAGATGTGGTACGCGAACCACATCGAGGCCGTGCTGTGCGTCGAGGGCGAGGCGGAACTCACCAACGACGAGACGGGCGAGACCCACTGGATCGAGCCCGGCACCATGTACCTGCTGGACGGCCACGAGCGCCACACCATGCGCCCGAAGACCGACTTCCGGTGCGTGTGCGTGTTCAACCCGCCCGTCACCGGACGGGAGGACCATGACGAGAACGGCGTGTACCCGCTGCTGACCGAGGAGGCCTGAGCAATGACCGACGTACTGACCAACTCCGCAGGTTCCGTGACCGGTGATCTCTATCCGACGCGTGGCGCGACCGAGGTGACCACCCCGCGCCAGGACCCGGTCCTCTGGGTCCCGGACGCGGAGGGTCCGATCGCGGCCGGTGACCTCGCCGGCTTCGAGCGGGACGGTTTCCTCACCGTCGACCAGCTGATCTCGGACGACGAAGTCTCCCTGTACCGGGCCGAGTTGGACCGCCTGGTCGCGGACCCTGCGGTGCGGGCCGACGAGCGCTCGATCATCGAGCCGAAGTCGCAGGAGGTACGGTCGGTCTTCGAGGTGCACCGGCTCAGCACCGTCTTCGCGCAGCTCGTACGCGACCCCCGGGTGGTGGGCAGGGCCCGTCAGATCCTCGGCTCGGACGTCTACGTCCACCAGTCCCGGATCAACGTCAAGCCCGGCTTCGGCGCCTCCGGCTTCTACTGGCACTCGGACTTCGAGACCTGGCACGCCGAGGACGGCCTGCCGAACATGCGGACCGTGTCGGTCTCGATCGCGCTCACCGAGAACCTGGACACCAACGGCGGGCTCATGATCATGCCCGGCTCGCACAAGCACTTCCTGGGCTGCTCGGGCGAGACGCCGAAGGACAACTACAAGAAGTCGCTCCAGATGCAGGACGCGGGCACCCCGTCGGACGAGGCGCTGACGAGGATGGCGGACGCGCACGGCATCAGGCTCTTCACCGGACGGGCCGGTTCGGCGACCTGGTTCGACTGCAACTGCATGCACGGCTCCGGGGACAACATCACCCCGTACGCCCGCAGCAACGTCTTCATCGTGTTCAACAGCGTGGAGAACGAGGCGGTGGAGCCGTTCGCGGCCCCGGTGCGCAGGCCCGACTTCATCGGGGCGCGGGACTTCACGCCGGTGCGGTAGCTGTCGCGTTTCTCGTACGTGGGTGGGGCCGGACCTCTTGAAGAGGCCCGGCCCTCTCTGCGTCGGCTGCCCTACTTGTTGAGCACCGGGTAGTCCGTGAAGCCCTTCTCGGTGCCGCCGAAGAAGGTGGCCGGGTCCGGGGTGTTGTACGGGCCCTCGGTGGCCAGCCGGGCGGGCAGGTCCGGGTTGGCCAGGAACAGCGCGCCGAACGCCAGCAGGTCCGCCGACCCGTCGTCCAGCAGGCCGAGCGCACGGTGGTCGGTCGGGCCCTCGGTGAAGGGGTTGAGGACGAAGGTGCCGGAGAACCTCGCCCGCAGGACCTTCGTGAACTCCCGGTGCTCCGGGGCGGGTTCGGTGGTGTGCAGGTAGGCGAGGCCGAGCGGTTCGATGGCGTCCGCCAGGGCCGCGTACACCTCCTGGACGTTGCCGTCCTCGGTGATGTCGTTGAACGGATTGCCGGGCGAGACGCGGAGCGCGGTCCGGGAGCCGCCGATCTCGGCCGCGACCGCCTTGACCGTCTCGACAGCGAACCGGATCCGGTTCTCTGTGGACCCGCCGCCCCACTCGTCGGTGCGGAGGTTGACGTTGGAGGACAGGAACTGGTGGATCAAGTACCCGTTGGCGCCGTGCAGTTCGACGCCGTCGAAGCCGGCCTCGATCGCGTTGCGGGCGGCGCGGGCGTAGTCCCGTACGGTCTCGTGGATCTCGTCGGAGGTCAGCGCGCGGGGCTCGGCGAAGTCCACCATGCCCTCACCCGCGAAGAGCTTCCCGGCCGGAGTCACGGCGGACGGGGCGACCGACGTCAGGCCGTCCGGCAGCAGGGAGGGGTGGCCGATCCGGCCCGAGTGCATGAGCTGGGCGAAGATCACACCGCCTGCGGCATGCACCGCGTCGGTGACCTTGCGCCAGCCCGCGACCTGCTCGTCGCTGTGCAGCCCCGGGGTCCACGGATATCCCTGCCCGACGACGGACGGCTGGACGCCCTCGGAGACGATGAGCCCGGCGGAGGCGCGCTGGGCGTAGTACTCGGCCACGAGCTCGGTCGGCACGCCGCCCGCGCCGGCCCGGCTGCGGGTCATCGGGGCCATCGCTATGCGGTTGGCGAGGGTGGTGCCGGCGAGGTCGTAGGACTCGAACGCGGTGCTGGTCATGACGGATGCCCCCAGGCAAGGAGAGAAGGTTGGTCGGCCAAGCAATTCCGATGACGTCACTGTAACTCATTACTTGGTCGGCCAAGCTAAAGTGGGGGCATCACTTTCCGCAGACTTTTCCGCAGACTTTCCGCAGACCTTCTGCAGCAGCCGAGGAGCCACCATGAAGTCCGACCCCGCCTGTCCCGACGCACTCCCGGCAGCCGCCATCGGCGGCCCGGTCAGTCACTCCCTGTCGGTGGTGGCCCGGCTGCACCGGGTGGCGGCGGGGCGGGTGCTGCGGTGCCTGGGGCTCTACCCGGGGCAGGAGTTCGTGATGATGCACCTGTGGGAGGCGGGGCCGGTGCGCCAGTCCGAACTCATCAAGGCGGTCGGCCTCGACCCGTCCACGGTCACCAAGTCGCTCCAGCGACTGGAACAGGCGGGCCACGTCCGCCGCTGCCCGGACCCGGCGGACCGCAGGGCGTCCCTGGTCGAGGCGACGGACCAGAGCTGCGATCTGCGCGAGCGGGTCGTCGAGGCGTGGGCGGTCCTGGAGAAACGGACCCTGGCGGGGCTGGACGAGGACGAGCGGGCGGAGCTGCTGCGGCTGCTGGGGAAGGTGGAGGGGAACCTCTGCCCGATGGGGGCGGGGACGGAGGGAGAGGGAGGCGAGGAGTGCGGGTAGCCAGGGCGGTGTCGGGGGCGTGCTGTCGCGGAGGTGGCGTGCTTCGCGTGGGGGCCGCCCCCTTGCCCACCCGTCCCGCCCCCGGGGGGCGGCCCCGCTGCCCAAGAGGGCTAGGGGGGTAGGGGCAGGCTTTTAGGGGCGCGGGGAACTGCGCGACCAGCCACGACGCACCCGCGCGTCACCCCCGCGCAGCCAGATGCACCCGCACGTCACCCCCGCGCAGCCACGACGCACCCGCACAGTGCCCACCGGCCCGCCCCGCCCCGCCCCGCTCAGCCACCTACCGCCCGAAGCCCCGCGCAAGCGCCCAGCTCCCGCAGGAAACTGTCCGTCGTCGCCACGTCCCGCACCGCGACCCGCACCCACTCCTCCCCGAGCCCCGGAAACGTGTCGCCCCGCCGTACCGCGAACCCCCGCGTCCGCAGTCGTGCCCGTACCCCTGCCGCATCCGGCATCCGTACGAGCACGAAGGAGGCCCGCGCCCCCTCGACCACCCGCACGGACGCCCCCAACTCGCCCAGTCTGGCGACCAGATACGCACGATCCGCAGCGATCCGCACCGCCGCCGACGAAGCCTCCGCCAGCGCCTCCGGCGACACACACGCCTCCGCCGCCACCAACGCCGGTGTGGACACCGGCCACAACGGCTGGGCCCGCTCCAGCGCCGCGATGGTCTCCGGCTCGGAGGCGGTCACGTACCCCACCCGCAGCCCGGCCAGACCCCATGTCTTCGTCAGGCTGCGCAGCACCACGAGCCCGGGTACGTCGCCCCGTCCCACCAGCGCCTCCGGCTCACCCGGCACCGCGTCCATGAACGCCTCGTCGACGACCAACGTCCGCCCCGGGCGCGCCAGTCGGGCGACGAGGGCCGCCGGGTGCAGCACCGACGTCGGGTTCGTCGGGTTGCCGATCACCACCAGGTCCGCCTCCTCGGGAACCGCCGCCGGGTCCAGCCGGAAGCCGTCCGCCTCCCGCAGCAGCACCCGCCCCACCTCGTGCCCCGCGTCCCGCAGCGCCGCCTCCGGCTCCGTGAACTGCGGGTGCACCACCACCGGCCGCCGCGCCGGCAGCGCCCGTGCGATCAGTACGAACGCCTCGGCCGCGCCCGCCGTCAGCAGCACCCGTTCCACCGGCAGCCCGTGCCGCGCCGCCACCGCCGCCCGCGCGGCCCGGCCGTCCGGGTACGCGGCGAGGGCGTCCAGGGACGCGGCGAGACGTTCCTTGAGCCACTTCGGCGGAGTGTCGGACCGTACGTTGACCGCGAGGTCGGTCAGATCCGAGGCGTTGCGAACCTCTGCGTCGCCGTGATGGCGCAGGTCATGGGCGAGAAGGGTCACAGGGTTCACCGTTTCGTGTCAGGGCCACCGCGCACGTCGCCATGGCCGGACGCCCCGCAGGCGCCGACTTCCTCTTGGGCACGAGGAGTTCGGCCCCGCCGCCCCCGGCGACAAGTGCCGCCGCCTCCGCCACGGACGGCGTGCCGACCGCGCCGAGCGCCCGCCCGGACGGGTTCGGCACCGTCACCGACGCCAGGCGCTCCGCCCCGTACGACAGGACCGGCACCCCGAATCGCCGCGCGCACTCGACGATCGCCCGCTCGTCCGCCTTGACGTCGACGGTGGCGAGAGAGGCCACGGCCGTCAGCGGCAGCCGGGCCTCGGCGAGCACGCCCACCACGAGTGCGTACAGCTCCTCGACGGGCGCGTCCTCGCAGGCCCCGACTCCGACGGTCACCCGTTCGGTCCGACTCACCGGACATCCTTCCGCGCGGCGAATCGGCCCAGCCCGAGGTGCGCGGTGGGCCGGGCATCGACTAGCAAGGGCACATGGCGGTCTTCGTCGCGCTCGGCGCGTTCCTGATGACGCTGTTCGGTGGCTGGGTCGCCCAGCGCGTCACCGACCGGCGCCACCTCGTGCTGGGCCTGGCGGGCGGACTGATGCTCGGCGTCGTCGGCCTGGACCTGCTGCCGGAAGCCCTGGAGGCCGCCGACAGCGAGGTCTTCGGCGTACCGGCGGCGCTGCTCCTCTTCGTCGGCGGCTTCCTCCTCGCACACACGGGGGAGCGCCTGCTCGCCGCGCGCCACGCCGGGCACGGGGGCGAGGAGGGCGAACACGCCGCCCAGAGCCGCAGGCCGGAGGTGGGCCTGACCGCCGCCTCCGCCATGGTCGGCCACAGCCTGATGGACGGCATCGCCCTCGGCGCGGCCTTCCAGGTGGGCGGCAGCATGGGCCTCGCGGTCGCGCTCGCCGTCGTCGCCCACGACTTCGCCGACGGATTCAACACGTACACACTGACCAGCCTGTACGGCAACGAGCGCCGCAAGGCCCTCGCGATGCTGTTCGCGGACGCGGCGGCTCCGGTGCTGGGAGCGGCGTCCACTCTCCTGTTCACCCTCCCGGCCGAACTCCTCGGCTGCTATCTGGGCTTCTTCGGCGGCGTACTCCTCTATCTGGCCGCCGCCGAGATCCTGCCCGAGGCCCACCACGACCACCCGGCCCGCTCGACCCTGCTGTGCACGGTGGCGGGCGCGGCTTTCATCTGGCTGGTGGTGGGCCTCGCGGCGGAGTGAGGCCGCCGGGGAAGGCGAGGCCACTGGGGGAGGGGTCACGGCCGGCCGCACCGCTCCACGAACCGGTACGCCATCTCCGGAGCGGCCGCCCAGTGCGTGTGCAGATAGCTGGCGTGCACACCGTCCTGTACGAAGCCCTCGACGCGGCGCTGCGGATGCGTGATGCCCCACGCGGGTGCGGCCCCCGCCCCCGGCTCGATGACCGTACGGTGGAACTCGTGCCCGCGCAGCCGCGTCCCGGCGGCAGCCAGCGCACTGTCACCGACGGCCACGGCCTCCCGGTACCCGAGCGTCAGCTTCTCCGACATGCGCGCCTCGGCGTCCAGCACCCCGCACATGGGCTGCCCGTCGAGCGACCGCGCCAGATACAACAGCCCGGCACACTCGGCGGCGATCGGCGCCCCGGAACGGGCGAGCTCGGCGACGGCCTTCCGCAACGGCTCATTGGCCGACAGCTCGGGCGCGTACACCTCGGGGAACCCGCCCCCGATCACCAACCCCCGCGTCCCCTCGGGCAGTTCCTCGTCATGCAACGGATCGAACGGCACGACGGTGGCCCCCGCCGCGGCAAGCAATTCGACGTGCTCGGCATACGAAAACGTAAACGCCGCCCCAGCCGCAACCGCCACGACGGGCCCCCCGCCCCCGCTCCCTTGGGCGCTGCCCCCGCTCCCTTGGGCGACGGGGCCGCCCCCGGGGGCGGAACGGGCGGGCAAGGGGGCGGCCCCCGGCCTAGCCGCACCCACCCGGTCCCGCCCGACCTCAGCCACCACACTGTCGCCGAGCTCCCAGGCCGCTGCTCCCGTGGCCCCCGCGCTCCGGGCCAACCCCAGCACCGCCTCCAGGTCCACCCCAGCCCGCACCTGCGACGCCAGCGCCGCAACCGCCTCCACCGCCTCCGCCTGCCGCTCGGCAACCGGCACAAGCCCCAAGTGCCGCGAAGGCGTCCGCACCTGCCGAGCCCGCCGCAGCGCGCCCAGCACAGGAACACCCGACCCCTCCAGCGCCTCCCTCAGCAGCTCCTCGTGCCGGTCCGACCCCACCTTGTTCAAAATCACGCCGCCGATCCGCACCTCCGGATCCCAGGACGCGAAACCGTGCACCAGCGCCGCCACCGACCGCGACTGCGAGGACCCGTCCACCACCAGCACCACCGGTGCCCGCAGCAACTTCGCCACCTGCGCCGTCGACGCCAACTCGCCCTGCCCGGCGGCCCCGTCGTACAGCCCCATCACGCCTTCGACGATCGCTAGATCGCACCCGGCCGCGCCGTGCTCGAAGAGCGGGGCCACCAGCTGCGGCCCGCACATGTACGCGTCCAGGTTGCGCCCCGGCCGCCCCGTCGCCAGCGCGTGGTACCCCGGGTCGATGTAGTCGGGGCCCACCTTGTGCGGGGAAACGGCAAGCCCACGCTCCGTGAAAGCAGCCATCAGCCCCGTCGCGACCGTGGTCTTCCCACTCCCCGACGACGGCGCGGCCACCACAATCCGTGCTACCACTCGATGCCCCGCTGCCCCTTCTGACCCGCGTCCATCGGATGCTTCACCTTCGACATGTCGGTCACCAGATCAGCGGCATCCAGCAGCGCCTGCGGAGCATTGCGCCCGGTGATCACCACGTGCTGCGTCCCCGGCCGGTCGCGCAGTACCCGCACGACCTCCTCGACGTCGATCCACCCCCAGTGCATCGGATAGGCAAATTCATCCAGCACGTAGAACTTGTACGTCTCGGCCGCCAGGTCCCGCTTGACCTGCTCCCAGCCCTCCCGGGCCTTCTCCTCGTTGTCTGTGTTGTCGCCGTGGAGGTCGCGCTGCACCCACGACCAGCCCTCGCCCATCTTGTGCCAGGCGACGGTCCCGCCCTCGCCCGTGGCGCCGAGCGCCTTGAGCGCGTTCTCCTCGCCGACCTTCCACTTCGCCGACTTCACGAACTGGAACACCCCGATAGGCCAGCCCTGGTTCCAGGCCCGCAGCGCCATGCCGAAGGCCGCCGTCGACTTCCCCTTGCCGATGCCCGTGTGCACCATGAGCAGCGGCCGGTTGCGGCGCTGGCGGGTGGTGAGCCCGTCGTTCGGTACGGATTCCGGCTGTCCCTGCGGCACTATGCGGCCCTCCTCGTCGCGCCCTGTCCGGCGCCCTGTACGTCCTTGACCAGCCCGGCGATCGAATCCGCCCGCAGCTCCTCCAGCGTCACCGCCGTGGCGCCCAACTCCCTTGCCAGCTCGGCCGCGAGACCGAGGCGCACCATCCCGGACTCGCAGTCCACGACCACCGAGGCGATGCCCTCCGCCTCGTGCAGCCGCGCCGCCCGCCCGGCCAGCGCCACCGGATCGGGGCCGCCGGTCGCCCGCCCGTCCGTCACCACGACCAGCAGCGGCCGCCGCGACGGATCCCGCAACCGCTCCACCCGCAGTACGTCATGAGCCTTCAGCAGTCCTGCCGCCAGCGGGGTACGCCCGCCCGTCGGCAGCAGTTCAAGGCGCGCCGCCGCGGCGTCCACCGACGACGTCGGCGGCAGCGCCACCTCCGCCTCCTTGCCCCGGAAGGTCACCAGACCCACCTTGTCCCGCCGCTGGTACGCGTCCAGCAGCAGCGACAGCACCGCACCCTTCACGGCGCTCATCCGCTGCCGGGCCGCCATCGAACCGGAGGCGTCCACCACGAAGAGCACCAGGTTCCCCTCGCGCCCCTCCCGCGTCGCCTGCCGCAGGTCGTCCCGCCGCACGACCAGGCCGCGCCCGGTGCGCCCACGCGCGTGCTGGTGCGGGGCGGCGGCCTGCACGGTGGCTGCCAGATGCAGCTTGGTGAGCGCGCCCCGGGGCCGTACCGCCCCTGTCGTACGACCGTGCTCGGTACGCGCGCGAGACCTGCGGCCCGCCGCGCCCTCGCCGAGGCCCGGCACGCTCAGCATCTTCGTGCGGAACGGCTCGGCGGCCCGTGCGGCGGGCTGCTCGCCGCCGCCCTTCCCGGCCGGGGCGCTCTGCTGCTCGGGCTGCTCCTGGGGCGGCTCGGGCGCGCTGCCCTGCTCCGATTCGGCGCGCTCGGGCGCGTCGGGCCCGCCACCGTCGTTCTGCGGGGGGATGCCGCCACCGGGCCCCTCAGGACCGGGATCGGGATCGTCGTCCCCGCCGCCCCCGTCCCCTTCCGGAGGGCTGTTCTGCTCCAGCGTCTCGTCGAGCTTGTCCTCGTCGAGGCCCGGCGCGTCGAAGGGGTTGCGCCGCCGCCGGTGCGGCAGCGCCAGCAGCGCGGCCTGCCGTACGTCCTCTTCCTGTACGTCTTCCCTGCCCGCCCACGCGGCCAGCGCGGTCGCGGTGCGCGCCATCACGATGTCGGCGCGCATGCCGTCGACCTCGAAGGCGGCGCAGGTGGCCGCGATCTGCCGGAGCGCGTCGTCGCCGAGGCGTACCTGCGGGAGCAGGGCGCGCGCCGCCACGATGCGCTCGCGCAGATCGGCCTCCTCGCCCGCCCACTTGGCGGTGAAGGCGGCGGGGTCGTCGTCGTACGCGAGCCGCCGCCGGACCACCTCGACCCGCAGGTCGGTGTCGCGCGAGGCGGCCACCTCCACGGTCAGCCCGAACCGGTCGAGCAACTGCGGGCGCAGCTCACCCTCTTCGGGGTTCATCGTGCCGACCAGCAGGAAACGCGCGGCGTGCCGCACGGACACACCCTCCCGCTCGACGTACGAAGCCCCCATGGCGGCGGCGTCCAGCAACAAGTCCACCAAGTGGTCATGCAGCAGATTGACCTCATCCACATACAGAATCCCGCGATGGGCATCCGCCAGCAGCCCCGGCTCGAAGGCCTTCACGCCCTCGCTCAGTGCCCGCTCGATGTCGAGCGCCCCGACGAGCCGGTCCTCGGACGCGCCGACGGGCAGCTCCACCATCCGCGCGTCCCGCGACACACCGTGCTCTTGCGCGTGCGGCCCGTCGGGACACGCCGGGTCCGGCGCCGCCGGGTCGCAGGAGAACCGGCAGTGCGCGACCACCGGCACCTGCGGCAGCAGCGCGGCCAGCGCACGCACGGCGGTGGACTTTGCCGTGCCCTTCTCACCCCGTACGAGCACACCGCCGACGGCGGGCGACACGGCGTTGAGCAGCAGGGCGAGCCGCAGGTCGTCCTGCCCGACGATCGCGGTAAAGGGGTAGGGCGTACTCATGAAACCTCCATAGCCATTCCACAAAAAGCGTCTCCAGGCCGCGGCTTGACCGCTAGCCCTCTTGGGCAGCGGGGCCGCCCCCGGGGGCGGGACGGGTGGGCAAGGGGGCGGCCCCCACGCGGAGCGCAACCCCTCGCTCCGGCCCGCGCTCGCTCACCCCCGCCCCTCCGGCACCCCCGGCGGCACGAACGGCAGCCCCACCGGCGCGCCCGACTCGATCAGCCGCCACAGCCCGTCGGTGTCCGCGTGTTCCTCGATGAGATCGCCGAGCTTGTCCAACTGCTCCTCGCGCAGCGCCTCGAAGCTGGTGTCGGGCGCGGGTACGAAGCGACGCCCTGCGGCAGCCGCGACCTCCCGCAGGAAGGCCCGCCGGAACGCGTCGCTCTCCAGCGACCCGTGCCAGTGTGTCCCCCAGACGGAACCCACCCGACACCCGTCCAAAAAGGCTTCCCCACCCAGGACATCCGCCACCCCGTGATGGATCTCGTATCCCGCGACGGTCTCGCCCAGCGCCTCACCCACCGGCCGCGCCAACGTCTTCTCCCGCGCGAACCGCACCCGCACCGGCAGCAGCCCAAGACCGTCCACGCTCCCGGCGCGCGACTCGACCTCGTCCTCGATGTGCTCGCCCAGCACCTGGAACCCGCCGCAGATCCCCAGCACCGGCAGACCCTCGGCCGCCCGCCGTACCAGCGCCTCCGCGAGCCCCCGCTCCCTCAGCCATTTCAACGCCCCGACCGTGCCCCGGGTTCCCGGCACGACCACCAGGTCCGCGTCGGCCAACTCCTCGGCGCGGTCCACGAAACGCACGACCACACCCGGCTCGGCGGCCAGCGCGTCCACATCGGTGAAGTTCGACATCAGCGGCACCGCGCACACCGCGACCCGCAGTACGTCCTCGCCGACCGGCGGGGCCACCACGGACTCGCGTACCGCGCCCCGCATCGACACCCGCAGCCCGTCCTCCTCGTCGATGCCCAGCCCGTGCGCGAACGGCAGCACGCCGTACGTCTTGCGCCCGGTGAGGCCCTCCAGCATCTCCAGGCCGGGCTCAAGCAGCGAGACGTCACCGCGGAACTTGTTCACCAAGTACCCCGCGACCAGCCGCTGGTCCTCCCTGGCCAGCAGTGCGGTCGTACCGAAGAACGACGCGAAGACCCCGCCCCGGTCGATGTCCCCGACCACCACCACCGGGAAGTCGGCGGCCCGCGCGATCCCCATGTTCACGATGTCGGTCCGGCGCAGATTGATCTCGGCGGGACTCCCGGCCCCCTCGCAGATCACCGCGTCGTACTGGCTGCGCAGTTCGGCCAGGCACTCCGTCACCGTCCCGAGCAGCGCCTCCCGGTGCCCGCCCTGGACACCCTTCCCGTACGTCTTCCCGCCCGCCGTCCCGAAGAAGCCGCGCGCGCTCATCTCGCCCACCGGCTTGCCGAGCAGCACCACCTGGCTGGACCTGTCGCTGCCCGGCTTGAGCAGCACCGGGTTCATCAGCGCCGTCGGCTCGACCCGCGCCGCCTGCGCCTGCATCGCCTGGGCGCGCCCGATCTCCGCACCCTCGCGCGTCACGAACGAGTTCAGCGACATGTTCTGCGCCTTGAACGGGGCGACCTTCACCCCCTGCCGCACCAGCCACCGGCAGATCCCCGCCGTGACCACGCTCTTTCCCGCGTCCGACGTGGTCCCCGCGACCAACAGCCCGCCGCCACTCATGAGTTACGTCCCTTCACGTACGAGGCCGCCAGCCGCCCCGCCGCACACACGGCCAGGGCCAGCAGATTCACCCGGCGCGACAAACGCACCGCACGCTCGATGTCCGGTACGGCGACGGGCCGCCCGGTCTCCCCGTTCAGCACGGCCCGGTGCTCCACGCGTCCCGCGTACGACAGCGTCCCGCCGAGCGTGACGCCCAGGGCGCCGGCGAACGAGGACTCCACCGGCCCCGCGTTGGGGCTCGGGTGCTTCGCGGCGTCCGCGCGCCAGGCCCGTACCGCACCCCGGGGATCGTCCCCGGCGAGCACGGCCAGCGCGGCCGTCAGCCGGGCGCCGGGCCAGCCCGCCACGTCGTCGAGGCGGGCCGAGGCCCACCCGTAGCGCCGGTGGCGAGCCGACTTGTGGCCGACCATCGCGTCCAGGGTGTTCACCGCCCGGAAGGCCACCAGACCGGGCACGCCGCCGACCGCGCCCCACACCAGTGCGCCCACGACCGCGTCCGAGGTGTTCTCGGCGACCGACTCCACGACCGCGCGTGCCATCTGCTGCCCGTCCAGGGCCTGCGGGTCCCGCCCGCACAGGTGCGGCAGCCGCTCGCGGGCGACGTCGAGGTCACCGGAGGCGAGGGCTCCGCCGATGGCACGGGCCTCGCGCCCCAGCGACGTACCGCCGACAACAGACCAGGTGGCGGCGGCGGTCAGGGCGACCGAAGCGACGGGGGAGCGGCGTACGGCGCGCGCGGCGACGGCCGCCGCCCCGGCGGCCCCGCCGACGCAGACCAGGGTGTGCAGTGCGCCCCAGCCGCGGTGGTCGCGCCACAGGATCCGCTCCACCGCGCCCGCTCCCCGTCCGAAAGCGGCGACGGGGTGGCCCCGCCGGGGGTCGCCGAGCAGGAGGTCGCCGAGGAGTCCGGCGGCGGCGCCGTACGCGAAGACGCGGGCGGGACTCGGGCAGGGGGTGGCTGAACTGCGGGTTCCGCAGCCGGGCATGGTGATGTGTCCTTAACTCAGGGTCCGCGCCCTGGTTCGACGTGACGAGCGGCTGGGAGTTCCTGGCTTCCGTACGACCGGGTGGGTCGGTACGTGACAGTGGCGGGACCGCGCCGGATTCGCACCGGCTTCCTCTCCATGCCGCCGTATTGGCTCCGGCAGTCCACCACGCCCCGAGAACACCCGTCAACCTGGGCTTGACCTGCGCCGCTCCGCGGAACTCGGGGGCGTACGCAGAACCGCCCCGCGCGCGAGGCACGGGGCGGTGAGGTGAAGCGTGGTGCGGGCGACGACGGGTGGTGCCGACGACGCGCGGGTTCAGGCGACGATCAGGAAGATCCCGTACGCCACGGCCGCCGCGCACAGCGCGAAGCAGGCGTACGCGCCGGTGCGCGCCATGGCCACGGAGCCGCCCGAAGCGGCGGCGCTCGCCTGCTTGGAGAGGCCCACGATGCCGAGGGTGAACAGGCCCACCAGACCCACGGTGGCCACGAGACTGACACCGAAGACGGTGCCGAGAGCTGCCCAGTCGATGTTCATGTCGGGTGCGTCCTTAGACCGAAGCGGCCGGGCGGGCCGCCTCGGCGGGGGAGTGGAGGGTGGCCTTTATGTCGCCGGTGGCGGAGTGCGTGACCTCGTGCGGGAACACACCGGCCGGGGGAGGGGAGACCGCCGCCATGGCGGTCGTGACGACGCCCGCGGGCTCGGCCGCGGGCGCTGCCGGGGCCGTCGCCGGGGCGTCCAGGTCGTCGGCGGTGACGTTGGTGTGGTCGACCGGCTTGCGGCGCGACAGGACGTAGATCAGGCCCGAGCCCGCGACCAGCAGGACCGCCACGGCGGTGACGCCCCAGGCGCCCTGACCCGTCAGGTACTCCGCGGCGGCGGCGACCAGACCGGCCGCCGGCAGCGTCAGACCCCAGGCGACGAACATCCGGGTCGCGGTCGACCAGCGGACCACGCCGCCCTTGCGGCCGAGGCCCGCGCCCATCACGGAGCCGGAGCAGACCTGGGTGGTGGAGAGGGAGAAGCCGAGGTGCGAGGAGGCCAGGATGACCGTCGCGGCGCCGGTCTGGGCGGCGAAGCCCTGCGGCGGACGGAGGTCGGTGAGCCCCTTGCCCATGGTGCGGATGATGCGCCAGCCGCCGAGGTAGGTACCGGCGGCGATGGCGACACCGGCCGAGACGATGACCCACAGGGGCGGGTTGGAGCCGGGCGCCAGCACGTTGCCGGTGACCAGGGCCAGGGTGATGACACCCATGGTCTTCTGTGCGTCGTTGGTGCCGTGCGCGAGCGAGACGAGACCGGCGGAGGCGATCTGGCCCGCCCGGTAGCCCTTGGCGGTGGCCTTCTCGTCGGTCTTGCTCGCCAGCTTGAAGGTGAGCCGCGTCGCCAGGTAGGCGGCGATGCCGGCCACGATCGGCGCGGCGATGGCGGGCAGCAGCACCTTGGTGATGACGACGCTGCCGTTGACGCCGGAGGTGCCCACCGACATCAGGGTGGCGCCGATGAGGCCGCCGAAGAGTGCGTGGGAGGAACTGGACGGCAGGCCGATCAGCCAGGTCAACAGGTTCCAGAGGATCGCGCCGACGAGCGCCGCGAAGATCACTTCTGTCGTGATGCCGCTCTCGTTGATGAGCCCGCCGGAGATCGTTTTCGCGACCTCGACGGAGAGGAAAGCACCAACGAGGTTCAGCACGGCGGACATGGCCACCGCCGTCTTGGGTTTGAGAGCGCCGGTCGAGATGGTGGTGGCCATCGCGTTGGCAGTGTCGTGGAAACCGTTCGTGAAGTCGAACACGAGAGCGGTGACGATCACGATTCCGAGAAGGAGCGTGATGTGTTCCATTTACCCAGGCAATCGTTTGAGGTCAGTGGCTGTTGGAACGTAAGCAACCCGAGTGAACGGAAGGTGAACTGGGCAGGGCGTCCCGGTGACCCGAAACGCCGCGCCGCCGTTCCGCTTTCACCGGAACGGCGGCGCGGGCGGGTCCTCGCACGGGAGTCAACGACGAGTGAACGCACTCAACCGGCCGAGCGACCCGTTGAAGAGATTCTGGTCACCCGGAAGTGCGCCCCGGGCGTTGTTGAACTGCCAGAAGGTCCAGTACGACCAGCCGGCCGGCAGCGCACCCGGCGAGGAGCTGTAACGCGCCAGCCACAGCGCGTGGTTCCCGCCGAAGGCCCGGCTCTTCCCGGTGCACTGGTTCCACCAGAGCGCGGTCGTGTAGATGACCGGACGGCGGCCGGCCCTGCGCCGCACCTCGTCGCTGAAGGACCTGATCCACGACACCATCCGGCCCGGCTTCAGCCCGTAGCAGTTGTTCCTCTTGTTGGTCTTCTTGTACGGGTTGTTCTCCAGGTCGACGGCGGGCGGCAGCGTCCAGCCGTCGGCCCGCCAGCCGCCGCCGTTGCGTACGAAGTGGGCGGCCTGGGCCTTGCCGGACGACTGGTGCGGCAGCGCGAAGTGGTAGGCGCCGCGCGCCATGCCGACCCGGCGCGAACCGTTGTACTGCTGGGCGAAATAGGGGCTGCGGTAGGTGTGGGACTCGGTGGCCTTGACGTAGACGAACGTCGCGCCCTTCTGCTTCGCCCTCCGCCAGTCGACGTTCTTCTGGTGGCTGGAGACGTCGTGCCCGCGCGGTGTGGCTGCGGCCTGCGCGTCCGGGCTGCCCAGCAGGACCGTGGTCCCCAGGGTCAGCGTGGCCGTGAGGCCGGCCGCGGCCGACAGTGTCAGGGCGCGGCGGCGGGCGCGACGACGGGACGGTTTGTGATCACGGGCCATGATTCCCCCCGGAATGGCGACGTGCATGACAAATCAGGGCAGAGGCTACTGGAAGATCTACAAAACCCCGTCGATCTCCGGTAAATCCCGGCCAATCCCGGCAAAGGAGGGGTGAACGGGGGCCGGTGGGACTTACGGAGCCCCGGCCTCCGGGCTACAGTGCGCCGCCGCCGACTGGCAGGATGCGGCACATGGCGACGGAACAGGCGGGGCAGACGGAACAGGCGGAACAGACGGAACAGGCGGAACAGACGGAACAGACGGAACAGGCGGAACAGACGGAACAGACGGAACAGACGGAACAGACGGAACAGACGGAACAGGCGGAACAGACGGGGCAGACGGAACAGGCGGACGCGATGGAATCGGTGGACGCGACGGAACCGGCGGAACCGGCGGACGCGATCGGGCGGGCCTGGCGGGACCTGGTGGACACCGCCCGCCGTTCGGTGGCGGACGGGCTCGTCGTCGGCACGTCGGGCAACGTCTCCGTACGGGTGGGCGGCCTGATCCTGGTCACCCCGAGCGGCGTCCCGTACCACCGGCTCCGCCCCGGCGACGCGGTCGGCGTCGACCTCGACGGCAACCAGGTCCTCGGCGACCTCGCCCCCACCACCGAACTCCCGATGCACCTCACCGTCTACCGCAACAGCGACGCGGGCGCGGTCGTGCACACCCACGCCGTGCACGCCACCGCCGTCTCCACCCTCGTCGACCGGCTGCCCCTGGTGCACTACATGGCCGCGGCCATGGGGGGCCAGATACGCACGGCGCCCTACGCGACGTACGGGACCGAAGAGTTGGCCGAGAACGTGCGGCGCGCGCTGCACGAACGCACCGGCTGCCTCCTGCAGAACCACGGCACCCTCACTTACGGCCACTACCTCGACCAGGCCTACGACCGCACGGCGCAGCTGGAGTGGATGTGCCGGCTGTGGCTCACCGCCTCCTCCGTCCCCGGCCACTCGCCGACCCTTTTGTCCGACGCCCAGCTCGACGCCGCCGGGCAGCAACTGCGGGGGTACGGACAGCAGGGCTGAAGGGCTGCGGACGGCAGGGCCGAACCGGCACAGTCCCCCTGCCGCCGCGCACCGGCGGCCCCCGCCCACTGGCAGTCGCGGCCCGCTGTACGGACACTGAAGCGGTGCACCCGGCTAAAGCGGCGGCAGCGGCCGTCACCACTCTGATCGGCATCGGCGCGGCTGCGGTCGCAGCCGCCCGGTACGTCGGCGACGCCGCGCTCAAGGCGCCGCCCGGCCGGCCGACGCCCAGCGGCCCCCGCGTCACCGTGCATGCCACGGAGCCAGGACAGGTCACCCTGACCCGCGGCCTCGCCACGCTCAGGACCGGTACGTACGGACTGGAAGGCGCGGGACCGGAGGGCGCGGCAGTCCACGCCGTCGTCGGCCCCGTCCTGAACGCCGTGCCGCACGAGGCGCACACGGTCGTCCGCCGCCTGGAGCGGGTCACCCAAGGCTCCCTGGAACCGGGCGCGAAGGTCCGGCTGACCCCGCAGATCCACACCGGCGACCCGAAGAGCGCGCTCGGCCTCGACTTCGAGGACGTCGAGGTCATGGGCGAGCTCGGGACGCTGCCCGCCTGGTTCGTACCCGGCTCCCGCACCACCTGGGTGATCGCCGTGCACGGCCTGGGCACCACCCGCGAGCACCCGCTGAACGTCATGGGGCTCCTGCACCGCTACCGCCTCCCGGTACTCGACCTCGGCTACCGCGGCGACCCCGGCGCGCCCCGCTCCCCGGACGGCCTCGGCCACCTCGGCGACTCGGAGTGGCGCGACCTGGACGCCGCGATCCGGCACGCCGTGCGCCAGGGCGCCGAGCGGATCATCCTGTACGGCTGGTCCACCGGAGCCGCGATGGCCGTGCACGCCGCCACCTCCTCCGCGGTCCGCCACCTCGTCTGCGGACTCGTCCTCGACTCCCCGGTGCTCGACTGGGAGGCGACCGTCCGCGCACTGGCCGCCGCCCGGCGCACCCCGGCCGCGCTGCTGCCGCTCGCCGTCCGGGCCGCACAGGGCAGCACGGGACCGCACGGCGACCGGCTCCGCGAGGCCGCCGACCCGAACGGGCTGCGCGTCCCCGCGCTGATCTTCCACGGACCGGGCGACACGGTCGCCCCGTGGGGGCCCTCCCGCGCACTGGCCGCCGCCCGCCCGGACCTGGTCACCCTGCACACCGTGCCGGACGCGTCGCACGCCGCGATGTGGAACGCCGACCCGGCCGCCTACGAGGAAGCCCTCCGCAGGTTCCTCACCCCGCTGATGTAGCCCGCCGATGCGGCCCGCGCAGCCCCCGGTGGAGCCCACTTAGCAGAAATCGAGGCCCGCCGGGGGCGGCGCGCGGCATTCCGTTTGGGCTTTCGGGCAGTCAGCGGAGACACTGCTCCACGTGACGTCCCGTACACCGCGCGACTCCAGGCTCCGACTTGTCCGCCCGCGACCCCTCGCCACAGCCCGACGGGCCGTGACGAACCGGCGTACCCGCCCGGCCCCGCGTCCCCCCGAGGGGACTCCCGCCCAGGCAGAACTGGCCCGTCACGCCAGGGAGGTGCTCGCCGACGCCGCCCGCATCGCCCGCTGGGCCGACACCGAGCGCGCCCGTGGCGCCGCACCCCGGCCCGGCCAGGCCGGCACGCTCTCCGACGCGTCCGCCGAACGCGCCGCCGAGGCACTGCGCCTGAGCGAGGCTCAGGTCCGCGCGGGCTGGGACCGCGCCCGCCTCGCCGGTCTCGTCGAGATCCACGGCGCCAACGCCCGCTCGGGCTGGCGGCTGCGCGCCTGGGACCGCGACGACGCCGCGGTGCTGCGCGGCTGGGTCGCCCTCTTCGACGCCTGGTCGATCGTCCACCCCGCGCCCGAGGGCATCGCCCCGGTCACCGTGGCGGAGGTCGTGGAGTCCGTCCCCCAGGTGCTCTCCCTCCTTCAGCTCTCGGCCGGCCCCGTTCTCGTACCGGCCCTGCTCGACCTGCTGGAACAGCGCGTCGCCGAACTGCACGAGGAGCGCTGCGAGGTACCGCCCAACCTGCACGGCATCCCCGCGCAGACCGCGCCGCACTCCGATCCCGTACCCCTCTCCCTCCTCCTCGGCTGGGTCCTCGCGGGCCTCGCCTCCGTCGGTGCGCTGACCCTCGGCGAGGGCCAGGCCACCCTGACCCCCCTCGGCAGCTGGGCGGTCTGGGTCAAGCTGGAGCAGATCTGCGTCGCCGCGCAGAGCCCCGCCGGGAACATCGAGCAGTCCGCCGACGCCATGCTCGGCGGCTGCGCCCGTCTCACCCCGGGCCCGGCCCGCGCCGAGTACCGCGCCTGGCTGGCCGCCCGCACCGTAGGCACCGCCGTCCTCGAACTCCTCGAAGTGGCCCGGGGCGAGGACGCCCTGCTCCGCGGCCTCGCCTTCGAGGCACTGCGCGTGGTCGGCGCCCCCGCCGAGGCCGAGGTGCGCGCTGCCGCCGACGAGCTCGCCCTGCGCCCGTACGCCCTGCTCTGGCTCGCCGAGCACGAGGGCACCGACCCCGAGGACGCCCACGACCTGCTCACCCGCGAGGAGTCCACCTGGCTCTGGGTGGACACCGCGGCGGCCGTCGCCGACCACGGCGAGAGCGAGCTGCTGGTCCGCCACCTGGAATCGGCGGTCCAGGGCACGGTCCCGGCCCTGCTCGACGAGGTCCGTGCGGTGGGCCACCCGCGCACCGTGCAGGTCCTGGTCGCGCTCGCCGCCGCCCACCCCGACCCGGCCCTCGCGAAGGCCGTGCGCCGCGCGGCGTTCCAGGTGCACACCGGCGGGGCGTAGTCAGGGACTTGCCGGGGGCGTGGTCAGGTACTTGCCCGGGGGCGTGGTCAGGGACTTGCCGGGGGCTCAGCCGTGGGACCCCGGTACGTACGTCCCGAAGGACCAGACGTTGCCCTCGGCGTCCTTGGCCATGTAGTCGCGGGAGCCGTAGTCCTGGTCCGTGGGCGGCATCAGGATCTCCACCCCGAGCGCCGCCCCGTACTCCACGGCGTGCTTGTGGTGGGCGTCCGTGTCCGTCACGACGATGTAGACGCTCGTCGGGCCGGCGTCCGCCATCACCTTGTCGAACTCGCCGCCCCGGCCCTTGCTGCCCAGCATCACCGAGCCATTGCCGTAACTCAGCTCCGCGTGCTCGATCCGGTCGCCCTCGCCCTCGTACACCGCGTCCTTCTTGAAGCCGAAGGCCTCGGTCAGGATCACCATGGCGGCCTTCGCGTCCCGGTACAGCAGGGCCGGGTACACGCTCGGTGCGCCGGTCGTTGCTTCTGTCATGTCACTCACCCCTCGATCCGAACGGGCCGCACTCTGTGACCCACGACACAGTCTTGCAGGGGGGTCTGACAATCGCCCCTGACCAGCGCGAATGCCGCCAAGCGGGGCTTAACGGCCCAGCAGACCAACAGCCCGGCAGCCCCACACCCAGCAGCCCCCCAGCAGCCCCGCACCCAGCGGCTCAATGGCTCAGCGGAAGGTGTTGCACCGCGCCATGTCGCCCGTCTTGAAGCCGGTGTAGAACCACTGCTGGCGCTGCGCCGCCGACCCGTGCGTCCAGCTCTCCGGCGTCACCCGCCCCTGGAACTTCTCCTGGATCCGGTCGTCGCCGACCGCTGCCGCCGCGTCGAGCCCGTCCCGGATGTCCGCCTCCGAGAGCTGGGTGATCAGCGGCTTTCCGGTCTTCTCGTCCGGCGTACGCGTCGCGTGCCGCGCCCACACCCCGGCGTAGCAATCGGCCTGGAGCTCCACGCGCACCGCGTTGCTGTTCGCGCCCTGCCGCCCGTCCTGCGAGCGGGCCAGGGTGCCCATCCTGTTCTGGATGTGGTGCCCGTACTCGTGCGCAACGACGTACGCCTGCGCGAAGGGCCCGCCGCTGGAGCCGAACTTCGTCCGCAGCTCGTTGAAGAAGCCCAGGTCCAGATAGACCTGCTTGTCACCGGGGCAGTAGAAGGGGCCGACCGCCGAGGTGGCCGCACCGCACGCGGTGGAGACCCGATCGGTGAAGAGCACCGTCCGTGCGGGCGAGTACTGCGCGCCCCGCCGCGCGAACTCCTGCCGCCAGAAGTCCTGCACGCTGTTGACCACACCGAGGATCCGGCAGTCGTCCTTGGTGTTCGCGTCCCGCCCGGTCCGGCAGCTCTGCTGCACCTGCGCCTGCGAGGAGGCGGACGTCGCGGGCTCCTCGTCGCCCGAGGAGAGCCCCAGCTGCTCCGGGCCCACCCCGAACAACACCCCCATCACCAGTGCGATGAAGCCGACGATGCCTCCGCCGATCGTGGCCTTCCCGCCGGGAATGCGGCTGCCGCGCACGTCCCGGACCTCCGAGCTGTCCAGATTGGCGTCGTCGTCGAACTGCACGGGGCCGCACCACCCTCTGCTTCCGCTGCCTCGGCCGGCCGCCCCGCCGGTCGGAGGGGCGGAGCCGGCCGGGCGACGGCGGTCCGTCGCCCTGTGCCGAGTATCAGCCCATTCATCCGCTTACGCCCCACTTTCCGGTGCTACGGGGTCACCGCCGAACGGGGGACCGGCCCCGGACCGTCCGCCGTGTCGCCCCGACCCGGCCCCGCGCCCGCTCCCGCGCCGATACGTTCTGAGCCCGGCCCGCCCCGCTCCTGGGGGCAGCGGCAGCACAAGGGGGAACCCGTACCGATGACCGTCCCGGCCGGCCGCCGCCCCGCTCGCCGCCTTGCCAGCCGCACCGCCCGGCTGCTCCTCCCGGTCCTCGCGGCAGCCCTCGCCCTCCCCCTCCTCACCGCGGCCCACCACGCCCGCCCGGCCCCCTACGGCGACCGTCTCACCGTCCATGCGCGGGGCCCGGCCGCGGATCCCGTACTCCGGATCGGCAAGCGGGCCGTCGGGGCGTACGACAGGACCACCGGACGCCACCGCTGGACGTACGCCCGCACGGGGCACCACCCCCTCGCCGTGCACCCGGCCCCCGGCCACGCCTTCACGCTCTGGAGCGACGGCCTGGTCACCGACACCGTCCGCGCCGACGGCCGGGCGATCCGCTGGCACCGGGCCATCCCCGACTTCGACGGCCGCGCGGCAGGCGTCCTGCGGCCCCTCGATCCGGCCGCCGAGATGCTCGCCGTGGTCACCCCGCGGCACATCGCCGGGTACCGCACCGCGGACGGCGACCTCCGATGGGTACTGCTCGCCAGGCCCGGCTGCGCCTTCGCCGCCGACCGGGTCGTACGCACCGCCCGTACGCTCCTCGTCGCGCAGCCCTGCCCCGAGCCCGCCGCCTGGACCGACCAGGTCGTTCCCGTCGACGCCCTCGGCCGCGTCACCCCGGACCGCACACCGCTCGGCAACGGCCGCGCACCCCGGGGAGCCGGGCCCCGAAACCAGGTTGCGAACGCCCGTTAGACTGGGCCGTATGGCATCTCTCCTTGCGCATTAAGCGGCGTTGAAGAAGTAAACCTCCCCGCCTGTCAAAACTTCCGCCGTCCAACCCCGCACAGGAGTTTTTCCGTGATCACCGCCTCCGGCATCGAGCTGCGCGCCGGCGCCCGCATCCTCATCGAGAACGCGTCCTTCCGCATCGCCAAGGGCGACCGCATCGGCCTCGTCGGCCGCAACGGCGCGGGCAAGACCACCCTCACCAAGTGCCTCGCAGGCGAAGGCATCCCGGCCGGCGGCACCATCTCCCACTCCGGCGAGGTCGGCTACCTCCCGCAGGACCCCCGCACCGGCGACCTCGACGTCCTCGCCAAGGACCGCATCCTGTCCGCCCGCGACCTCGACTCCGTACTGCGCAAGATGCGCGAGAACGAGCAGAAGATGGCCACCGGACAGGGCGCCACCCGCGAAAAGGCGATGAAGAAGTACGAGCGCCTGGAGACGGAGTTCCTCACCAAGGGCGGGTACGCCGCCGAGGCCGAGGCCGCCACCATCGCCGCCGCCCTCGGACTGCCCGACCGGGTGCTCGGCCAGCCGCTGCACACCCTCTCCGGCGGTCAGCGCCGCCGCGTCGAGCTCGCCCGCATCCTCTTCTCGGACGCCGACACCCTGCTCCTCGACGAGCCGACCAACCACCTCGACGCCGACTCCATCGTCTGGCTGCGCGACTACCTGAAGAGCTACCGCGGCGGCTTCATCGTGATCTCCCACGATGTCGAGCTCGTCGAGACGGTCGTCAACAAGGTCTTCTACCTGGATGCCAACCGCGCCACCATCGACGTCTACAACATGGGCTGGAAGCTCTACCAGCAGCAGCGCGAGGCGGACGAGAAGCGCCGCAAGCGCGAGCGGCAGAACGCGGAGAAGACGGCCAAGGTCCTCCACACGCAGGCCGACAAGATGCGCGCCAAGGCCACCAAGACGGTCGCCGCACAGAACATGGCCAAGCGCGCCGACCGCCTGCTCGCGGGCCTGGACGCCGTCCGGGTCTCCGACAAGGTCGCCAAGCTGCGCTTCCCGGACCCCGCGCCCTGCGGCAAGACCCCGCTGATGGCGGAGGGCCTGTCCAAGTCGTACGGCTCCCTGGAGATCTTCACCGACGTCGACCTGGCCGTCGACAAGGGCTCCCGCGTCGTCATCCTCGGCCTCAACGGCGCCGGCAAGACGACGCTGCTGAAGCTGCTGGCGGGCGCCGAGGAGCCCGACACCGGAAAGGTCATCGAGGGCCACGGCCTCAAGATGGGCTACTACGCCCAGGAGCACGAGACGCTCGACCCGGACCGCACGGTCCTGGAGAACATGCGCTCCTCCGCCCCCGACCTGGACCTGGTCGAGGTGCGCAAGACGCTCGGCTCGTTCCTCTTCTCCGGCGACGACGTCGACAAGCCGGCCGGGGTCCTCTCCGGCGGCGAGAAGACCCGTCTGGCGCTCGCCACCCTGGTCGTCTCGTCCGCCAACGTCCTGCTCCTCGACGAGCCCACCAACAACCTCGACCCGGCCAGCCGCGAGGAGATCCTCGGCGCCCTCCGTACGTACAAGGGCGCCGTCATCCTCGTCACGCACGACGAGGGCGCCGTCCACGCGCTGGAGCCCGAGCGGATCATCCTGCTCCCCGACGGTGTCGAGGACCTGTGGGGCCCGGACTACGCGGACCTCGTGGCGCTGGCATAGGCGCACCGCACCACCGGCACCACCACTCCCGCGGCTCCGTGGCCCTGGCATATCCCGGGGGCAAAGGACCAGGCAGTCGCCCCGTTCGACGGCCCCTGACTGATCCACTTCGACTGGATCATTCGGCCTACGCGTGATCCTTCATCTGAGTGAGTGCCTCTCGTACCCCGGCGCGTCACACCCCGCACTGAGGCCCGCCCTGTCATGGGGCGGGCCTTCGGCGTTCACTGATCGTTTTACGGCGCTGACCTGGTGATTCCTTCCGGTGCCCGGATTCCGGTATGGCGAAGGACACGCGGAATTCGGAATTCCGGCGGCGGCTGTCACTTCCTCCGCGGCGAACCTTGTTGTACGGACCTTGCCGAATGGGTGGCCAGGAAGGCGGGAAGGGGTGATCATGAGAAGTCCAGAGCGCACTTCCTTGAGGAGGCACGGGTGGCCGAGACTCTGAAGAAGGGCAGCCGGGTAACCGGCGCCGCGCGCGACAAGCTCGCGGCAGACCTGAAGAAGAAGTACGACTCCGGTGCGAGCATCCGGGCGTTGGCCGAAGAAACCGGCCGCTCCTACGGATTCGTCCACCGGATGCTGAGTGAGTCCGGAGTGACGCTGCGGGGACGCGGCGGAGCTACACGCGGCAAGAAGGCCACGGCCTGACAGCCGTCCAGCCTGACAGTCACGTTTCCAGCTGTACCTGGCTGTACCCGTACGCGCACCCAGCGGTGCGAGTACGTGGTCGGTGCGGGGTCGGTCGTGGACACGGTTCGCCGGGTGGTTACTGTGCAGTCACTTAAGTGGTGACGGCACCGTAACCCAACCGGAGGCACCCCATGGCTTCGCTCGACCCCGTACTCGACAAAGACGGCGTGCAACTCACCGTCGAGGACGCCGTAGCCACGGTGACCCTGGCCAACCCGGCCAAGCGCAACGCCCAATCCCCCGCTCTGTGGCGGGCGTTGACGGAGGCCGGGAAGGCGTTGCCCGGATCCGTCCGGGTGGTCGTGCTGCGCGGAGAGGGCAAATCCTTCTCCGCGGGCCTCGACCGGCAGGCGTTCACCCCGGAAGGCTTCGACGGTGAGCCGTCCTTCCTCGACCTCGCGCGTGGTTCCGATGCGGACCTCGACGCGGAAATCGCCGCGTACCAGGAGGCTTTCACCTGGTGGCGGCGGGCCGACATCATCAGCATCGCCGCGGTCCAGGGCCATGCGATCGGTGCCGGCTTCCAGCTCGCCCTCGCCTGTGACCTGCGGGTCGTCGCCGAGGACGTGCAGTTCGCCATGCGCGAGACCAGCCTGGGCCTGGTGCCCGACCTCACCGGTACGCACCCGCTGACCGGCCTTGTCGGGTACGCCCGCGCGCTGGAGATCTGCGCCACCGGCCGCTTCGTCCACGCGGCGGAGGCCGAGCGCATCGGCCTCGCCAACCTCGTCGTGCCGGGCGACGAACTCGACGGCGCGGTGCGGGACCTGACCGCTGCCCTCCTGGCCGCCCCGCGCGACGCCGTCATCGAGACGAAGGCGCTGCTGCAGGGTGCCTCGGACCGTACGTACGAGCAGCAGCGCAGCGCGGAGCGTGCGGCGCAGGGGCGCAGGCTGCGGGACCTCGCGGGGATCTCCGACTGATCGCGCGCCCCCAGCCCTTCACTTCTCGTACGTCACACCGGTTCGTACGTCACACCGGTTCGTACGTCACGTCCGTGACCAGTACGGCCACCGACGGGTGGCCCGGCACTGCGTCCGCCACCGCGGCGCGGACCGCCAGGGCCACCTCCCGTGCAGGGTTCTCCCCGGTCACCGCCACCTCTACGAGGACGTGGTGGCCGGGGATCGCCGTGTCGTAGTGCACCGGGGCGCCGAGCACGGAGGTCAGGCGGGCCACGCCGGGGACGGCGGTGGCGGCGCGGGCGGCGAGGGCCTCGGGGCTTGTGTCGTTCCCGGGTGTGCCGGCCGGCTGTCGCCCGGGTGGGTCAGTGGGGTCAGGTTTTTCCCGTACGCCGCCCAGCGCCTCGCCCAGCAGCCCCGTGACTCGGAGGTCCACCTCGGCCACGGCCAGGCCGAGACGGTCCTCGGCGGCCGTGAACAGCGCCGACCGCAGCCGGTTCGCCGCGTACGGAATCGGCTCCCGGGGCGAGGCCTCGAACTCCGCCTCGATACGGAGCGGTCCGGGCGGCAGTGCGCCCGGTGGAGGCGGCACGGCGGGCGAGTCCCGTACGCCGTCCGGGTCGGCGGGACCCACCCGGAGTGCGCCGAGACGCACTCCCGCCACGTCCTTTCCGGCCCGGCGCAGTACGGCGTCCGCCGCCCGTTCCGCGAGCCAGCAGCCGTCCGTCCGGGTGCCCAGGGGCAGCAGTCTGCCCAGGCCCAGCCGCTGCCGTACCGCCTGCGTCCAACCGCCGTCGGGCGTCGTGGGTGCTGTGGATGCCATGGGTCCAGCCTGCCGCATCCACGGCGCGGCATCGGGTAACCGGACTTAATGTGGCAACGGAGTCCAGTACCGCGTACCCCCCGGAAAGGGACGAACGGCGATGGCTGACACCGAACAACAGCGCAACATCCGCTCCGGAGGCCCGGAGAAGGACCTGTCACGCACGGGGACGGGTGCCGCACCCGGGGCAAGTACCCCGCAACGCGGCGGCGGAGACCCGGCGACCCGTGGACGCACCACCATCGCGGACGGCGTCGTCGAGAAGATCGCCGGGCTCGCCGCCCGCGACGTGGTCGGCGTCCATGCGATGGGCGGCGGCCTCTCCCGCACCTTCGGCGCGGTCCGCGACCGGGTGCCGGGCGGCAGCACCAAATCCGTGAGCCGCGGCGTGAAGGCCGAGGTCGGCGAGGTGCAGACGGCCCTCGACCTGGACATCGTCGTCGAGTACGGCGTCTCGATCGCCGACGTCGCCATGGCGGTGCGAGAGAACGTGATCTCCGCCGTCGAGCGGATGACGGGCCTCGAAGTCGTCGAGGTCAACATCGCGGTCGGCGACGTGAAGCTGCCCGACGAGGAGGACGACGAGCCGGAGCAGAAGCTCCAATGAGGCCGTCGGAGCGGTGCGGGAACACGAGAGTGAGGGCGGTTCGATGAGTCTGTCTGTGGTCGGCCTGGCGGCCGGCATCGCGCTCGGGTTCGCCGGGTACTTCGGCGGGTTCGGAGCGTTCGTGGTCGTCGCGGCGCTGGGACTGATCGGCTTCGTGGCCGGCCGGTACCTCGACGGCGACCTGGACCCCGGCGAGCTCTTCCGCCCCCGGGACCGCGGCGACCGTGACGACCGGCCCCGGACCCGGCCGCGGTGACCTCGGTGGCCCCGGCGCCCCGGGCGGTGGTCCCCGCCGCCGAGCGGGGCGCCACCCGGATCGCGGACCGGGTCGTCGCGAAGATCGCCGCGCGGGCGGCGCGGGAAGTGCTCGACGCGCCGCCCGAGGGCGGCCGGGCGCCGCACGCCGAGGTGACCGTGCACGGTCCTGCGGCACGGGTGTGGATCGGTCTTGAGCTCGGCTACCCGTCCGACATTGGCGGCCAGTGTGCCCTAGTACGCCGCCAAGTCACCGACCGGGTGGGCGAGTTGACGGGCATGACGGTGCCGGAGGTGACGGTGCTGGTCGAGCGGCTGTACCGGGCGGACCCCGAGAGCAGGAGGACGCGGTGAGCGAGCACGTGCCCACGCTGGAGGCGGAACGGAGTCCGGCCGCGCGGAGCGGTTCCGCGCGCCGGAAGCGGTTCTGGTCCGCGCGCCGGATCCCGGCAGGGGTGGTGGCCGCGGTACTGCTCGGCGCGGCGGGGCTGCTGCTGTACGACGTACTGGCGGTACGGTCCGGGCGCCCCGGCATGCGCTGGCGCCGCGAGCTCGCGAAAGCCCTGGCGGAGCGTCCGCTGGATCAGGTGTGGATACAGGTCGGCGCGGGCCTGGCGGTAGCGCTCGGCCTGTGGCTGGTGGTGCTCGCCGTGACACCGGGGCTGAGGCAGCTGCTGCCCATGCGCGAGGAAGGCACCGGGGGCGGGGAGGTGCGGGCCGGGCTCGAACGGAGCGCGGCGGCACTCGCGCTCCGTGACCGGGCCATGGAGGTGCCGGGGGTGCAGGGGGCGCGGGTTCGGGTGGGACGCGGCAGGGTCACCGTACGGGCGGTCTCGCACTTCCGCGAACTGGCCGACGTGCGGGAGGACTTGGGCGAGGCGATGCGGCGCGGCATCGATGAGCTGGGACTGGCCCGCGAGCCGGGCCTCGCGGTGCGGGTGGAACGTGTGGAGGGCGGAAAGGGGTGAACGGCCCATGCGGAATCCGGTGAACAGGGTGCTGTTGGGAGTACTGGGGCTGATTCTCGTCGGAGTGGGCGGTGCGGCGCTGACGGCGGGGCTGGGCGTCGGGGTTCCGTCGTGGTGGCCCTTCGCGGGCCGCGACGACGTACTGCTGAGCACGGCGGACCGGACCCGGTGGAGGGACGCGGGCTGGTGGTGGCCGGTGGTCGTGGCGGTGCTGGTGGTGTGCGTGCTGCTGGCGCTGTGGTGGCTGTTGGCGCAGGTGCGGAGGAAGCGGCTGGGAGTGGTCCGGATCCCCGGCGACGGCGGGGCGGGACAGGTGCTGTTGCGGGGGAGGGCGCTGGAGCGGGTCCTCCGGGAGGAGGCGGAGGCGCTGGAAGGGGTCGCACGGGCCGATGTCTCCCTGACGGGCCGTCAGGACGCACCCCGGGTACGGATCGGCCTGCTGCTCGGGCCGACTGCCGCCCCGGCGACGGCGGTTGCGGACATCGTGGGAGTGGGAGTGAGCAGGGCCCGTGATTCGGTACGCGCGGGGAGCTTGCCGGCGGAGGTACGGGTGAGGGGTCTCCGGCGGGGGCCTCGACGGGTCGACTGAGGGGCGCTTGTGCGCGGGCCGCTTGGGCGCGGGGCGGTGGGCGGTGGGTGTTGCGCAGGTGCGGGCCGGTTGGGCGCGGGGCGGTGGGCGTGCGGGCCGGTTGGTCGTCGTGCGGGTGCGTCGTGGCTGGTCGCGCAGTTCCCCCGGCCGACGGCACGCCGCCCGGAGGCGACGCGGCGGAATCCGGCGCCGACGACCTCTACCAGCTGTCCTGGCGCCCCGGC